>CAZHFK010000009.1:0-31701 GCA_964531215.1 uncultured Gammaproteobacteria bacterium | reverse complement strand
ATAGGACATTTTAATTTCCCTGAGAATAGGACATTTTAACTTCCCGTTGACATTGCTCTTTTTTTTATTGACAAAACATAAAAATTCTGCTAAGCTTAAAACCCGAAATTAATTAACAAAAGGAGGTGAACTTATTGACTGGAAATGATGATAATGATTTTTTTGAACAAAAATATATTGACGAAGCTTTAAAAAAAATTGAAAAAGCACAGCCTGATATAGCTGATAATTATACCATTGTCAATCTTATTTTTCCTGCCTGGGAAAAAGCTATACTTAATCATCCAGAAATCACTCTCTCCAATAAAGAAAAATTTAAAAATCTGCCCAAAAAAGATGATAAAGTAATATTTTTATTAAAAACAATGCCGCATCTTAGTTTATTATCTTTTTGGACATTAGTCATAAAAAATATTTTTGAGACAAAATAAAGCAAAAGTAAAAAACTTTTGCTTTTTTATTTAATCTACGCAGCCATGGCTTCATCAATTTTTTCAAGTCTATAGAATCTGGGCGGGAAAACTTCACCTGGCTGCTTGCCTTTTAATCTTATAGCTATCTCTTTTAAATCATTAAATTTAATTTCGCCTTCGGCGGTTTCAATAGTATCTTTATAAATATCCGAACTCTCACTTTTTAAAATTTTTAAATTTTCAGGCCTTTGAAAGCCCATAGTTAAAACAAAGGGAACATCAACAGATTTACTGCTTTTTCCGTAAGCAATGGCTGTCTGCCAATTTTTAGCTATATTAGGATATTGAGAGCTAATTTTTAATTTATTTTTATCGCCACTCAATAAACTTAAAACTATAAAAGGATCTGTCCCGCGCCAAAAACTTGAATCTCTAGGTGATGAAATACTCCTTAATCGATAACCTTCTGGTAAAATATTTTCAATTGCTTCAATATAATTATCATAAGTTTCCAACAATTCTTCGTCTTCTAAATTTTCGTCACCGCTCAGCTTTTCATAAAAATTTTTGCATTCTTTAAATTTACTTAAAAGTTCTTCTACTTTTGCCAATGTTTTATCCTTATCAGCCAAATCTAAATTGGGGAAAACTTCGTCAATTACTTTCTTTGAAACTTGCTCTTCTTCATAATGCTTAACTGGTAATTTTTTTTCATTAATCATATTTTTAAAATTTAATTTTTTTAACTTTGAAATATCGCTGTTGATTTTTAATCTCAATATTTAACCAAATTATTTTTTTAAAATTTTTTAAATATTTTTTTATCTTATCAGCCCATTCAATCACAACAAGGGTGTCTGATTTATTCAAATATTCCTCAATACCCAAATAAAACAACTCCTGGGGCTCATCCAAACGATAACAATCCACATGGACCAGATTGCTGATTGCTGATTGCTGATTACTGCTTGGATAAATTTTCATAAGGACAAAGGTTGGGCTGGTTACATGTTTTTTAATACCCACGGCCTTAGCTAAGCCTTTAACAAAAGCGGTTTTCCCCGCACCCAAATCACCCTCTAAAGCAATTACTTCGCCGCCCTTTAATTTCTTAGATAGGTTTGCAGCTATTTTATAGGTTTGTTGCTCTGATTTTGATATATATTTGGTCATAAACACAATAATAATCAATCGTCAACAACCAACATCCAAACAAATTATAAATTCTAATAAATAATAACTAAATTTTTATAATTTATAAATTAATTATTAATTATTGTTTGATTGGTGATTATTGGTTATTGGATGTTAAATCTCCAGGTTCGGATCCACTTTTACAGCATCCCACTCTCTCTTACCTTCTTTATATCCGAAATATGAGGCAATTGCAACCATCAAGGCATTATCAGTAGTTAAGCTTAAATCCGGCTGATAAAATTGGGCGTTCCTTAATTTTTTTACTGCAGATTCTAATTGTTCGCGTAACTCCTTGTTAGCTGAAACCCCGCCGCCTAATAAAACTGCTTTGACTTTATGTTTTTTGGCAGCTGAAATTGTTTTGGCCACCAAGACATCGATGCAAGCTTGTTGGAATGAAGCGCACATATTGCGAATTGCTTTTTCGTCTTTAAACTTAACCTTGGCCCATTCGTAAAGAACAGCAGTTTTTAAGCCAGAAAATGAAAAATCAAAATCATTTGTTTTTATCATTGGTCTTGGCAAATCAAATGCTTGGTTATCAGCATTTTCCGCTTTTTGAGAAATAATTGGTCCGCCTGGATAACCTAAATCTAAAATTTTCGCTACTTTATCAAAAGCCTCGCCAACAGCATCATCGCGGGTTTGACCAATAGTTTTAAAATCCTTTAAATTCCTTAATACAACCAAAGAAGTGTGACCGCCAGAAACAACCAAGCATAAGGATGGAAATTGAATTTCTTGAAATTTTCCTTTATCACCTTTAAGTAAGTTTGCCAAAATATGCGCCTTAATATGATTAACCGGGATTAATGGCTTTTGCCAAACTAAGCTTAAAGTTTTGGCTGTTTCCACGCCAACAATCAAAGAAGTAATTAAACCCGGACCATAAACCACACCAATTATATCAATATCTTTTTGCTTAAGCTTTGCTTGTTTTAAGGCCTGATTTAAAAGCGGTAAAAGATTTTCTAAATGTTTACGGGCAGCCACTTCTGGCACTACTCCGCCGTATTTTTTATGAATATAAACCTGCGAAGAGACTAAATTAGCCAAAACTTTATAATTTTGGCCTTTTATTTCTAAAATCGCGACGGCTGTCTCATCACATGATGTTTCTATTGCTAATATTTTCATATCTAAAATTCTGTTATCTTTTTATTCTCTACGTATTTTTGAATATATTGTTGTTTTAGAGCTTTTAATAGTTCATTAACTTCCTTTATTGCCTTTTTATGCTTTTTATCTCTTTTTGCGAACCGAAGAAGCGATTGGCCAATCGCTTCTTCGGTCGTGTAATCCAATATAAAATCGGTTCAGCAAAATATTTTAGCCTATTTTGAGTATTCATTGTCACAAAATACTCTGCGCCTTCAAAATAAATCCGGTTTTGCGCCGGCTTGTTCTGCATAAAATTCATAGCGGACTTTTAATATTTCTCATTGCCAAATTCGTCAGATGAGTATAAATTTGGGTTGTCCTAATATTCTTATGGCCTAAAAGTTCCTGCACATAGCGCACATCAATCCCATTTTCCAAAATATGGGTGGCAAAGCTATGGCGTAAAGAATGGAATGTAGCTGATTTATTTATCTTAGCATATTTAAGCGCGCGCTCAAAAACCAATTGCATAGTGCGCTCTGTCAGCCGGCCGCCACGCTCGCTTTCAAAGACAAAATCATTTGATTTTTTGCCGGCGCACATATTAAGCAAGTCATTTTTTAATTTTTCCGGCATGACTGTAATCCTGTCCTTAGCTCCTTTGGCTTGTTTAATATGAATACTTAAACCTTCAAAATTCAAATCTGCAATTTTAAGCCGCACAATTTCTGAAACCCGCAAGCCAGTGCCATAAGCTAAAGCTATCATTAAACGATGCTTGCTGTTTTTAATTGACTTTAAAATATTTTCAATTTCTTGTCTTGATAAGATAATCGGCAAGCGTTTTGGTGTTTTGCTATAGCGCAAATTAATTTTAAATGGAATTTTAACAATATTTTCGTAATAAAATTTGACAGCATTCAGGTAAACATTAATAGTTTGTCCGGCTTGTCCGGTATTTTTCTTCTTTAACAGATATTTTTTAACTTTAAATTCATCAAAATGAGTGTAATTATTGCCTATATAAGTAAAATAATCTTTTAAGCAGCCTAAATAAGAATCTATTGTTTTGGGGCTGTAATTACGGTATTTTAATTCAGTGATTACCTTGTTTAATTCTTCTTGCATAAAGTTAAAATTTTGTTATAATTGAAGCATAATATTCTAATTAAATTATAGCACACAACTCGTTTCTATTACCAAGTTTTGTAGTAAATACGAAATATTTTCGCATAGAAACGAGTTATCCAAAATGTCGCTTCGCTCCATTTTGGATAATCGGCGGCGGCTTCGCCTCGTTATCCTTATGTCGCTTTGCGCCACTTCGGATAACTCGGTATATCCGCAATGCCTGTCGCTCGCCAAGGCGGACTCCAGTCACTTCGGATATACCGCCGCCGATTATATGAAATAGCCAGAAATTTATTTATCTATTTAAAATTTTTTAACAATTTTATTTTAACTTGAATATAATCTACAATATTAATAACTGACAAAAAATATGGAATATTTATTAGCAATTTTAATTCTTATTGGGATTTATGCACTGACAACGATTTTGTCTGGAATTTTTGGCTTAATAATTCCTATATCTTATCTTTTTCTAGGGTTTATCCTTGGAACAGAGTCGTTGATAATTGGTGCTGGCGGAGTATTGGGCAGTCTAGTCTGCATATTTACAACAAACATGTATATAAAAAAAGAAGGAGCAATGTCTCATGCGCCGTCTTTCGCAAAACTAGCTTCTTATGGCTACATAGCAACTTTTACCGTCGCAGTAATTATTAAATATGTGTTTGATTACGAACTTGATAACATCAATTATTGGTATTTTTTGCCAGTTATTTTTGTATTGTGGCTGATCCTAACTTCCTTTTTTAAAGGACAAAGAACACAATCAATCGATAATTTAAAAGAAAGTGTTTCAAGTTATAAAATTGTTAAAAAATATAAGGACGGTTTAAAATGGGCAATTTATTTACGTTTTAAAAACGGTCAAGAGGGATGGAACGAAACAATTCCCGGAAGCTTTTGTGCGAGAAATCCGGAGAACGACTTTACTTTTGTTTTTAATACAAAAGAAGAGGCACTAAAATATGCAGAAGATTTATTTTCAAAAGCTAAATACATAGATAAATAAATTAAGAAGAAATTTCTGGCTACATCATATAACACGGCATATGCAATTCACTCGCTAAATAAAATTATTTTTTAAATTATATATATGGAAAAATATTTTTACTTTTGGATATTTTTTATAGTGGTTAGCGCCATTTGGCACGGATATAAAAATTATAAAGAAGTTAGAGATATAGGATATGAAAAGGACAAAAAAACTGGCCAAATAGTACGCTACTATGGTGGAATGTGGGAAACCGTATCTTGTGTTTTTGCCTCAACTCTCGGCTTAATTGTTTCGCCAATTTTTTTAATAATTGAAACGGTAAAATTTATACCAGCAGCAATAGTTTTTTATTTTATATCAAATTTTTAAAAAATAATTTTATTTTAAACGCTCGCTCATCCAAATTGCCTCTCATTTTTGATGGTGATAAAATTGTACCATCAAAAATGCTTCAGCAACTTCGCATATGCCGAAACGTTATACGCAATCAGGAGGGCACATTCAATTACACATATTTATAAACCAGAATAACAAACAATATTATTATGGAAAACAATAATTTAAAAAAATCTCTCATATCACATAAACTTCTTGCTCAGGAAAGAACCATTCTTGCCAATGAACGGAACACACTTGCTTATGTAAGAACGGGATTTTCAGCATTTGTTCTAGGAATTGCTACAATTAAATTATTTGAAAGCGACGGATTTTTTCTATATGCCGGATGGGCTACTGTCGTAATAGGAGTATTGTTTGTTATTCTTGGCCTTGTTTATTATCCTATAAGAAAGAGAAAAATTAAATCATACTAATGTGCCCTCCTGACTCACTCCGCTACGCTTCGTGCCACGCTGCGCTCTCCTCCTTTCAGTCGTCGGGGCGTATAACGCAGCGTATGCGGTTCGGGGCTCGGCTCGCCCCTCTCCCATATTTTTGCTCCCGTTGGTCGCAAAAACATCGCATACGCTGGAACGTTAGACAAAATCGCTTCGCTCCATTTGAATTTTAAGATTCAATGCTTGACTTTAAATTTTGTTTCTGCTATAATTAGCCATTATACTCAAAGTTTTACTTTGAGCAAACTTCATTTCAATTTATTGTTATATAGATTTTTTGCCGGGAATATAAAGGCAAATCAGCCAAGGCTGAAAAAATATCCTCTTTGGATAATTAATACAATTCTATACTACAATGAGAAATGTATTAATTATCAATAAACAACCCTATAAGTTTAAGGGTTTTTATAATCTATAAATCTATGTACAATAAAAGATCAAAAAACCGTTCAGGTCAAAGATCCAACGGTTCAAATTTTTCCGGTTATCAAAAAAATAGGCATTATAATAAATTTTCCCAATCTTCAGGTGGAAACAGGAAAAGGTATTATGGCAACAAACGCAACAGGAAACAACAAACAATTGATATTTCTCGTTTTGTCAGAAAATCATCTGAAATAAAAAATTTATCAGTTATTGAAATCAAACATAAATTTGCTGATTTTAAATTTTGTGAAAAATTACAGGCCAATTTAAACAGGTTGAAATTCATTGCCCCGACACCTATTCAGGATCAGGCTATTCCTCATGTTTTAAACAATAAAGACGTGGTCGGTTTGGCAAATACGGGCACGGGTAAAACCGGTGTTTTCTTATTGCCTTTGATTAATAAAGTCTTTTATGATAAGACTCAGCAAGTTTTAATAGTTGCGCCGACTCGCGAATTAGCTTTGCAGATAGATAATGATTTGCGGGCATTTGCTCAGGGTATGCAAATATATTCGTCGGTTATAATCGGGGGTACGCCGATTGCCAAACAATTGCATAGTTTGAAAAGACGACCCCACTTTGTTATTGGTACGCCGGGCAGATTAAAAGATGTAGCTGATCGGAAAGCTTTGAAATTGCAATATTTTAATAATGTTGTTTTGGATGAAGTTGATCGAATGCTGGATATGGGTTTTATCAAACCTATTACCGAGCTTTTAAAGCAAACTCAATCACCAAGGCAAACACTTTTTTTCTCAGCGACTTTACCGGAGCCGATTAAACAATTAATCAAACAGTTTTTGGATAATCCTGTAACAATTAATATTAATTCAGGGCAAACAGCCGATAATGTTGATCAGGATATTGTCAGGTTCAAGGAAACCTCATTAAAATTTGAAGCCTTAAAAACCGTTTTAGCCAAATCTGATTGTAAAAAGGTTTTAATTTTTAGTGAAACCAAAAGAGATGTGGAGAAACTAACCAATGATTTAAATCATTGTCGGTTTAGAGCCGCTTCCATTCATGGCGATAAAAGACAATATCAGCGTCAAAAAGCTTTAACTCTGTTTAGAGATGATAAAATAAATATTTTAGTTGCTACTGATGTAGCGGCCAGAGGCCTTGATATTAAAGATATCAGCCATGTGATCAATTATACTGCTCCTCAGACTTATGATGATTATATTCACCGTATTGGCAGAACAGGCCGTGGTGATAAGAAAGGTCAGGCTTTAACTTTTGTCAGATAAAAATATTTTAAAGATATTTATGGACGGAACAATTAGAAATAATTTACAATTAGGCATGAAAGTGGCTATTGTTTTGAAAAAAGATCAGCCGACCGGTTTTTTAACCGAGGGAATTATTAAAGAAATTTTAACCAATAGTCCATCTCATCCGCATGGCATTAAAGTTCGTTTAACTTCAGGTGAAGTTGGTAGAGTCCGGGAAATAAGGTAGCCATTGGTAATAAAAAAGTTCAGTGAAAAAATGGCACGGAAGGACATGAAGAAAATGCCTAGTTTTTTAGATTTGAACAAGGTCAGGGCAAAGTTATTATTGACGGCAATGAATATGAGGTGAGTGACGGTTCTGCAATTGTCGTACCTGGTGGGGCAGAAGAGCATAATGTTATTAATGTCTCTGATTCAGAAGATTTAAAATTTTACACTATTTATTCATCGGCTCATCATAAAGATGGGATTGTCAGAGCAACAAAATCTGAAATTGATAGTCTTTTGGATAAGCAGTTTAAAAAAGAATTTTTGCAGCTTTTTCAAGACTATCAGGCCGGTTCAAACGATTTAAATTCCTTAGCTGGGCATTTTAAACAAATAGCGGATAAAATAAGGCGAGCCCAGTTAAGTTTCAAAGAACTTGAACCGTTTACTTGCAGTGATTTTTTTAGTTTACAAAGTGCTATTCGTAAACTGGAAAGTCAGGATTAAGTTTAAAGCCTTATTGTTTTAAAAGTGTAAACAACCCTATTATAATTTACAAATATAAACAACGCTTGATTATTTCACCTTTACAAATTTACATTTTTCCTTGACAAAATATTTAATGTTTGTTAAATTAAAATATTCCTAAAGGAGGTGATCAAAATGGAATTTATAACTACCAAAAGCGTAGTCGAATCTTTTATTAATGGTTTTTCCGACGCTCAAGTTTCACCTTTCAAGAAAAAAGCTATAAAAAAGCGCTTGGAAAGTATTGCGCCTGAAGAAGATTGTGAACTTACTCAGTGTCAAGTTTTGGATATTTTTGAAGGCATGAAAAATTTGCAGGAACGTTTTTTTCAGCAAGGCTGATACCCCCCCATAACGTTTAGTTATGGGGGTTCTTTTTTTATTTGAATTATGCTAAAATTAAATAAAATAAACTTTAATTAATATGGCTCAAGTTTCAACAAGTACTGGCAAAATAATTATTTTAATTTTAATTGACGGATTAAGGACTGCTTTATATTTTCCTGTTTGGTGGTATTCCAAGGGATTTATAAAAATGATTAAAAGTGTTGGCCGCCTAATCAGTGATTTTAATTTAACTTTGGGTTTTACTATTTGGGTGAAAAATATTTTTGTGCCCATGTTTGGCCAAAGAGACATTCCCGGGCGTTTGATTAGTTTTTTCCTGCGTTTGGTTAATATTATTTTTCGCGGTTTGGCGCTTTTATTTTTAATTTGCTTGACTCTTGTTTTTATTTTTATTTGGCTGGTTTTACCGGTTTTTATTATTTTTCAATTATTAATTTTTATTTTTTAAAATGCCTGAAAATGATAAAAATGCAGAAAGTAATAATGAACAATTGCAGTTTTTGATTTGTTCACAGTGTAATGGTTTGGGTTATGTGGGCAATAAAAAATGTCGCAATTGTGACGGCCATGGCATTATTGGTTATTTGGATGGTTATATTTTGTATTGGTCAAAAATAATCAATCCTCAATATATAAAGTTATATAAGCTTGAAAAAATAGCCAGTATTATAACTTTAATAATTTTAATAATCATTGGTGTTTTGGGTTTGGCCAGTTTGATTTATTCTTTTTATTTGGTTTATTTGAATGATTTTCTTAGAATACTTGAAGCAGATTATTGGTTAAGCGGTGAAAATGAGTTTCATTTTTATTTTTGGTTATCATTTATTTTTGATTTATATTTAATTTATTTTGTATCTTTGATTAAAGAACAAAAACAAACTGTTTTGGCTAAAAAATATGAATCAGAAAGTGAACAGTCAGCTATTGCGCCTCCACCGGCTGATTGGTTGCAGGTAAAATCGTTTGGTAATAAAAATAAAATAGATATTGCCAAAGCTTTTAGTAAAGAAGCCGGGCAAGTAATTGAAAAAGCTTTTGAAGTGGCAGCCAGGTACAAGGCGATTGAAGTCAGTCCGATTCATTTTTTGATTGCCGCTTTTATTGTTTCCAATCAGATGGGTAGCATTTTTTCCCGATTAGGCGTTGATTTTAATGATTTGGCTAAAAAATTAGGCAGAGTTGCGGCCAGATATCCGCAAACTGAGGGAAAAACAGTTTTTTCTAGTGAATCGATAAAACTTTTAATGAAAGCTTATCGGGCAGCTTATGACAATAAGTTGGAAAAAGTTGATACCACTGAAATAGCTCAAGAAGCTATTAAAGCTGATAAAATGATCCAAGAAGTATTATTTGATATTAATATTAGTTTGGAACAAGTTAATAATGTTATTTTATGGCAAAGAATTAGGCAATTATTGCGTCAACAATGGCAAACTTACAGAGCCAGTTCTCGTTTAAAATCAAAAACCGGTATTGATCGCGCTATGACAGCCGTGCAAACTCAATATTTGAATCAGTTTTCTGAAGATTTGACTTTATTGGCTAAAATGGGTTATTTGCCTTTGTGTATTGATCGAGAAAGTGAATTTAATGAAATGTTTAGAGTTTTAGAAGGCAGTTCAATTAAAGGTATTGTTTTGGTCGGATCACCCGGGGTTGGCAAAACAGCCATAATGGAAGGTTTGGCGCAAAAAATGATTGCTGATGATGTGCCGGAATTTTTACGTGATAAAAGATTGGTTAGTTTAAGTGTTTCCCGTTTATTGTCAGGTGCATCAGCCAGTGAAGCTCAGCAACGTTTATTGATTTGTGTTAATGAGCTGATTAAAGCCGGTAATGTTGTTTTATATATTGATAATATTCAGGATATTATGGGGATTTCGGCTGGCAGTGGTGAAAGCCTGGATTTATCAGATGTTATTGTGGAAGCCTTATCCAAGAATTTATTTATTTTAATTTCTACCAGTACACCGATCAGTTATGTTAATTCAATTGAAACTACCAGTTTGGGGAATATTTTAAAGAAAATAACAATTGCTGAACCGGAATTTAATGAAGCTGTTCAGATTATTGCTGGTAAGGTGGGTAAAATTGAAGGTAAAAATAATATTTTCTTTTCTTATCGAGCTTTGGAAAATGCGGTTAAATTGACTGATCGTTATATTACAGATAAATTTTTGCCTTATAAAGCAATTAGTTTACTGGAAGAAGCTGGTGCTTGGGCTAAAACTAATAAAGGTGCCGGATCATTGGTAACTGGTAATGATGTTGCGACTTTATTGTCTGAAAAAATTAATATGCCCGTTTCTGATATTACTGAAAGTGAAAGTGAAAAATTATTAAAATTAGAAGAAATCATTCATGAAAGAATGGTTGATCAGGAAGAGGCAGTTAGTGCTGTAGCCAATAGTTTACGCCGGGCCAGAACCGAATTAAGAGATGTTGACCGACCGATTGCTAATTTATTATTTTTGGGTCCGACTGGTGTCGGTAAAACAGAATTAGCGAAAACAATAGCCCAAGTTTATTTTAATAGTGAAGAAAATATGGTGCGTTTGGATATGTCAGAATACCAGGAAAAATCCAGTATTAACCGTTTAATAGGCGCACCACCGGGCCAGGCCGGAGCAGGTACTGGGGGACAATTAACCGAGGCTGTTCGGCAAAAACCTTTTTCCATAGTCTTATTGGATGAGTTGGAAAAGGCGCATGCCGATATTTTAAATGTTTTTTTGCAAGTAATGGAGGACGGACGCTTGACTGATGCGACTGGCCGGACTATTGATTTTACCAATACGATTATTATTGCTACTTCCAATGCCGGTTCGTCTTATATTCAGCAAAAAATTAAGGAAAAAGTACCGGTTGAAAAAATTAAAAAAGATTTATTGGAGACACAATTAAAAGATTATTTTCGTCCGGAATTTTTAAATCGTTTTAATAATATTATTGTTTTTAAACCGCTTAGCTATGAAGACGTTGTTAAAATTGCTCATTTGATGTTAAATGATGTCGCCAAGAACTTGGAAGCCAAAGGTATACATTTTCAGGCCAGTGAAGAAGCGGTTAAAGAGTTGGCTAAAATCGGTTTTGATCCGCAATTTGGCGCCAGACCATTAAGACGGGCTATTCAGAAGCATGTTGACAATGCTTTGGCTCAATATTTAATTAAAGGTAAAATCGGGCGGCGAGATGTGGCAATTTTAGAATCAGGCGGAGTAATTAGGGTAGAAAAAGCTAAAAAGTTATAAATATGGTATATTTAGCCGCTTTTATTATTACTTTCATTTTGGCTGTTATTTTGACTTTTATAGTCAAGCAATTAGCTGCTAAATTTGATATTGTTGACCGGCCGACTGTGGCCAGAAAAATTCATCAAACAGCCACTCCATTATTGGGCGGAATGGCGGTTTTTCTAAGTTTTACTATGGTATTTGTCTACTATAGTTTTTTTACTGATTGGGTTATTAAGGATTTTATAGCTGAAAAGTATGTTTGGGGTATAATAATCGCCTCTTTGATTATTATGCTAGGCGGTGTTTTGGATGATAGATATAATTTAAAACCCAAGTTGCAAATTATTTTTCCTGTTTTGGCTGTTTTAGTAATTATTGCCAGTGGTATTGGTATTGATCATATTAGAAATCCGTTTGGCGGAGTGATTCGTTTTGATCAATGGGAATTTATTTTATTTCACTGGCAGGGGATACCATACAAAATTACTGTTTTATCTGATTTATTCACTTTTATTTGGTTACTGGGAATGATGTATACTACCAAGCTTTTGGACGGTCTGGACGGTTTGGTTTCCGGGGTAACAGTGATTGGCGCAGTTATAATTTTTGCCATTGCTATGAGTTCGATTGTTGCTCAATATAATACAGCTTTAATTGCCATGATTTTGGCGGGTGCTTTTTTAGGTTTTTGGGTTTTTAACTGGCATCCGGCTAAAATTTTTTTAGGTGAAGGCGGTAGTTTGTATGCTGGTTTAATGCTGGGGGTCTTGGCAATTATTTCCGGTTCTAAGGTAGCGACAACTTTATTAATTATAGGTATTCCTGTTTTAGATGTAATCTGGGTTATCACACGCAGAATTTTAGCCGGTAAAAATCCATTTAAATTTTCAGATAAGAAACATTTGCATTTTCGTTTGCTTGATGTTGGTTTTTCTCATCGTCAGGCAGTTATTTTTTACTTATTATTAACGGCTTTATTTGGCGGTTTTGCCGTTTTTTTGCAAACTTTCGGGAAATTAATAGCCTTGATCATTTTGTTGCTGGTCATGTTAATTTTAGGTGTTAGTTTGGTTTTTATTTATCAAAAGAAAAATTCAAAAATATGAAAGATAAAAAATATATAATTATAGTCTTTTTTTTTATAATTGGTATTTTGTTGATTTTAATGATCAGCTCGTCTTTTTCTGTGTTTTCCAATATTAAAGATTCATCCTTAGCTCAGGTAATTATCAATGATAATGTTATTTATGTGGAAATACCCCAAACACCAGCCGAAAGATTTAAAGGCTTGAGTGAACGCGAATCTTTGGCTGAAAATCAAGGCATGTTATTTGTTTTTTCTGAAAAACAAAAACCAGGTTTTGTTATGCGAAAAATGAATTTTCCGCTTGATTTTATTTGGATTAATAATAATCAGATTGTTGAAATAACCAAGAATGTGCCAGTTCCAAATTCTGATCAGGATTTACAAGTTTATTATCCGCAAACAGAGGTTAATTATGTTTTGGAAGTTAATGCCGGTTATAGTGATAAGCATAATGTTAAAATAGGTAATAAAGTAGATATTTTAGCTGATTTTAATTAAGATATTTTTTTATTATTTTTTAATAAGAAAACTCCAGTCTTAATAAGACCGGAGCATTTTTTATAAATAAATTTTTGAACCGTTAGGCAAATTGTTTCCTGAGATTAAATGCTTATTGACAAGGCTGGGACTAACCCAGACTGTTTTTTTAGCTTCAGGATCATTAGCTTTATTTGGAGGAAACCGCCAAGTACCCATACGCCAATGAGGACTTATTTGTCCTGTAGTTTTTTTTAAACCCGCTGAAAAAGCTTTTTTTTCTTGCGGGTTTAATTTTCTTTCAGTAATGATAGTAAAAAGTTCAAAACAATCGTTAATTGGCGGTAAAGCTTTATTTTTTTTGCTTTTTGAGCTTTGTTGTTTTTTGCTTTTAATTTTCCAGCCTTCGCGCGTAGTCAAATAAAGACAAAGACTGACAATTAATCTGGTGGCTGTATTGCCTTCTTCTGGCATGACTTTTACGCCTTTAGGTATGGTAATTTTATGACCTTGTGCTTGGGCTTGAGCAACAAATTCCAGTGCCAGGTCAATAATAGAGTCAGTCACTTTGCTTTGCAAGGCTTTTTCGGTTAAGGGGATTGAAAAAATAGGTGATAATAGGGGGGAAGGAATGGCTGAGTAGTGTTTTTGTATTCTTTTTAGTAGCTTATCTTGTTTGTTTTGTTTTAAAAATTTTTTCATTAACTTAACTTCTTCATCAGAAATTCTTGAATAACTCCTAAAATTATTAGGTATTAAACGAAATTCAATTTCTTTAATACCGGTTGAAGATAATCCCGAAGTTATTAAAATACAGTCATATTCAATCTGGTCATCGGTATCTTTGATTGGTTCATCCAATAATATGGTAAATGAAGGTAAAGGCAGTCTAACATCTTGCCAGGTAATATTTTTAATAGTCGTGGCATTTAAAAGCAATTGTATGTCAGAAGTTAAATGGTAGACACGTCGACTGCTGCTTGACCAAAGCGCTAATTCAAAAGCCAGTTGAGCCAAATCACCCAAAGCCGGTGATTTATCTGATCTATAAGGTTCTGTGAATTTTTTAATTATAGTTTCAAAATCAGGATTAATTCCGGCAGATTTCAGGTTATTACGAAATTCCGCATAATGAACAAACGGTCCTTGTAACGGATAATCTGGCTTTAGGCCTTGTTTTTGCTGAAATTTAGATAAAAGCTGAATCAATAAACATAGATCTTCCCAAATCTGCAACGAGCATTCCAGGCTGTCGATTATTTTAGCCATTCAAACCTCCTTTATTTAGTTTTAATGAGCGGATTTAATAGATATTAACAGTAATCAATAAATAAGTCAAATTGCTGTCTTGACTTATTTAATATGATCTGTTAGTTTAATATAATAATAAAAAAGGAGGTATTGGCATGCTTATATTTTTGTTCTTTTTACTTTTGATTGTTTGGTGTATACTTTTTGCCAAATTAGAAATGGAAATTGAAGGTCCAAACGGTTGGGCTAAAGAGTTACCGACCAAGAAATATATTTGGGATGAAAAAGAAGATAAAATGTTTTATAAATCTTTTGCCTCTAATAAATATGTTTTGGTTGATCATAAGAGCTGGCCTGGTAACTTTTATTTTTTTTATATTAATAAGTTGTTGGGCGGTAAAGATTTTACAATCTATCATCGCATAGTTGATCTTATTCAGCTTTTTGTGTCTCATATATTGGTTTATCTTTGCTTTTGGCCTGGTGAACCCATCATTGTTTTAGAGGTAAGAGCGATTGCCAATTTGATGCTGATTTGGTCACTTGAAGATAATTTTTGGTTTGATATGAATCCTTGTGCCTCACAATCAGAACATCATAAAGATTGGCTCATGATTGGTGATTATCGAGTATCGGAAAAAGGTATGTTTTTGAATTTTATTTTTGGTCTTATTTTAATGCTGATATCTTTTTTTCTGACTGATTTTTGGCATTGGATAATATAAAAAATAGCCTCTGTTTAAACTAGGGGCTTTTCATTTGACAAATTTTTTTATTTAAGTTAAAATACTAATCAAGATTTAGCAAGGCACTAATCTTTTTTTAATTATAATTTGCAAATAGCTATAGGCTATTTGCCATAAGCTAAAAATATATGTCTAAAATTGCAGTAATAAGAACCGGAGGCAAGCAATATAAGGTAGCTGAAGGTGATAAAATTCAAATAGAAAAAATTGAAGGCAAGGAAGGTAAAAAAATAGATTTTAAAGACGTTTTGTTGGTTGCTGATACCAAGGGAACAGATGTGCAAATTGGTGATCCTTTGGTTAAAAGTGGCAAAGTTTCTGGTGTGATTGAAAAACAATATAAAGATAAAAAAGTTACGGTTATTAAATATAAATCCAAAATCAGATACAGACGCAAAAAAGGGCACAGGCAACCAAAAACTTTGGTTAAAATCGAATCTATTTAAAAAACAGTAAAAGTTATAATATAAAAAAATGTCATCCTAAGCTAGGCAGAGGATGCATTTTTTTATTGACAGATTTTATTTTATTTGCAATACTTTAATAATGTTTTTTTAAAAAGGAGGATGGAATGCCAAATATTGAGATTCATGGCTTGGATCTAGCTAAGGCTAATTTTTTAGCTACAAAGGTTTGTGATGCTATTCGTATAAAAACGCCCGAATTACAAGATGATGTGGTTTTTACTATATGTCTTGATTATTGTTTTGATATTAATAAGGAACCACAACCTTTTTTAAGAATTTGCAGCACTGATATTGAGAAAATTAAAAAAATAGTTGAAGTATTAAAAGAATTTAAAATTGATATTGAAACCTTAGAACTAACTGGCTTTGTTGCAGAAAATAACTAAAAAAATAATCCCGTATCACTTGGTGCGGGATTTTTTGATTAAAATAAAAAAAGCCCGTTGTTATTAAACAAAGGGCTTATATGTCTCGTCTGTTTTTTAAAGCGTTAGAAAGTGTAATTTCATCAGTATATTCCAAATCAGAACCGACTGGCATGCCTCTGGCCAAGCGGGTTATTTTTATTTTGGTAAACGGTTCAAGTAAATTTTTCAAATAAGTCATGGTAGCTTCACCTTCCATGTCAGGGTTAAAAGCCATGATTATTTCGGTTAAATTATTTTCTTGGATTTTGGCCAGTAGCTGATCAGTTTTTAGTTTTTGGGGCGTAATGCCATGCAAAGGATCTAAAACACCACCCAAAACATGATAAACACCTTTAAATTCACTGGTATTTTCAATCGCTGCCAAATCATGAGCTTCGGCTACTACGCAAATTTTGGATTTATCTCTGGTTTGATCAGAACAAATAAAACAAGGATCTTTTTCGGAAATATTATGGCAAATAGAACAATGAGTTATACTATGACTTAGATCGGTTAAGGCTTTGGCAAATTCATCTTTTTCTTTTTGCGACCATTTAAGCAAATAAAAAACAAGCCGCTCTGCTGTTTTGGGGCCGATGCCGGGTAGCTTGGCAAATTGGTCGATTAGATTTTGAATGGTCGGGGGGAATTTAATCATGATTGATTGAAGCTAATATACGAAGCTGAAAGCTGATAAATAATCATTATTAATGATCTTAGCTTTTTATTCGTAATTTTATTAGTATATTTGTTTTATATTTTTACATGCCGGGAAAATTTAAGCCTGATTGCTGCATTGTATCAGCCATAATTTTTTGTACTTTTTTAATGGCATCATTAGTCGCTTCCTTAATGTTTTGTTCAAGTTTTTCTTTATTGTCAGAAGATAATAATTCAGGATCAATCTCAACATTTAAAATTTCCTGATTACCGTCAATTTTTACTTTAACTTTACCCCAGTCAGCCGAACCTTCGGCAGTTTCTTGGGCTAAAGCTTCTTTTAATTGATTGGCTTGGTTTTTTAAATCTTTGAATTGTTTTAATTTGTTAAACATAGGTTGATCATTAGTAATTATTAGTTAGTAATTCTTTAGCCAAAATTTGGTAATTGCATGTCTTGACTTTTTAAGTCCTGATTAGATTTTTTAGGACCAGGTTCTGGTGGCGGTTCTTCGGAAAAGTTTGAATTTTGTTTTTCCAAATTACGAAAACTAACTTTTTGTTCATCAAAAAATAATTTAACAACACCAGTTGGCCCGTTTCTGTGTTTGGAAATATAAATTTCAGCCAGATTTTTACGATCAAGTTCCAAGTCTTTTTTATAAACGGATTCACGATAAATAAACATGACAATATCAGCATCTTGTTCAATTGAGCCTGATTCACGCAGGTCAGCCAGTTTGGGAATAGGTGGTTGTCTGGTTTCTACACTACGGTTAAGCTGTGATAAAGCTAAAATCGGTACATTTAATTCTTTGGCAATTTGTTTTAAACCACGTGATATTTCAGAAATTTCCTGGACGCGATTATCGGTTCTTATTCTACCTTCCATTAATTGTAAATAATCAATCACTATTAAACCTAAATCATGTTCCATTTGTAGGCGTCTGGCTTTGGTTCTGATTTCCATTATATTGGCATTGGCATAATCATCAATAAAAATAGGCGCTTCAGCCAAAGTACCCATAGCATGACCAATTCGTGGGAAATCGTCATCCTCTTGTTTGTCTGATAAACGACCGGTTCTCATTTTCCATAAATCCACATTGGCTTCAGCACAAAGCAAGCGATCAACCAATTGTTCTTTGGACATTTCCAGGCTGAAAAGAGCAACAGGAGTTTTGTTTTTAGTAGCGACATTACGGGCAATATCCAAAGCAAACGTTGTTTTACCAACCGATGGCCTGGCAGCCAAAATAATTAGATCGGATTTTTGTAAACCGGCCAAAAGACTGTCTAAATCATTAAAACCGGTTGGCACTCCGCGTAGTTTGCCTTTATCTTTATGAATAGCATCAATTCGTTCAAAAGTATCATTTAAAATATTGGTAATTGGTATAAATTGCTGCTTTTGATGTCCTTGCGAAACAGCAAAAATGGTTTGTTCGGCTTTATCCAAAATACTGGAAACATCTTCTTCTTCATCATAGCCAATCTTGGTTATATTGGAAGCGGCAGTAATTAAATTACGTAAAGATGATTTTTTTTGAACTATTTCAGCATAATAAATAACATGAGAAGATGTCGGTACCATGTTGCTTAAAGAAGCCAGATAAGAGCGCCCCCCAATTTCTTTAAGTTTTTCTTTTTCGGTTAAACGGTTAGCTAAAGTTAATAAATCAATCGGTTCACGTTTGCCGTACAAATCCAGCATAGCATCAAAAATTAAGCGATGTTTATCTTGATAAAAGTCATTGGCATTAACAATATCAGCGATTTTAATAATGGCGTCTTTATCAATTAAAAGAGAACCCAAGAGTGATTGTTCGGCTTCAATATTTTGCGGTGGTAATTTCCCGGCAATATTTTTGTCTGTTTTTTTATTTTCCGGCATGATTTATTTTTTACTTTGGTATGATACTGGTTAGTTTTTGGGAAGTTAGATAGAGATTTCTTACATCCACTTCTATTAACTAACAATTCAACCGTCTTCTTTACCCATTGTTCATAGACTTTTTATTATTTTATCTTACCGAAACAAGAGAATTTTGGCAAGCAAATAAAATGTTAAAAATATGTTGACAAAACAAGATTAATTATTTAAGTTATAAAAACGGACTTTTACAATCAAGTTTTTAAATTATAAAAAACAAACAAGGAGGGAAACAATGATTGAACGTTATGAGGATCCTCAAATTGCCGAGATTTGGAGTGATAAATCCAAGTTAAAAAAATGGCAAGAAGTTGAGTTGGCAGTGATTTTAGCCAGAGAACAAATGAATATTTTTCCAGCTGGTACTTATAAAAAAATAAAAGACATACTTGAGATTCATCCGATTGATGATGAAGCTGTTATTTGGTGGAAAGCAAGAGACAAGGAAATACATCATGATCTGAACGCATTTTTGGATGAACGGCTAAGGCATTTACCCTCTGAACTGCATCAGTTTTGGCATAAAGGCATGACAAGTTTTGATACTGAAGAGCCGGCCATGGCTCTTTTGCTTGGCGAATCAGTGTCACAAATTGATAAGCCTTATGAAAGAATCAAGGGGCTTTTATTGGCTATGGCTGAAAAATATCGCTATACTCCTATGCTGGGAAGAACTCATGGTCAGGAAGCCAAACTGCAGTCATTTGGTAAACGTTGCCTTACCTGGTTAAAACCTTTTTTGCTTGCCTATGATCAAACGCTTTATGCTCATAAGCTTATAGCTCAGTCAAAGTTAAGCGGCGCTATTGGTAATTATCAAGGGTTAACCATGGAAGAAGAAGCCCGGGCTTTGCAAATTTTGGGGCTAAAACCTTTTATCGGTGCAACCCAAATAATGCCCAGAGTAGTTTATTTGCCATTAGCGAATGCTTTGGAAATGATTGTTATCAGTTTAACGCAAATAGCTGAGGATATTAGGTTGGGTGCCAGAAGCGGGAACCCTATTTATCAGGAACCATTTGGCAAAAAGCAAAAAGGCTCTTCGGCCATGCCTCATAAAAAGAATACCATAACCTGTGAAAATCAGATTGGTATGCTGACCATGGCTCATAATTTTGCCCAGATGCTGCGTGAACGTGCTATTACCTGGGAAGAACGGGCGATTGAGCAGTCTAGCACAGAGCGAATTGCCTGGCCAGATATTTTTCATGTAACCATGAAGTCTTTTAAAAATATGATTAAGATCTTGGACGGTTTGCAAGTTTTTCCTGATAATATGATGCTGGAAATAATTAATTCTAAAGGCTGTTATGCCTCAGAAGATGCCAAAGATTGGCTTAAAGGAAAATTCGCAGAACTAGGCTTAAAGCACGAAGACGCTTACCGGATTGTGCAATTAGCCTCGTTTATGTCGCATCAGGTGCATGAGAAACGACAAAAATTACGCGAAAATGCTTTTAGCTCATTGGCTGAAGCCGATGAATTCTGGGAATGGATTTACATTCAGCTGTTTAAGCAATTCAATATTATGGATATCATTGAAAATGGCAAGTTGACATCTCATCCAAGTTTAGAAGCCAGTGATCAAGAGATTACTAGCTGGAATCAGGTTTTGGCGGATTTGTTTCTTGAGGATAAAATTGTTTTAAGCTGGGAAGAGCTATTTTGTTTGGAATATCAGTTGCGTGGTGAACCATATATTTTCCAGGCTTTTGGTCTTTGATCAAAAAAAGAAAAGCCCCCGACACCAAATGGTGTAGGGGGCTTATTAATTTAAAGCAAGTTTTTAGTGGCCGAAAAAGCCGCGACAAACTTTGTCTGGCAGCTGGACCAGGATTAAGCCTTTTTCCTGGCAGGTTTCCTGGACGATTTTGTCATTGACCGAGCCGGAACTGGCAAAGAGAATACTGACACCGGCATCAGCCAGAACTTTAGGAGCGTCAGGCTGCGGGCAGAATGAGTCAGTGTAAGCCACTGACAGCTTGGTTTCGTGTCCTGATTCCTTGGCACGAAAGACAGTAGCCTGGCAGCTGGCAACCCTGCTTTGCTGGCCTACGCCGTCACCGAGCAATTGACCAGAACGAACCAGGCAGGTTGTATTACTGTTAGAAGTACAGCCCACGGCCCAAGCCAGGATGATATCCTCGTAATGGGACTCGGTTAGCCCATTATGATTTTTGGGCTTGGTAATGACCATATGCGGATCAGCCAGATCCAGAATATCGGTATGGTTAGGCTGGCTCAAAAATCCACCGCGGACTTGCCTGATTTTTTCGCCTTTGTCCAGACTCAAGGAATTGATGTTAAGAAGGTGCTTGTTGACCAGGATGCGGCATTTGTCGCCTTTGCGTTTGAGTAGTTCGATGGCCTCATCTGTGACATGTGGTGCGATGACTCCGTCCAGCAGTAATCGTTTGTCCGGCGGTTGGTTAATGGTCAGTAATTTTTCGATCATTTCTGCAGTCAATGGAAAATTGGTCATGACAATACCGCCAAAAATGGCTAAATGATCACCTAGCGTCATTTTTTTTATGACTTCAAGCGGATCATAGCCGATAGCAGCTCCGCAAGGATTACCATGCTTGACTGCACAGGCGATCAGGGGAACTCGGTCAAAATTGACATCAAAACCGGCTGCGATGTGTGTGATAGTCTGAAGTAGGCGATCCATGTCGGTGTAATTGATAAATGATGGCTCCATACCGGTCAGCAATTGGAAATTTTCCAAAGCCAAAGGATTATTGCTTTTGATTGAAAAAAGCCCGGTGTTGTTATTGTTTTGCCATGGGTTTTCGCCGTACTTACATTTACTTAAGAACCTACCAATTAACCCGGTTATTTTTCCGTTGCTGTGAAATCGGGCTGAATCCAGACAGTATTGGCTGACTATGTATTCAGCTTTAGCCCTTAAGCTTTCAATTTCTTTTTGACTGAGTTTTTTGTTTTGCTTTAATTTTTGCAAAATCTCATTTCGGTCATCCGGATCGCAAATAACTATGCGGCCACCTTTAGCTGCGCTTCTGATCATGGTTGGACCGCCGATATCAGTCATTTCCACAACAGAATCTATTGTGGCTGATTGTTTGGCGAGTTCTTGTTTTAAAGGATAAAAGTCGCAGACCACCATATGAATCGGCGGGATGCCCAGCGCTTTAAGCTCTTTCATGTCTTCGGGCTTGTCCAGGCGTGCCAAAAGCCCGGCATGGACTTCACGGGACAAGGTGACTACGCGATGACCCAGGATAGCTTCTCCGCCGACCATTTCAGCTACATCAGTCACTGGTATGCCAGCTTCAGAAAGTTTTTTTGCTGTTCCGCCTGAAGACAGGATAAAATAGCCCAGCTTGATCAGTTCTTGGGCAAATTCTTCAATCCCGGTTTTATCATAAACCGAGATTAAAGCGACTTTTTTGCCTTTGGGAATTTCCAGCCTTGAAGAAGGCTTGTTTTTACCTTGACTTTTTTTTGTGGCTGATGGTTTCTTTTTAACTTTTTTCTTTTCTGGCATGTTTCTTCTCCTTTGTTTTTGGTTTGTAATCTCCCCAGCTTATATTTAAGCCTTTAAATTTTAAAGGATATCAAGGAACTAATAGTTTAAACTTAGTTAATTTTTTTAAAAAAGTCAATAATTAAATTGACAAAATGATTTTAATAAGTTAAATTATTATTAGTTCTTTTTTACCTATGTAATCAGGTGCCAGCGAGACCCCATTTTTTAAAATGAGTTTAAAAAAGATTTAAAGTTTATAAAAGATATTGGCAAAAACAACAAAAAGGAGGAGAACATGGATTGGAAACAAGGCAAACTTCTAAGCGAAGGTAAAACCAAACGGATTTTTGAAGTTCAAGGGCATCCTGAATTGGTCTGGGTGCAAAATAAGGACGAAGTTACAGCTAATGATGATGAGGCTTTTACCAAACGTTTTGACAGCAAGGCTGTCTGTGCGACCCAAACCACTGTCAAGATTTTCCAGCTGTTAAACGACTGTGGCTTGCCGACTGCTTTTGTGGAGCAGGTTTCAGACACAGAGTTTATTGCCCAAAAATGCGCGATGATTCCGCTGGAAGTGATCGCCAGACGTTTGGCAGTTGGCAGTTTTGTTAAACGCCGGCCTGAACTTAAAGCGCCGGCTGGCCAAAAACCTCATCGTTTTCATGCCGTTTGCCGTGAGTTTTTTCTCAAGACAACCAAGGGCAAATTGGAAAAAGGCGGAATGAGTAAAGATCTGGGGTTGCCGGAAATCCCGGCCAAAGAAGGGACAAAGCCGCTGGATGATCCTTGGATCAAAAACGTTTACGTAGATCCCTGGAAGCTGATGATGCCCAAACAGCCGGCCTGGGAACAAGGTGCTGATCTGGGGATCTCGGTTCATCCGCATGAAGTCGTATTGCCGGCTGATTCGGACATTACCATCCAAGTAGATGGTTTGGAAAGTTCTAATTTAAACGTAATCAAGTCAATGGATAATCTCAACCATAAGGCTTTCCTGGTAATTGAGAAAGCCTGGGCTTTACTCGGTTATGTGCTGGTGGACTGGAAAATCGAGTTTGGCTGGACAGATAACGGCTTACTGGTGATCAGCGACGTAATCGACAATGACTCTTGGCGGTTACGAGATCGTGATTTTCAGGAATTGAGTAAACAGCTCCATCGTGACGGTTTGCCGCTTTCAGAGGTAGAAGCCAAGTATGGTTTGGTTACTGATATGGTTCAGCAGATCGGGCTGCCTAAACAGGCATTAGTTGTCTGGAAAGGCTCTGATAGCGACAAAACACCCGAATTGCCCTTTGTCCCAGGTATTGAAAGGCAGGAAATCGTTCTTTCCGGTCATAAAAAGACACAGGCTTGCCTGGCTCCACTGGAAGAGCTGCAGCGGGATTATCCTGACGGCGGTGTAATCATTGCCGTGGTCGGCATGTCCAATGGCTTGGGGCCTATGCTGGCTGCTCATACCAGTTGGCCGGTGGTTTCTTGTCCGGCAACAGCCAAGGATTATCCGGAGGATGTGTGGAGCAGTCTCAGATTGCCATCGCAAAATCCCATGGCTACGATTCTTTCGGATAAAAACGCTGTTTCTTACGCATTAAATATCCTGGCGCAAAAAAATCCTGCTGCCTACATGATTCGGCAACTGGAAATCGAAAGCCTGGATACGGGCTACTGATCGTTTACGATCAAGCTAAAAGCGTCCTGCAAAGGGCGCTTTTTTATTAGCTAAATTACCGTTTCGATTTTTCGGCAAGTGATTGCGGGCGACGCCCGCAAGATAAATACCACCGGCTCTTTTGCCGGTGGTAGATTATT
The DNA here is from genome assembly GCA_964531215.1 of uncultured Gammaproteobacteria bacterium. GTDB lineage: Bacteria > Patescibacteriota > Patescibacteriia > CAIXNZ01 > CAIXNZ01 > WJKP01. Next base: position 7,710 of record CAZHFK010000009.1, on the reverse strand, counting down.
GATAAATATTATCAAATATTGTGTCAAAATATTAAATTTAAGAAAGGAGGAGACGGGATGAGGAACAGGGTGTTTGAGCCGGAAAAAAATTGGTTGCGGCAGCACCAAGGGACGATTTCTACGTGATTACTCAGCTCGAGATTCGCGATCATGGCCTGGTAATACATACAAGCCCCGAGTACGAAGACGAATGTCCTGTGCTGTCCCGGCTGGTGATCTGTCCGAGTAACAAGGGCGTTCACGGCAACCAGCAGCCGTTGTTTTACCCGGAACGCTGCTCAGTGGTTTTGGAAACCGAGCAGGCCTCAGACTGCAGGCAACAGCCTAAAAAAACAAGGCCGGTTTGGAGTAATCCTGCAAATCGGTAAATAAGAATTAAGCTTAGCGGCTGGATTCCTTTAGAGCACGCTAAACAGGCGTGCTTTTAAATTTGGCCAAAGATTTATTTGGCTTTTTTTATTTTTAATATTTTGTTAAGATAAAAATATTATGGATTTATTTGATAAAAATTTAAATAATAATACACCTTTGGCTGACCGCATGCGTCCTTTGGATTTTTCTTCTTTTATTGGCCAGGAAAAAATTATTGGATCTAAAACATTGTTAAGGCAGGCTATTGAAACTGATAATTTACCTTCAATTATTTTTTGGGGACCGCCAGGTACTGGTAAAACTACTTTAGCTAAAATAATTGCGCAAAAAACACACTCGGTTTTTGTGCCTTTTTCGGCCGTGACCAGCGGAGTCAAAGAGTTGCGTGAAGTTATTAAACAGGCGCAAGAACGTAAAAAATTCAAAGATATTAGGACCATTTTATTTATTGACGAAATTCATCGTTGGAATAAATCACAACAGGATGCGCTTTTGCCTTATGTGGAAAAAGGCATTGTTACTTTAATTGGCGCAACTACTGAAAATCCGTCTTTTGAAATTAATTCAGCCTTATTGTCACGTTGCCGTGTCTTTGTTTTGGAATTATTAAATCAAAAACAATTAAAACAAATTATTAGGCAGGCTTTAAAAGATACGGAAAACGGTTTAGGAAATTTTAAAATTAATTTGCCAGATGAGGTAATGGATTTTTTAACGCAAATGGCCAATGGTGATGCCAGGACAGTTTTAAATGCCTTGGATTTTGCAGTTAATGCCGTTAAAACTGATAAAACCGGAAAAATTATTTTGAATAAAAAAATTATACAGCAAGCTTTGCAAAAATCTTATCTTTATGATAAGGCCGGTGAACAGCATTATAATCTTATTTCAGCTTTGCACAAATCAATGCGCGGTTCTGATGAGAACGCCTCTTTGTATTGGTTGGGCCGGATGATTGAGTCGGGAGAGGATCCTTTATATATTGCCCGGCGTTTAGTTCGTTTTGCTTCAGAAGATATTGGTTTGGCTGATCCACAAGCTTTAGAACAGGCGGTCAGCGCGTATCAGGCCTGTCATTTTCTTGGTTATCCTGAATGCGATGTGATTTTGGCTCAAGCAGTTGTTTATTTAGCCAAAGCCCCTAAAAGCAATCAATTATATAAAGCCATAGCTAAAGTTAAGCAAGACATTAAAGATTTACCAAATGAACCGATTCCTTTGCATTTGCGCAATGCGCCTACTAAATTAATGAAAGATTTGAATTATGGGAAGGGTTATAAATATACGCCTAATTATGATAATGCCAAGGATGCCAAGCAGGATTATTTACCGGATAAGTTGAAAAATAAGAAATATTTGTAAATTTTAACTTTTTTAATTTTGATTTTTTTGCTAAGATGATTTCAGGGATAGGTTATTGTGAATCGGGTATTAATAGCTAGTATTTGAAACTAAGGCTAAGTACTTAATAACTAATTATTAAAAATTATTTATGTATTTGATTTTACGTTGGTTAATTAATGCTTTGGTAATTTTGGCAATTGCTTATATTTTGCCGGGAGTAACAGTGAGTGGTATTTATGCCGCTTTAATTGCGGCTTTGATTTTGGGTGTTATCAATGCTTTATTAAGACCGATTTTGATTTTATTAACTTTACCGGTTAATGTTTTAACTTTGGGACTTTTTACTTTGGTTATTAATGCTTTATTATTTTGGTTTGCTTCAACCATTGTAGAAGGTTTTGTGGTGGCTGATTTTAAAACCGCTTTTTTAGGCGCTTTGATTATGTGGTTAGCTTCTTGGATTACCAACGCATTATTAAAAGATTAAATTTTATGAAAGAAAAGTTATTATTGCATGTTTGTTGTGCTTCCTGCAGTATTTATGTGATTAACCAGCTTTTGAATAAGTTTGATATAACTGTTTATTTTTTTAATCCCAATATTTGGCCAGAAGAAGAATACTTAAAACGTTTAGCCGAGATTAAAAATTTTTGCAAATCCAGAAAAATAAATTATCTGGAGCCTGATTATCAGCCGACTGACTGGTTTAAATTTGTACAAGGCTATGAGGCTGAGCCGGAAAAAGGGTTTCGCTGTAATTTATGTTTTTTGTATCGTTTGTCAAAGGCAGCCGAATATGCCAAAGCCAATAACTTTGAATGGTTTTCAAGCACTTTAACCATGGGTAGGCAAAAACAATCGTTTAAAGTTTTGGAAACCGGCCGTAAAGTAGAAGATAAGTTTAAAATAAAATTTTTTGATCAAGATTTTAAAAAAGAATTCGGCACGCAGATAGCGGATTGGCTGTCTAAGCAAATGGGATTGTACAAACAAGATTATTGTGGCTGTTTGTTTTCCATGAAAGGCTGAACCACTGAATTTTTACACGAATAATACGAAAATTTCGTGTATTTCGTGATAATATTTTCGTGTTTAAATAATTAATAAATAAATATATGACTGAAGAACGCTGGGAACAAATTAAAGAAATGGCCAATAATAATTTTGAAGTTTTGGGAAATACCGTGACTGATTTGCCGACCGATCAGGGCGACGGAACCAAAGAAACTTTAATTTTTAATGGCCCCTTGGGTAAAATGAAATTGGAGTTTATTGTCAAACCTTTGGTTTTGGATAAAAAAACAATTTATTCCAAACGTTCCGGCCAAGAAACCAAAGTTGATTATGTTACATCTGATACAGAAAAAGTCAGGACTTTATTGGCTTTTAGATGGGATAAAGCTAATGAAATTTGGGTAGGAGTTGATTCAGCCCAATTTGAATAGTCAATTCCCTTAATATTTTAATAATTAATTTTTTAATTTAATTTTATGTTTAAATCAAAAAAGCTTAATAAAGCGGAAATTTATAAATGGGGAATTGGCACTGGTATTGCTCAGTTGGCATATATTGTTTTAGTTGTTTTAATCATAATGGCAATGGACCAGATTATGAAAGAAACAGCTGCTTATGGCGGACCTTTGGCTATGCTTTTGGTTTTGATTTTATTGGTTTTTAGCGCAGCGATTTCCGGTTTAATGATTTTTGCTTATCCGGCTTATTTATTTTTACAAAAAAACTACAAACAAGCGGTTTGTACTGTTTTAACCAGTTTGGCAACTATTTTAATCGGTTTTTTATTGGTGTTATTGGTGATTTTTACAATTTAAATAATTAATAATAAAAATTATGGGTTATGTGATTTTTTTAATAGTATTGGTTATTATTTTTTTGAGTTTTTTACGACAGGTCGATCAGTATCAACGGGGCGTGATGTTTACCATGGGTAAATATAGCGGTACACGAAATCCAGGCTGGCACATTGTTATTCCGATTTTTCAAAGGATGCTCAAGGTCGACATGCGTGTCAAAGCCGTGGATGTCCCTGACCAGGAGGCGATTACCAAAGATAATGTTTCTTGCCAGATTAATGCCGTTATTTATTATAAAGTTTCAGATGCAGCTAAAGCTATTATTGAAGTTGAAAATTTTTATTATGCTGTTTCACAGTTAGCTCAAACCACAATGAGAAATGTTGCCGGTGAAGTTGATTTGGATGAATTATTAACAAATCGTGATACTATTTCTAACAGAATTAAGAAAATTGTTGATCAAGCAACCGATCCTTGGGGAATTAAAGTTGATTCGGTTGATTTAAAAGATATTGTTTTACCCGAAGAAATGAAAAGAACAATGGCTAAACAAGCTGAAGCTGAACGTGAAAGACGAGCAGTTATAATTAAAGCCGAGGGCGAGGTTACGGCTGCTGAGAATTTAGCCAAAGCCGGTGAAATTTTATCAGCTAAAACAGGCGCATTGCATTTAAGAACTTTGAATTCTTTAAACGATATTTCTTCTGATCAGTCAAATACGATTGTTTATGCCATTCCTTTAGAAATTATCCGAGCTTTTGAAAATATTGGGGATAAATTTGCCCAAGATGTTAAAAAAGGTGCAAAAAACTAAGAATAAATAAAAAATCGTCTAGTCTTGTTCCAAGGCGATTTTTTATTTAAGTATTTTTTTGGTAAAATATAGATGATATTAATAAATATATAATATGTGGGATTTAACACGCTGGAAAAGAAAAAAGAAACATACTTTAGCTAAAAATTTTGAGCCACGTATAAAATTAATGGCAATTTTATTTGCAGTTTTTGCTTTATTAATAATTGCCAGGCTTTTTGATTTTCAAGTTTTAAAATTTGATTTTTATTATGCCTTGGCTTCTGATCAGCATGAGATTTACCAGAAACTTTTCCCGGAAAGAGGCTCCATCTTTTTAAAGGATAAGGCCGGTTCAGCTTTGTCTAAACAAGAGATATTGTATCCTTTGGCAATTAATAAAGATTATAATTTGGTTTATGCTCAGCCCAAGTTTATTGATAAGAAGCCAGACGAAGTAGCTGAATTATTAGTTCCAATTTTAGAGGCAGATGAGGAAAAATTAGAAGATTTAAAAAAAGAGTTAACAGAAAAATTATCAAAAACAGATGATCCTTACGAACCTTTAAAACATAAAGTGGAAGATTCCCAGGTGGAGATGATTGAGCAGCTGGAATTAAACGGTATTAAATCAGTTAAAGAAACATTTCGTTATTATCCGGAAAAAAATATCAGTTCAAATATTTTGGGTTATGTTGGTTTTGCCAAAGATGGCACCAAAAAAGGACTTTACGGCGTGGAAGGTCATTTTGATCAGCAATTATCGGGACAGCAAGGTACAGTAAAATCAGAAAAAGATATTGCCGGAAGGCTTATTTCGGTTGGCGATAAAGAATTTGTAAGAGCCGAAGATGGGGCTGATATAATTTTAACTTTGGATAAAACTGTTCAGTTTGAAGTTTGCTCTCAATTAAACATGCATGCGGAAATTATTGAAGCTGAAAGTGCGGCAGCAGTGGTGATGCATCCCCAAACCGGTGAAATTATTGCTATGTGTTCTTATCCTGATTTTGATCCTAATGATTCTGGTAGTATAGAAGATATTAGCGCTTATAATAATCGGGCAATTTTTGAGGCGTATGAACCCGGTTCGATTTTTAAACCAATTACTATGGCAGCCGGTTTGGATTTGGGAGTTATAACTCCGGAAACAACTTATATTGATGATGGATTTGTAAAAATTGATGAATTTACCATTAGAAATGTTGATAAACAATCCCATGGGAAGCAGACAATGACGCAGGTTTTGGAAAAATCCTTAAACACCGGGACTATTTTTGCTGTTAGACAAATAGGCAAAAGAGATTTTAGAAAATATGTTGAAAAATTTGGTTTTGGTGAAAAAACCGGTATTCAGCTTGATACCGAAGTAGCCGGTGATATTCGTTCATTAAAAAAACGCAGCGAAGTTTTTGAAGCAACAGGTTCTTTTGGCCAAGGTATTACGGTCACACCTTTACAGATGGTCCAGGCTTTTTCAGCTATTGCCAATGGCGGAGAATTGGTTAGCCCTTATATAATTGAAGAAATCAGACAAGCTGATGGAGTGGTAATTAAGACTAACCGTCCAAGGCCCAAACAGATTATTTCTTCCAAAACATCAACTTTATTATCAGGTATGATGGTTTCAGTAGTAAAAAACGGACAAGGTCAAGCGGCGTCAGTGCCTGGTTATTATGTTGCCGGTAAAACCGGTACCGCTCAAGTTGCTGAAGGAGGAAAATATTCCAATAAAACAAATCATTCTTTTATCGGTTTCGCGCCTGTTAAAGATCCGGCTTTTACCATGATTTTAAAATTTGAAAATCCGAAAAAGGGTTCTTATTCTTCAGTGACAACGGCCCCGCTTTTTAGCCGTTTGGCTAAATTTATTTTGGATTATTACCATGTCATGCCAGATGCTTTATAATATTTTAATAATATAATAAAAAATTATGAAAAAATTTTTAGAAAAGATTTTAATTTTATTTGCTAAACAAATAATCAAAAAATATAAGCCGGAAATAGTCGGCATTACCGGTAGCGTGGGCAAAACTTCTGTTAAAGAAGCGGTTTTTGCAGTTTTATCATTTGAATATAATGTTCGTCGCAATATTAAAAGTTATAATAATGAGCTGGGCGTGCCTTTGACTGTTATTGGTTCAGAAACCGGTGGTAGAAATTTATTTAAATGGTTAAAAGTTTTTTACCGAGCTATTAAATTATTGATTTTTAATGATAAAGAATATCCGGAAATTTTAGTTTTGGAGCTGGGGGCTGATAAAAAAGGTGATATAGAATATTTATTAAAAATTATTAAGCCTAAAATCGGTGTGTTAACGGCAGTCAGTGAAGCTCATTTGCATGCTTTTAAGGATTTAAAAGGTGTTTTAAAAGAAAAAGAAAAAATAGTTACTACTTTGGAAAAAGAGTCTGTTGCCGTTTTAAATTATGATGATGAGAATGTAATGAGTTTACGAGACAGGTTAAAAACAAAATTTTTAACTTTTGGTTTTCAGGTGGGTGCTGATATTACAGCCGGTGAATTGCTTTTTTCCGGCTTGGAACAGGATTTTTGTGAAAGTCAGTATCAATGGGAATGCAAGGTTTGGGGGACCAGTTTTAAAATCAATTATAACGGTTCAACAGTACCTGTTTTTTTACCCCATTGTTTTGGTAAACAGCAGGCTTATGCCGCTTTGGCGGCATTTGCAGTGGGGATTGCGTATAAAATGAATTTGGTTGATATTTCCGAAGCTTTGCGCCAATATCGGCCTCCTAAGGGCAGGATGAATTTAATTGCCGGGATTAAATATACTTTATTGATTGATGATACTTATAATTCCTCGCCTTTAGCAGTTAAAACCGCTTTGGAAGTAATGAAAATGATTGATTTACCGGAAGGTAAAAGAAAGATTGCGGTTTTGGGGGATATGCTGGAATTAGGTGATCGTTCAGCTGCAGCTCATCGCGAAATAGGTTTTAATATTTCTGAAGCGGAAATAGATTATTTGATTACAGTTGGCAATGAATCAAAATTAACCGCCGAGTCAGCGATTGAAGCCGGTTTAGCTAAAGATAATGTTCATGAATTTAAAGACACAGAACGGGCCGGCAAGTTTTTACAGGATATAATTCAGCCCGGTGATTTGATTTTAATTAAAGGTTCGCAGGGAATTAGAATGGAAAAAATAGTAAAAGAAGTGATGGCTGAACCTGAAAAAGCCAAGCAACTTTTAGTAAGACAAACAGGTGAATGGGATAATAGGTAGATTAGTAATTAGGTATCAGTAATTAGTTGTTGGAGATTGAATTTTTTATTTTTTTGTGTTAAAGATAAATTTATATTCATTTTAATTTAAGTAGGTATAAATTTATTGCTTGCCGCCATCGTCTAACGGTTGGGACGCC
>CAZHFK010000008.1:0-32061 GCA_964531215.1 uncultured Gammaproteobacteria bacterium | reverse complement strand
TATATTTGGTGAAAGTTATTTTTTAAATAATCTTCCCACCATACCACATGTGAACAAAATCCCAAATGTAACCCTAATTGCTGCAATTGTAACATTAAAAGTAAACTTTTTTGGGCAAGAACAAACCCCGCTCCCTTTATAAAAGGAGCGGGGCTGTTTTATCTACAAAATTTAAATTTAGATTTTTAGATCATCAACTACGTCAGTATCGACGTCAGCAGATCTTGAATCTCTTTGTGAACCTTCCTGTTCTCTTTGTGAACCTTCCGGTTCATTGATCTTTAAGTTAACACGAGCATTATTTTTAGCACCAACGATTTTTAAAAGAGTGCGAATTGCTCTTGCAGTGTTGCCTCTTTTACCGATGATGTAACCCATGTCTTCAGGATTGATGTCAAGAGTTAATAAAACTCCCATTTCATCAACTTTTCTGTCGACTTTTACATCTTCTGGATGAGCAACAATGTTTTTGACGATGTATTCGACAAATTCAACTTCTGGAGATTTCTCTGCCATAGATTTTAAAATCCTTAACTCTTTTAATCAGGGAATCTGATCAAAAGCTTAATTTTTAAAAGATATCCATTTTAACGGATATCTATATTATATCATATCAACAGAAAAAGTCAATACATGTTTAAAATTCAAAGAGTGCCAAAATTTTTTATTTTAGCTATAATTTTTAACCTATAAAAAAACTATAGGAAAAACAATAACCAAGGAGAAAAAATGAACAAGGCAAAAAGAATCAAAAGCGACCTGTGCGAGTGTAAACAATCTTGCTTAAAAAGCTCCAAATAAAGATGCGACCGGATATCCGGTCGCATCTTTATTTGGATAAAAATTTTATTGTTTATTTTTCTGTATCATCTTGTTTAGTTAACTCTTCTTTTTTAGATTCTTCCAATAAAACAGCATTTTTTACTTCTTCTTTATCTTCTGCCTTTACTTCTTCAGTAGACGATTCTTCTTTAATCTCTTCTTTTAGCTCCTCAACCGGCTCGTCTTGTTTAGGCTCTTTCTTTGTTTCTCCAGGCTTAACGTCCTCTTTAACATCTTCTTTAGATCCCTCGGCTGATGTTACTTCTTTAGTTTGTTCTTTTGCTTCTTCAGCCAAAGACTCTTCTTTTGTCTCTTCTTTGGCTTCCTCAACAGGAGCTTCTTCTTTTTCTTCTTCCTTGGTTGCTTCCTCTGCAGGAACTTCTTCTTTTACCTCTTCTTTGGCTTCCTCAACAGGAACTTCTTCTTTTTCTTCTTCCTTGGTTGCTTCCTCTGCAGGAACTTCTTCTTTTACCTCTTCTTTGGCTTCCTCAACAGGAACTTCTTCTTTTATATCTTCTTTGGCCTTTTTTTCTTCTTGTTTAGCTAATTTTTTCTTGGAAATTTTAGAAACGGTTCTTTTTTTACCTTCAACAATGCCTTTTTCAACCAACATGTTCCAAACAGTATCGGAAGGTTGAGCCCCCTTATCAATCCAATATTTCACACTATCAGCATTAATGACAACTTCTTTGCTGACCGGATTATAATTACCTAAATTTTCCAAATAATCCCCCCTGGGGTCTTTTTGTTTTTCGCATAAAATTATACGATAAATAGGCTGCTTTTTCTTGCCTTTACGCGACAATCTAATACTTAACATATTTAAATTTTTAAGAATTAATAATTAGGAGCATTTGACGGTATCTAAATAGTAAAATTTTATTAATCAATTGTCAAGTGATTAATAATTAAACTTACGAAATTATTGACAAAATCATTTTTTTTTGCTATAATTAAATGAATTAATGCTAAAATATAAATAAAGCTGATGTATTTTCATTTAATAAAATCAAAAATCTTAATTTTGCTGGTTATTTTGATTATAACAAGTGCTTTTGTTATTCCTCAAAAAAGCTTTTCTCAATATGATAATTATCCCAAAATAGCTAACTATTATTTGGAATGGTATGTTGAGGACTCTGCGATTAAAGAATTAGCCAAATGGGATATTGTTATTTTAAGCCCGCAAGCAGTTGAAAATAATCCGCAAATTATTACCAAATTAAAACAATATAATCCGCAAATCAAAGTTTTGGTTTATGTTTTGGCTGAAGAAATAAATATTAATCAGAAAATTTTAAATAAAACAGCTTTTTGGCAAAAAATTTATAATCAAGTTAATCAAAATAACTGGTGGCTAAGAACGGCTGATAATCAACATGTAACTTTTTGGCCTGGCACCTGGATGATAAATGCTTCCAGTGTAGCGCCAAAATCAAATGGTCAAAATTGGTCTGATTATTTACCAAAACTGGTTTATGATGAATTTTTAAAATCAGGTCAATGGGACGGTGTTTTTTATGATAATGTTTGGAATGGTGTAGCCTGGATGGAGCAGCCAATTGATACTGATAAAAACGGTGCAGTTGATTCAAAAAATTTTATGAATTCAAACTGGCAAAAAGGGCTTACTAATATTTTACAAAAAACCAGACAATTGGCTCCTGATAAATTAATAGTGGCTAATTCTAATGACAATATCTATAACTCACATTTAAACGGACGAATGCAAGAAAATTTTCCGGCTTATTATGAAGGACACTGGCCAGGTGCTATGGAAAGATATTTAAATGATCAGCTGGGTTATCAGCCTAAATATTTTATTATCAATAATAATACTGGTAATACTGGTGATCACGAAGATTATCAAGATTTTCGTTTTGGTTTAACTTCAACTTTATTGGGTGACGGCTATTATAGTTTTGATTATGGTGATGAAGCTCATGAAAGTCTATGGTGGTATGATGAATATAATTTTTACTTAGGTCGTTCTTTAAACGATATTGAAAATTTACTGGCACCCGATTCCCAAGAAATCCAACCCGGTGTTTGGCAAAGAGATTTTCAAAACGGTTTAGTTTTGGTTAATTCAACCGGCGTAGAACAAACTATAAATTTTAATGAAGAATTTGAAAAAATCAAAGGCATCCAGGATCCCATTACTAATAATGGCGCAATTGTCAGATCAGTAACTTTAAAACCATATGACGGTATTATTTTATTACGTCGAGTAGAAGAAGTTACTGGCAGTTCTTATTTTAATGGTTCTTTTGTCCGTGTTTTTAATAAATACGGGGATTCAGTCAGAAACGGTTTCTTTTTATATGACAAACAATTTAAAGGTGGCAATGTTGTAGTTAAACAAGATATTAATAAAGATAATCAAATAGAAACTATTGTTGCTAACAAAAATAAAATAACCGTTTATAATTCACAAAAATCAGTCATTACCACTTTTTATCCTTATGGCCAAAATTATAATTATGGTATTAATTTTTCGCTAAATGATTATGAAAATGACGGTTTTTATGAAATTACTACCGGCACAATGAAGGGTTATAGCCCGCCGGAAATTAGAGTTTTTAATCATTTGGGCAAACAGCAAGGTGAAGGATTTAATGCTTATCAAGCTGGCTACAAAGGCGGTGTTAATGTTGCTGTTTGCGACACAAACGGTAATGGTAAAAAGGAAATCGTAACTGGTGCCGGTTATATGGGCGGCCCCTTGGTCAGAATTTTTGATAAAAACGGTAAAGTTTTATCCGGTGGATTTTTTGCTTATAATGAATCTTTTCGTGGCGGCGTTAATGTAGCTTGCGGTGATATTGATGGTAATGGTATTGATGAAATCGTAACTGGCGCGGGCTATGGCGGTTCTTCTCATGTCAGATATTTTAATTCCAAATTTGAACCGTTAAGTCCTGGTTTTTGGGCGTTTGGTAAAGATTCAAGAACCGGAGTAAGGGTAGTTATAAATGATTTGGATAATGACGGCGCAGCTGAAATTTTAGCAGCCAGTCCCGATACTTTTACCACTGCTTTAAAAAACTGGTAAATTCATCTACTAATTTATAAATTTTTGCTACAATACATATATGGCTAAAGATAAAAAACAACAACAAGAAAAAGACCACCAAAAAGAAAGAGAGGTGGTTATGGTTGAATCAAAACCGGTTGAAGAAAAAAAAGAGCCAACTCCTTCCAGGGTTAATAATATTCGAATTGAGAGAATCGGCAGTCTAACCTTAAACATGGTAGCGGAACCATTAAAAAAACGTTATGAAAAACATTATAAAACCGATAAAACGCATTTGATTATTGATATTGTTTTAGCGGCTATTATTTTGATTTTGCTGGGAGTTATTTTAAATTTGTGGTTTTTTTCCAAAAATAAACTTGTAAACTTAATTGATTTTCAAGTCACAACTCATGAATTAATTAACGGGCAAGAAGCAGAATTTACAATTGATTATACTAATACGACTGATCAAACCTTGACTGATGTAAATTTAGTCTTAAAAAAACCAACCAGCCTACATCAGCCCAAATACAGCGCTGGTGAATTTGATACAAAAACCAATACTTTAAAAATCGGAGATTTGGCTCCAAATGCTCATGGCCAATTCAAAATAACAGGTTTTTTATTGGGTAATCTTGATACCGGACAAGAATTTTTGGCTGTTATGAATTATAAAAATAAATATGGACAGGATCGTCAGGAGTTTTGGCAAAAAGAATTTAATTTAAACGGTTCAGCCTTACAAACAGAAATAAGTTTACCAAGCAAAGCCATTGCTACTAGCCCGTTTGAAACAAAGCTTAATCTAAAAAATTCATCCGAAATAAATTTTGATGATTTACAAATAAAAATAAACTGGCCTGAACAAATAAACCTTATTTCAACAGATTTAGGCGACGCTGATCAATCAGCCTGGATCATTGGTAATTATCAACCAGGCCAAGAAAATACTCACTCTTTTATTGCCAAAGCATATATAAATAAACCGCAAAATCTTAACCTTACTGCTGATTTTTATGCTACTTATGATAATGAACAATATCTTTTAGCCCAATCCCAAAATTCTATTTGGGTGGATTTTTCTAAAGTAAATGTTAATTTCACTAATTTGGAAAATAATCTATCAGTCAGTCCTGGCCAGCAAACAACTTATACGATTAATTATAAAAATAATGAAGACTATACTATTTCTAACTTAGAAATCGGACTTTCAGTCAAAGGTGACTATGCCCGGCAAAACTTAATCAAAGTAAACCAAAACGATTATCCGCAATTAGCTGATTTAACATCAGGCCAATCAGACTCTATTCAAATACCACTAACAACCAAATCAATAATTGATTTTTCACAAAAACAGGAAAATTATAACCTGGAGGTCAGAGCGATTGCCAGCTATGATGACCCGATTGAAAAATCAAGAATCACCGTAGAAAGCAAACCAATTATTACCGCTGTTAATTCGAATTTATCTTTACAAACTACTGGTTTGTTTTACACTCCACAAGGTGATCAAATCGGTGTTGGATCTGTTCCTCCGGTAGTAGGCGAATATACTTCTTATTGGACATTAATTAAAGTTATTAATACTAATAATGCTATCAAAGATTTAAAAATAACAGCTAAAATCCCGTCTGGAGTAGAATTTACTGATATTTATAATGTTACTGAAGGCAATCAAATTGTTTATAATAATGAAAATAAGACAATAACCTGGACTGTTGGAGAAATCGAAAGGTTTGCTGGTATTTTTAAACCTGCTCCGGAAGCCCGAATCCAATTGGCCATTATTCCTGCGGCCCAACAAGTTGGCAATAGCCCGGCCTTATTGACCAATATTACGGCTACGGCAACTGATGCCCAAACCGGTGCATTTTTAACAGCGTCAGGCTCAAATATTACAACGGGGATATTTTCAGAAGAAAGTTTAAATAAGGTGATTGAATAATAATTTATATATTTTATTCTTTATATTATATAATTTTAAGACTGTAGATTTAATCCTTAAAACTAATGAAAAAAGGAGGAAAAATGGATAAGAATTTCAGAACATTAGTTTTTGTCTGTACAATGGCTGCTATTATAGGATTAATGTTTACCACTCCATTTGGCATTATCTGGGGAGTCATTGTTTTTAGCCTATTAGCCATTCTGGAAGCCACAATTCTTGGACCGGTTAACCTGTTTTTGTGGGCAATTTTCTGCTATTTACTGACTGTCATTTTTTTCTGGATACTGCTTTTAAAAAAAGCCCCTCAGTTGCAGCCGGCAAAATCATTAAACTAAAAGATTTTAACCCGTTTCCCAAAAGAAACGGGTTTTTTCATTGATTATTGACAAACATATCTTTTTTTGCTAATCTAACTAATCGGATCTTTGACAAAAAACCAGAAAGGAGAAAAAATGAATAAAAAACAGCTACTGGAAAATATTGCCATATATTTAAAAAGTAGAGTATCTGATGTTAGATTACGTTCAGGTCAAAAAGGGATTTTTCAGGCTTTATACTATTTCCTGCAAACTCAGGACGAAGGATATTTTAAATTGCCCAGTGGTATCGGTAAAACCAATCTAGCTATTGAGCTAGGTGAGGCAGGTAAATTCAAAAAAATACTTTTTATGGTGCCTACTTTGGTACTTATGGAGCAAACCAAAAGAAGGTTCAAAAAATTTACTGACGTCAAGGAAATTGATTTTTTCTTTGGTGCCAAGAAAGGAACTGATGCAAAAGTAGTAATTGGAACATATTCGTCTTTGCAAAATCAAAATGACAAAAAAAAATTCAAAAACTTTGATCTCATTATCTGGGACGAAGTCCATGAAACCCTGACTCCGAAAAGAAGAGCCATTAAAAAGCTTTTCAAAAAAGACGCTATTCATCTAGGACTGACTGCTTCTGATGCATACAATGAACTAAAAAAAGTTGATCTGGTTATGCCTTGTATTTATGAAATGTCAATTGAAGAAGCTATCAAGCTCAACATGCTGGCTGGGGTTCGCTGTTGGATAGCCCAAACCAACATTGATATTTCGTCTATTACAATTTGTCGGGGTGAATACGATCCTAAAAAACAGTCTCGTGTCATTGATGTTGCCAGACGTAATCAGGCAGCAGTTGATATTTACCAAAAATTCCTTAACGGTCAAACCTGCATTGTTTCAGCGATCAATATCGCCCATGCGATTAAAATTGCTAAAATGTTCAATCAGTCCGGTATTCCCGCTGAAGCTATTTATGCCAATTCCGGCCAGTACAAAATGAGCAAGAAAAAAAGAGAAGCTATCCTGGAAAAATTCCGGGCAGGTGAGCTCAAAGTAGTTACCAGTGTCAATATTCTTGACCGTGGCTTTGACAACACTCTTGTCTCAGCTCTGATTAACCTAAGGATCACTGGCTCGCTTGTCAAAGCCACTCAACGTGGAGGTCGAGTCCTTCGTCTATTTAATGGTAATGACGATCGCTGGCCAATTGTCAAGCAAATGATTAACCGTTTTGGTGGCAAACTGGCAACAATCATTGATTTTCTTGACGAATGTCAAAACCACCAATTCCGGCCTGTACTTTTTTCTGACATTCTTAATGGAGTCCAAGTACTGCCTGAAGCAATGGAAGAAAAAATTAAACAAATTGATCCTGAAAATTCTGATCTTGATATCAAGGTCAAACCAAGAAACGATTATCTTTGGCCAACTGACGCTGAAGGAGTAAAAATAAAACTGATAACTGACCTAACCGAAGTAGCTCGGATCACTCAATCAGTCACTTCTTTTGCTCATCTACCAGTAGCTAACGAAGACGGAATCGTTTTTCTACCAGTCAAAGACTAAATTAACAGCTCTGCCGTTGCTCTATTAGAGTTTTGGCAGAGCTGTTTTCTTTTTAGCATTGACAAAAACAAAAAAATCAGATAAACTATTTTATTGGTAAATTATTGCACATTAACAATCAAAAAATTAGCCAAAAAGGAGGTCGCCATGAATTTTGATAAATTTGTCAAAAAATATAACCTCCTTAAGGATGAGGAGGGACGATATTATCAAATAAATACAAAGGGTGAAAAAGAAGAGCCTTATACAACGATTCATATCTTGTCAAAAATATTTAATCTTGGTTCCCTTACTATTAATAGAAGGCTTAACAAAATACCTTCAGTCAATATTAAGGGTAAAAACATGAGAATTGTAAAGGCATATAATATTAATGAAGTTATAAAAGCTTGTTCTGAACTTATAACAACTCCGCAGATAATAAATAGTGAACAATATGCCACTATTAGTCAATTAGTAAAAATACTTAACCTTGCTTATGACTCTATCGGGTCGCGAATTGAAAATTTAAAACCTATTCAGGTTAAAGATAAGTTTGGTCACATTGTTAATGTTTATCAAATTGAAGAAGTTAAAAAGGTCTGTGCGGATCTTTTTAGAGAACTACCAATTGTTGATAAAAATGGTATTGCCATAATTAATGGTGCGCAATATGCTCATGTCCATGCTTTGACAAAATTATTTAAGCTTGGCACAAGCACTGTAAGAAATAGACTTAAAAAATTAACTCCTGTTAAAATAAAAACGAAAAATGGTCAAAGAACAAATGCCTACAATATTAAAGAAGCAAAAAAAGCTTGTGCTGATCTCTTATCTCTTACTTCATCACTTGATGAAGATGGTATTGTGGTAATTCGTGGTGAAAAATATACATCTGTAGCTGTTTTAGTAAATATAATTGGGTTTTCTTTCCGTGCTATTGAACGAAGAATTGTAGATTTACAACCTCTTCAGGTTAAAGGAAGGCAAGGACATATTGTCAAAGTCTATAAAATTGCTGAAGTTAAAAAAGCTTGCAAGGTTCATACCTTTAAAAAAATACCAGAAGCAGATGATGAAAATGGTCTTATTTTCTTTAAAGATCAAGAATACGCTTCAATTAATGCTTTGTCGCAATTATTAGGTATTTCACACTCTACAATAAATAGAAGGATCAGTGCTTTAACACCTATTAAGGGAAAAGGGGATAAAAATCAAGTAATTAATTTTTTCAATATCGATGAAGTTAAAGAAATCTGCAATGATCTGTTAGTTGATATTCCAACAATGGATTCATCTGGTATTATCTCCGTTAACAAAGAAAAATACGCAAGATTTGGCGTGCTACAAAAATTACTTAATTTGTCTCAAGCGACTATTACACGTCGGATGAAAAAAGTTGAAAAATTTCAAGCGAAAAGCGCTGATGGCCGGATTTGGACAGTCTACAATATTAAAGAAGCGAAAAAAGCTTGTGCTGATTTAATGCGTGATGTTCCTATAGTTGATGAAAATGGCATTGCTATTTTTCAAAAAAAAATTTTTACTAATAAAAAAAACCTATCTTCTTTACTTGATATTTCTGAGACTAGTATTAGCAGAAGAGTAAAAAATCTTCAACCTATTACCATAAAAAACAAGGGGGGGCAGATTGTTAAAGGTTATGACATCGAAGAAGTCAAAATCGTCTGCTCTGACCTAATTGAAAAAAACAAATAAATTAGCCCGTCGCAAAAATAAATGTGGCGGGTTTTTTCATTGTTGACAAAAACAAAAAAATCAGTTAAACTATTTTATTGGTAATTATTGCACATTAACAATCAACTGATTAACCAAGAAGGAGGTCGTCATGAATTTTGATGAATTTGTCAAAAAACATAACCTCCTTCAGGATAAGGAGGGACGATATCATATTATTGATGAAGAAACTGGAGAAAAAAAAGAGTTATACTGTTCTATCTCTTGCCTATCTAATATCCTATCGATCAATGACAATATTTTACGATCAAAGCTATCAAATTTACCAGCACAAAGCGGGAAAAATTATAGAGGCAAGCCTACAAAATTCTATAATCTGAATGAAGCTCTAAAGCAATCTTTTGTCTCAGAATACAGTAATTTACCAATTGCTGATGAGAATGGTTGGATTTTAAAAAATGGGGAAAAGTATGGTACTCTTCTTGTTTTAACTGAAAAGCTTGGTATCGCTAAAGCGACCATCAAATCACGCCTCAAGAAAACAATACCCCATATTACAGGTGTGAGGAAAGGGAAAATATGTGAATTTTACCAATATAAAGCTATTATTTCTGCCTGTGCGGAATTAACTGAGCCCACTCTTCCTCTTGTTAATGACAAAAGGATAGCAATAATTGATGGTGCGGAATACGCAACCATCAGTGCAATAGAAAAAAAACTCCATATTTCTGAGGCGACGATAAGGGAAAGAATTAAACTATATAAATTGCCCTACAAAGAAATAAAAGCAGCTAATTATCGGATTGCTAAAGCATATAATATTGCTTTGACCAAATCGATTTGCTCAGATTTATTAACTGATTTACCAATAGCTAATAAGGATGGTTTTGTTACTATAGAAGAGATGGAATATGGGACAATTAATGCAATTGCAAAAAAATTAAAAATTACTCCTCATTCTATTAAATCTCGACTATCTAAATCTAAGACAAAAATTACGAGTAAAAAAATATTTGGGATAAAAAAAAGACCCTTGACTGCCTATAATTTAAATCAATTTTTGGAAAACTATCCTGAATTAATAGCTGATTTACCAAAAACTGACAGTAATGGGAAAATTGTTATAAAAGGACGAGAGTATGCTAAAATTAGTGTGCTTGCCCAAATGTTTAAATCTACAAGAACTACTGTGTTGAAAAGATTTAAAAAAAATCGAGTCGAAAAAATTAAAATCCAAGGAGATAACAATAGACATATCGAAGCATACAATATACAACAAGCCCAAGGGGCCTGCAAAGATATTAGCCAAAATCTTCCAAAGACTAATTCTCTAGGCTTTGTAATAATTGACAACATATTATACGGGACTGTCGATGGCATTGCTAAAAAATTAAATATTACTAAAACTGCTGTAATAAAAAGAACAAATCAATCCCAATTCATCAAAGTAAGATTTAAAAAACTAATTGTCAATGCTTATAATTTTGAGAAGGTCAAAATAGCTTGTGCTGATATTCTTGAAAAAAAATAACCCGTCATAGTTAAAACTGTGACGGGTTTTTTCATTGACATTTTTATGATTTTGTATTAGACTTGTAATAATATTTATTTTTCGGGTAGTTCTTAATTTAACATTAAAATTTCTCAGCTACCCAGAATTTATTTATGAAAAATCACTCTAAAAAAATTAATAAAAAAACAACGCGTTATCGTACTCCCAGTACTTTTCGCTCTAATTTAATTAAAAAATCAAATTATGAATTATCAACACGAAATAAAAAAACTACCCAAAAATGAAGTAGAAATCACAGTCACTATTCCTAATGAAGAATTAAAATCATTTTTACAACAAGCAGCTCAAAACATTTCTCAATCATCCAAAATTGAGGGCTTTCGCCCTGGTAAAGCTTCAATTGAGGCTATCAAGCAAAGAGTTGGTGAGATGAAACTTTATGAAGAAGCAGCTGGCTTGGCCGTAGAAAAATCATATATTGACCTGGCTACCAAAGAAAAGCTGGAACCTTTGGGATCTCCCAAAGTTGAATTTGTCAAATTAACTCCAGATAATGATTTTGTTTATAAAGCAACGATTGCTTTAATTCCTAAAGTCAAACTGGGTGACTGGCAATCAATCAAAATAAAGGAACCGGAAATCAAAATTACTGACGAACAAGTTAATAAAGCTTTAGAAGAATTAAGAGAATCCCGAGCAAAAGAAACTTTGGAAGATAAAAAAGTTGAAAAAGGCGATAAAGTTGAAATTGATTTTGATGTTTTCCGTGACAATGTACCGATTGAAGGAGGTGCACAAAAAAAATATCCCTTAGTTATTGGTTCTGATCATTTTATACCGGGTTTTGAAGAAAATTTGATTGGTTTAAAAAAAGACGAAGAAAAAGAATTTGAATTAAATTTTCCAGAAGAATATCATAATAAAGATTTGGCCGGAAAACCTGCTAAATTTAAAGTCAAAGTCTTAAATGTTTATAAACGTGAATTGCCAGAGCTTAATGATGAATTTGCCAAAGAACTGGGTCAGGAATCCCTGGCTAAATTAAAGCAGCAAATCAAACAAAACCTGGAACACGAAGAATCACACAAAGCTGAGGAAAAATTGGATCGTGAACTTTTGGAAAAATTAATTGCCAAATCAGAATTTGGTGAAATTCCTGATATGCTTTTAACTGCTGAAACCGATAAAATGATTCAGGAACTGGAATCAAATATCGGGCAACAAGGCCTAAAATTTGATGATTATTTAAAACACTTAAATAAAACCGTTGACCAGCTAAAGCTGGATTTTGCACCTCAAGCCTTAAAAAGAGTCCAAAGTGCTTTAATCATGCGCCAAATCTTTTTTGATCAAAATATTGAAATCCCTGAAGCAGAAATAGACAAAGAACTTGAGCAGGCCAAAACCATGTATCAAAATAATCCCGAAATAATCAAACAATTGGAAGCAGCTCAATATCGTGATTATGTCAGAAACCTGATGGGTAATCGTAAAGTCATGGACATAATAAGACAAACCTGTATTACTAAAAATGAAAATAATCCCAAAATAGAACTCGATCACCAATAAAACATCAAATAAAAAACGCGAAATTATCGCGTTTTTTATTTTACCTAAACTTAAACTATGCAAATCGCGATTTTATCAGACTCACATAATAACTGGCCTAAAATTAATTATTAGTAATTGGTATGAATAATTAGGTATTAGTAAATTGAAAAATATTATTAAACAAAATACTCCTAGTCTCAATGCCTAATGACTAAATGCCTACCTAAATATCTATGAAAATAGCAATCATTTCTGACTCCCATG
This sequence comes from uncultured Gammaproteobacteria bacterium, assembly GCA_964531215.1. GTDB lineage: Bacteria > Patescibacteriota > Patescibacteriia > CAIXNZ01 > CAIXNZ01 > WJKP01. The sequence goes on along the minus strand of CAZHFK010000008.1, from coordinate 19,390 downwards.
ATAATTGGCCTAATCTGGAAAAAACAATTAAATACTTAAATAAACATAAAATCCCAATGATAATTCATTGCGGAGATGTTTGTGCTCCCTCAACTTTAGATGAAATGGCTAAATTATATAAAGGCAAAATTCATTTGGCTAAAGGTAATGTTGACGGGGATGTTGACGGCTTCAAAAATGTAGAAAAAGAGCATAAAAAGCTAAAATATCATGGCAATACTGCTAAAATTGAAGTTGATGGTTTAAAATTAGTTTTTTGCCATTTCCCGTTTGTAGCAAAAAAAATGGCTCAATCACAAAAATATGATTTTATCTTTTACGGGCATACTCATACTCCTTGGCAAGAAAAAAAAGGCAAAACAAATTTACTTAATCCGGGAACCGTTGCCGGTCTTTTTGCCAAAGCAACCTTTGCCATTTTTGATACCAAAACTAAAAAAGCTCAGCTTATCATTTTAGAAAAAATTTAAAAAAAAGTACTAGTTTCTAGCACCTTTTATTAAATCCTCAACATAATAACAATTACCACAAGACAAACAGCAAAGCCGAATGATTGTTTCTCTCTTTAGTTCTCCCCGGCAATCCGGACAGGCTTGTTTTAAGGCTTTTTTTTGTTGTTTAACTAATCTTTGCATTTCTTTTTGCAAGGGAGTCAACCCTGACCTTTTGCTCTTAACCATTTTTCCCCTCCTTGAATGTTTGTTATAATACTAGTATATTTTAAATTTTTAAGCAAAAATTATGAATGGTCTTTTAATTATTTTTGGTAAACTTTTATTGGCTATTATTTTGGGTTATTGTATTGGCTTGGAACGCGAATCAACCGGAAAGCCTGCCGGTAGCCGAAATTATGCTTTGGTTAGTATGGGCGCAACTTTATTTACAATAATAGCCCTTGAAGGTTTTAATCATTTTAATTCTATAGATCCCTCCCGTATTATTGGCCAAGTTGTTGTTGGTATTGGTTTTATTGGCGCCGGTTTAATTATTTTCGAAAAACATGAAATTGAAGGATTAACAACGGCTGCGGCTTTATGGGCCAGTGCGGCCATGGGAGTAACTATCGGGCTAGGTTGGTTTGCTGTGGCGATTATTACTTCTTTCTTAATATTTTTTGTTTTGTTTGTGCTTGGAAAATTAGAATATAAATTAAAATCAAAAAACAACTTATGGGGAATCTTACGAAAAAAATCAAAAAAGAAGTGGTGGTTTTAATTAAAAAAACCGGCCAAACTTTATTAAAAGAATTTCAAAAAGACCAAAAAATCAAGACAAAACTCAAAAGCAAACATGAAATAGTGACTCAGGCGGATTTTTTAGCAGAAAAAATTATTTTAAAAAAAATAAAACAAATAACACCTGACTGGCGTATAATCTCAGAAGAAGCCGGTGATAATAATAAAAAAAATGATTTTCTCTGGCTAGTTGATCCGCTCGATGGGACGACCAATTTTTCTATGGGGAATCCTTTATTTGCTGTGCAAGTCGCTTTGCTTTATAAAAATAAACCGATTTTAGCCTATATTTATGCCCCAGCTATCAATGAGTTTTATTATGCTGAAAAGAACAAAGGCGCTTTTTTAAATAATAAAAAAATTCAAATTTCTAACAAAAAAATTGATAAAGCAATCTTGACTTATTGCCACGGTAATAAAGAAAAACATATCAAACAAGCTCTTAAAATTTATAACTATTTTAAAATTAAAAATCTTGATATTAGACAATTAGGCTGCGCTGCTATTGAATTTGCCTGGGTTGCTAAAGGTAAAACCGAAGCCTATATGACTCCTGGGGCCAATCCTTGGGATATTTGCGGCGGGATTTTATTAGTTAAAGAGGCTGGAGGTTCAGCTTATGATTTTAAAGGTAAGCCTTGGCAATTTTCTTCAAAAAACGTCTATGTCGGCAATAAAATAATTGATAAACCGATTTTAAACTTTTTAAAAAAAATCTAAAAATTAACTTTTTATTAAAATGGGAAAAACATTCTTAATTATCGTCATTTTTATTATTTTTGTTGTTTTTATTTCTATTGCCTTTTCTTTATTTATTATTCCAGGCGAAGATGATAAAATCCGCTACGAAGAATGCGTTTTATTGCAAAATCCTGAAACAGGAAAGGTTGATTGTTTTGGCTGTGCTAATGGTGTTTGCAAAGATGCGCCGGCTGATTGGGTTTTATATGACGCTCCGGAAATTGGCATTCCGTATTCCTGTTTTGCCAGTGAACAAGGCTGCCAATTAGCTCAATAAACTATGACTGAAAAAATTTATACGATCAAAGTCATTCCTGGCAGTAAAGAAAATAAAATAATAAAACTCACTCAAAATTCTCTTAAAATAAAATTAACCGCCTCCCCTGAAAAGGGCAAAGCCAATAAGCAACTCATTGAATTTTTAGGGAAATATTTTAAAGTTCCTAAAAATAATATTGAAATTTTAGCCGGACAGACAAGTAAAACTAAAATAATTAAAATATGTATTTAAAAATAAATCCTGACTCTCCTCAAGCTAATAAAATAGCAAAAACGGTTACGGCGTTAAAAAACGGCGCTGTAATTGCTTATCCGACCGATACTGTTTATGGCCTTGGTTGTGATATTTTTAATAAACAAGCGGTTAATAAAATTTACAGTATAAAAAAACGGAATAAAAAAAAACCACTTAGCATCTTATGTACTGATTTTAAACAAGCCAGTCAATATGTGATTATACCTGATTATGCTTTTAAGCTAATGAAAAAAGTTTTACCGGGCCCCTATACCTTTATTTTAAAAGCTCGCTACAACATGCCTAAAAACATTTTAACTAAAAACAAAACCGTTGGCATAAGAATTCCCGATAATCAATTTTGTTTACAAATTACCCAAAAATTAAACTCGCCGATTATTACTACCAGTTTAAATATATCCGGGGAACAGAATATTACAGAATTACAAGAATTAAACAAGGAGCTTCGTAATAAAATAGATTTACTGCTTGATGCGGGACCGTTACTCGATGAACCTTCAACAATTATTGATTTAAGTCAAGGTGAAATTGAAATAATAAGGAAAGGCCAAGGCTCTCTTAATTTTATTAATAAAAAAGAAGCCGCTTGACTTTTTTTATAAATGGTTTAAAATAACTTAAAATAAAGTCAATCCAAATTAAGTAGAGGGGGGAAGCAGAATGCGAAAAAATATGCTGTTGTGGGGAATTATTGTTCTTTTGATTAACCTTAACACTAGCGGCGAAAAACAAGAATTAGTGTCTTACCAAGACCCATATTACAAATTCAGTTTTGATTATCCTAAAAACTGGGTTTTGCAAAAAAATGACGTGCCAAATGGCTATTTAGCCCTTTATTCGCCTGATGCCTTAGCTGCCAGTCAAAAATATAAAACGGACGAATTACTATGTGGTATTAAAATTGAAATTTTGACTTTAACTAAAAATCGGGCCGAGACTTTTACTCAAATGGCAGACGGCATGACAGCTTGTTTTGTTTTACAAAAAGATAAAAAACAAATAAATCAATATTGCAAAGAAGTAGCTGAGAAACAAGCTGAAAATCCTTATTTGTTTTACGTGCTTTCCGTAGTTAAGGGTAATAATTATAAGGCGCTGATCATTGCTTATCTTCCTGAAAAAGAAAAAAAAGAAAAACATAAAAAAAGATATGATCAGCTAGTCTTATCTTTTAAATTTCTTAACGGCTCTTAATAGAGCCGTTTTCTTTTATGCTTAATTATGGTACCGGATCAGGCCCGCCTTTTGACCAAGGATGACAACGAAACAAACGTCTTAAACCTAAATAACAACCCTTAATTACCCCATATTTATTAATGGCCTGATAAGTATATTCGCTACAAGAAGGATAAAAACAACAACCCCAAAAAGGGAAAAATTTAGCTAAAGGTCCATGATCAAAAGATAAAGTTTTTTGATAAAATCTTATTGATAATAAAACCGCTATTTTGATTAAAATTTTTAAATTTTTTATCATATTAAATGGGCCTTAGAAAACGCTGTAATTAAATACTTTTCAATTGACTGATATTTTAAAACCTTATTTTCTTGATCTATTATTTTGGGTGAAACAATAATTACGATATCATAGCCGGATTTAATTCTATTTAAATTTAAACGAATAATTTCTCTAATTCTTCTTTTTATTAAATTCCGCTGACTTGCCTTTTTACTGACCTTATTGGAAACAATAATACCAAAACGAGAATAAGCTAAATCATTTTTTAAAATTTTTAACATTAAAATGGCGGAATAATGGGCCTTACCCGGCTGAGTTATTTTTTCAAACTCTTTTTTTTTGGTTAAACGTTGTTTTTTTGCTAACATAGTTTTATTATAAAAAAACTAGACGATTTTGCCTAGTTTTTCTAATCAGCAGAGCAATCACTTTTATTTTTTACACTTTTTTTCATCTGAAACCGTTAGTTTACTTCTTTTTTTCGCTCTTCTTCGGTTTAATACTTGTTGTCCTTTTTTTGTTTTCATTCTTTCTCTAAAACCATGAGTTTTTGCTCTTTTGCGTCTTTTCGGTTGATATGTTCTTTTCGGCATATTTCAAATTTTAAGATTTAAAAGTCAACATTATTGTAGCAGTTGTGGAAAAATTTGTCAAAATTAAATTAATAGTTTAAAATAAATCCACAACCTATAAACAACATATTAACATTTTGCTTGTTTTGCTTTATTTTTTTCTGAATTTATTTGTGTTATTATATTTTTATATATTAAAAAATTCTCTAGCTAATAATTTTCAGGGGAATTATGAATACTCAACAAATTTGGCAAGCTGTTCTTGGCGAAATAGAACTTTCTTTAAGCAAGGCAAATTTCACTACCTGGTTTAAAGGAACTTTTATTTTAGAGCTTGATGACTCAAGTGTTATTATTGGCGTACCCAATGGTTTTACTAAAAGCTGGCTGGAAAAAAAATATAATGCTGAAATTTTAAAAGCCTTAAGAAATATAACCGAAAAAGAAATAAAAAATATCACTTATAAAGTTGCTTCGATAAAACAAAGCGAGGCAAAAGAAATTGAAAAAAATGATGAACCTAGAATCTCTGAAAATTTTAATACATCTGAAACAGAAGAAAAATTTGTCCAACAGGCTTCTCAAAATAATGGATTACCCAAAACCAATTCTTATGGATTAAACCCTTTATATACTTTTAATTCTTTTATTGTAGGGAAAAATAATGAATTAGCCAGAGCAGCTTCTTTGGCTGTAGCAGCGAATCCAGGATTAACGTATAATCCTCTTTTTCTTTATGGCGGTGCTGGCTTAGGAAAAACCCATTTACTGCAGGCCATAGGACATGAAATTATTTATAAAATCGGCGACAAAAAAATTCTTTATATTACTTGTGAAAAATTTACCAATGATTTTATTAATTCGATTTCAAGCGGTAAAGCCACAAACTTTAAAGATCTTTATCGGTCGGTCGACGTCTTATTAATTGATGATATCCAATTTTTAGCCGGGAAAGAAGGGACGCAAGAAGAATTTTTTCATACTTTTAATGCCTTACATCAAAATAACAAACAAATCGTTTTATCTTCTGATCGCCCCCCAAAATCTATCCCAGCTCTAGAAAACCGGCTATTAACAAGATTTGAATGGGGAATGATTGCTGATATTTCATTGCCAGATTATGAAACGCGTGTGGCTATTTTAGAAGCCAAAATGAACGAAAAAAAACAAAAACTAGAAAAAGAAATTCTAAATTATTTAGCCAATAATATTTCCAGTAATGTCAGAGAGCTTGAAGGTGCATTAAACAGAATAATTGCTTACAACCAATTAAATAATACTAAACCAACCTTGGATTCAGTTAAAAAGATTTTGTCAGGCTTAACAACCAATTTACAAAAAAAAGCAGTAACTTCAAAAGAGATCTTACATGCTGTCTCTAATTTTTACGACGTTACTTTAGATGATTTAATTGGCAAATGCCGAGAAAAAAAATTAGTTATTCCAAGACAGATTACCATGTTTTTATTAAGAGAAGAAATAAAGAGTTCCTTTCCGACTATTGGACATGAATTGGGAGGAAGAGACCATACAACAGCCATGCATGCGGTAAATAAAATAAAAAATGATTATGATAATGACGAAAGAACCCGTAGAGAAATAGAACAAATAAAACAACGGTTATATGCCATGTAATCAATTCTTGTGTAAAAAAAGTTGATAACTCTAAAAATTTATTGGGAAAAAGCTGGGATAATCTTTATAAAAAATAGTGAAAATAAGTTAATAAAAAACAAAGATTTCCCCAAGAAAAAAAAGTGTTAACTTTTCTCAACAAAATAAACACTGTTAGATTCAAAAGTTTTCCATGTTTTTTTAACATACGGCTATAAGCTTTTTTGCCTAAAATTAAATAAATAAAAAATTAATATCTTTTTATTCACAAGCTTATTATTATTAAATCTTTATATATACTTATTATTAAAAATATAATTTTATGAAAATAACCTGTACTCAAGAAAATTTAAACCAAGGCTTAAATTTTGTTTCACATATAGCAAGTAAAAACACATCGTTACCGATTTTAAACAATGTGTTAATTAAAGCGGAAAAAGGTATTTTAAAGTTAACAACGACAAATTTGGAAATCGGAATCAATTGTCAAATAAGAGGAAAGATTGAAAAAGAAGGAAGTTATACGGTGAATTCAAAATTAATAAATGATTATGTTAATTTATTGCCAAATCAAAAAGTTGCCTTGGAGCAAAAAGAAGACAATTTGCAAATAAGGACGGAACAACAGGAAACAAAAATAAAAGGCAATCGTCCCGAAGATTTTCCATTGATTCCTCAAGTAGACAGAAAAGAAGCTTATTGTTGTAAAATAAATGATATATTAAAAGCCTTTTCCCAGGTTTTATTAGCTGTATCTGTTTCAGAAACAAGACCAGAAATTTCAGGTGTTTATTTTAATTTTAAGGACGATATTTTGACATTAGCCTCTACTGATAGTTATCGTTTAGCTGAAAAAAAGATAACGCTTAAAGAAAAAGTAAAAACCGAAAAAGAGGTCATTATTCCGGCCAAAACAATTCAGGAATTATTTAGAATTTTATCAAATCTTGCCAGTCAAGGTGAAAAAGTAAATAATGAAGAAAGTAATTCATTTTTAGAGATATTTTTTGAAGATAATCAGGTTTTGTTTGTTTTTGACAACGTTGAATTGGTTTCAAGAATTATTGAAGGTCAATATCCTAATTATCAACAAATCATTCCTACCGATTATAAAACAAAAGCGATCGTTAATATTAATGATTTAATAAAAGCAACCAAAACAGCGGCTCTTTTTTCCAGAACCGGTATCTATGATATTAATTTAGAATTAGATAAAGATGGAGTAACTGTTTCCTCAACCAATAATCAATTAGGAGAGAACCGTTCTAAGGTAGAGAGTACGGTAACCGGTGATGATAATAAAATTATTATTAATTATCGTTATTTATTGGATGGTTTGCAAAATATTGATGCTTCTCAAATTATTTTTGAAATGACTGATGCAGCTAATCCTTGTGTGATTAAACCCGCAGAAAGCTTGCCAGAGGGAGAAGAACCAATCGCTTCAGAAGATTATTTGTATATTATTATGCCGATTAAACAATAAAAATAAAAGCAAAAAAGACGTATAAAGAGGCGTCTTTTTTATTTTTATTACTAAGCAATTTGTGCTAAACTTAAAGCAACAATATGCAATGTAAAAAACAAAAAAATTTAGAATTCTGTAATTGCTCATATTCTTGTGATAAAAAAGGTATTTGTTGCGAATGCTTAGCTTATCATCGGTCAAAAAAGGAATTACCAGCTTGTTATTTTTCCTCAGAACAAGAAAAAACCTATGATCGTTCTATTGAATATTTTTTAAAGATTAATCAATAAAATATGCCCAAATTAATTTTTGATATAGAAACTACTGGGGAAGATTGGGATGATTTGGATAAAACAACGCAAGAGAATTTAACACGCTGGTTAAAAAGGGAAACCGTTTCTGATGAGGAATTCGAAAAAGGAGTGGAAGATATAAAAAACGGGTTAGGCTTTTCACCCTTAACCGGGAAAATTGTGGCTATCGGAGTTTTGGATTATGAAACAAGCAAAGGAGCTGTTTATTATCAAGCGCCAGGCCAAAATTATCAGGATTTTGAAGAAGATGGTATTGTTTTTCGAGCCATGACAGAAAAACAAATGCTGGAAAATTTTTGGCAAGGTATTTTGGAATACAATGAATTTATAAGTTTTAATGGCAGAGGTTTTGATGTGCCGTTTTTAATGATTCGTTCAGCTATTAATGAAGTCAAACCTTCAAAAGATTTAATGTCTAATCGTTATTTAAATAATCAAAAATTTAATGCTTTACATATTGATTTAATGGATCAGCTTTCTTTTTATGGCGCGGTCAGGCGTAAAGGCAGCTTGCATCTCTTTTGTCGAGCCTTAGGCTTAAAAAGCCCCAAAGACGGAGGGGTTACTGGTGATGAAGTTCAACCCTTATTTAAAGCTCAAGAATATCAAAAAATTGCTCGTTATAATGTAGGCGATCTTTATGCTACAAGAGATCTATATGAAAAATGGGATACCTATATAAATATTAAATAATTTTAAATTATAGCTATGACCTGGTTGTTAATTACCATTATTGCTTATTTGCTTTTTGCTTTGGCCAATATTGGTGATAAGTTAGTAGTTAGTAAATATCAAACAAAACCAATTGTTTATGCTTTTTATGTCGGCTTTATGGGGCTTGTTACTTTACTTCTAATTCCTTTTGGCGTGATTTGGCCCGGCTGGTTTCAAATTTTTTGGTGTTTTTGGGGCGGAGTATCTTTTGTTTTTGCTTTATTTTTTATGTATAAGTCTATTAATGCCGGTGAAACTACCAGAGCCATAACAATTATGGGCAGTTCAGCTCCGATTTTTACTTTTTTACTTTCGTATCAATTTTTGGGAGAAAGATTAACAGGGAATCAAATTACGGCTTTTGCCGTTTTGGTTTTAGCTATTATTGTAATTTCTTGGCCATTAGAAACAAAAAAACAAAAAACCGCTAAGCAATTAATTTTTTGGGCGGTTTTATCAGGAGTGGCTTTTGCCTGCAGTTATGTTTTAGCCAAATACGTTTATATTTATCAGCCGTTTGTGTCCGGTTTTGTTTGGATAAGATTAGGCGGTGTTGCGACTGCCTTACTTATTTTACTTCTACCTCAAAATCGCAGGGCTATTAAAATTGATTGGCAAAGACCGAAAAAACAAAAAGCCAGTTTAATTTTAGCGATTCAGATTTTTGGCGGAGCTGGTGTGATCGGTCAAAATTATGCTTTTTCTTTGGCTAGTGCCACTTTAATTAATGCGTTACAGGCGATTCAGTATGCTTTTGTTTTTATTTTAGCTACCCTTTTGGGTACAAAAATTCCTCAGCTAAAAGAGTCTTTAAATTATAAACAAAGTATTCAAAAAATAATAGCAATTATTTTAATCGCTTTGGGTTTATATTTATTAACAATAAAATAAAAAGACATGAAACAGAAATTAAATATAAAACAATTAATAATAACCATTGTCATTGTTCTTTTGTTAATTTTAGTCATCGCTTATATAATTTTGGCGATTCAGACCTATGAAGCCAATCCAAAAATGGTTTATGGGGTTACTTTTTCTAAGAAATTTTCCCAGCATTTAAAACTTGATTGGCAAGATAATTATCAGGCGATTTTGGATGATTTGCAGGTTAAATATATACGGATTCCAACTTATTGGGAAGATATTGAACCAACCCAAGATCAGTATGATTTTTCTGCAATTGATTGGCAGCTTGATGAAGCTCAAAAGTGCGATGTTAAAATAGTTTTGGTTGTCGGTCGCAGGCAGCCGCGTTGGCCAGAATGTCATGAACCTGATTGGGTTAACCAATTGAGTCCGGCTGACGCCAGGGCTCGGGCTAGAAAAAATATTAGAGTTGTTGTTGAGCGCTATAAAGATCATCCGGCGGTTGAAATGTGGCAAGTTGAAAATGAGCCTTTTTTGGATTTTTTCGGGGAATGTCCCAAAATGAGTAAAAAAGAATTGCAAGAAGAAATTGATATTGTTAGAGCTTTGGATGATCGTCCAATTTTATTAACTGATTCCGGTGAATTAAGTTCTTGGTATCCGGTTATAAAAATGGGTGATTATTTTGGCACGACTTTATATCGTATTACTTACAATAAATATATCGGTTATTGGGAATATTTCTTTTTGCCATCTTCTTTTTATCGGGTTAAGGCCGCAATTTTTGGAAAACAACAGCAGAATTTATTAATAGCGGAATTACAGGCCGAACCCTGGTTTCCGCGTGGGCCGTTAGAAACGCCGATTGATGTTCACTATCACTCAATGAATGCCAGGCAATTAATAAAAAACGCTGAATATGCTAAAAAGACTAATTTTGCCAGAGCTTATTTTTGGGGTGCGGAATGGTGGTATTGGTTAAAGACTGTTCATAATGATGCTTCAGTTTGGCAGGCCGCTAAAAAATATTTTTAAATAAATTTAAGAATAAAAAACTTGACTTTTACACATTAAGGTATTATAAAAGCATTGACAATAAATTGGCGGTTTGTTAAAAATAAAATATAAGCTAAAAAATTTATGAATTTAAAAAATAACCTGCAAATTAATACTTGGAAACATTACAGCCGATGTCCTATCAAGGCGCTAGGTTATTTTTTGCTGTAATAAATTTACCGATAAAATATAATCAATAGATATTTTTAATCAAAAAATAGTCCTAGTCTCCAGGGCTATTTTTTATTTGTACTTTTAAAGAGTCCCATAACCAAGCAATTGGTTAAAAATATGGGTGAAAGGAGGTGGCTAGTATGGGTTACAAGGGTTACAACGGCCATCGTTCGTGGAAGTAAGGCAAGGGAAAATGAGCAGGCAGGCCATCAGGCCTGCCTGCTCAAAAACTAATTTCCAGAAAAAAGGAGCAAAAATGAAAAGTTTAAGAAGGTTGGGGACGGTTTTTAGCCATTCTGTTTTACCCGAGGGGGATTTTGACGAATGGCATTAAATCAAGACGGGCAGACTAAAATAAAAATTTTAGTCTGCCCTTAATCAAATTTCACTTAATTTAAATATATGAACAGTCAACAGATTTTAGAAAAATTAATTAAATTTAATACGGTTAACGATAAAGATAATCAAGCTATTATAAAATATATTGCTGATTTATTAAAGCCAGCTGGTTTTAAAATACAAATAGTTAAAGATAAAAAAACTCAAAAAGCAAATTTATTGGCAAAATTTAATCAAAAAAAACCGATTTTGACTTTTTCCGGTCATACCGATACAGTGCCTGCAACCAAAGATTGGGCCTATGATCCGTTTAAATTAACACAAAAAGGCAATAAATTGTATGGTCTGGGAGCCAGTGACATGAAAGGCGGTATAGCAGCTTTTTTACAAGCGGCTTTAAAGCAAAATTTAAAAAATTTTAAAAAAGGGCTTAATTTGGTTTTTACATTTGGTGAAGAGGTTGCCATAGAAGGAGTGCAAAGTTTTTTGAAAAAAGTTAAATTAAAGACTCAGCATGTTATATTGGCTGAAGATACCGGTTTAATTCCTGTTATTGCTTCAAAAGGGGCTTATGCTGTTAAAATTGAATTTGAAGGCAAAGCAGCCCATGGCGCAGAAATCAATAAAGGCATTAATGCTATTTTAATTGTGCAGGAGTTTATTAATCAGTTAGAAAAATATTTTAAAAAATTGCAAAAGCACCAGACTAATCAGGTCTTTGAATTGTCCTTTGCCACAATTAATATTGCCAAAGTTTTAGGCGGCGATTTAATTAATCGTATCCCAGCGTATTGTTGTTTGGAATTTGAATATCGGACGGTTAATTATAATCAGGGATCTTTGATTTATCAGGATATTTTAGGCATTTTAAAAAAAATGAATTGTAAGTTTAAAATTAAATTAATAAACCAAATTGAGCCCATGCTGATTAAAAATAAAAAATTGATTAATATTATGGAAACTTTAACCGACCAAAAATCAGCGGGCATTAATGGAGCAACCGAAGGAACTTATTATAAAAAATACGGTTATGATTGTGTAATTTTGGGGCCCGGGAACAGCTTGGCCCATCAGCCGAATGAGTATATCAGCAAAGATCAATTGAAAAAAGCAGAGTGTTTATATGATAAGCTGATAAAAGAATTTTGTTATTAATTTATAATGTAAAAAAGACTAACTGTTCAAGTTAGTCTTTTTTTTGTATAATTAGCTTATGACCCAAAACAATAAAAAATTAAAAATAGGTTTTTTTACCGATACTTATAAGCCCCAGATAAATGGTGTTGTTTCTTCTGTGGAAATTTTTCGAGCAGAATTGGAAAAACAGGGACACCAAGTTTATATCTATTGTCCCAAAATTAAAAATGAAAAATCTGGTAGAAAAATTATTAGATTTCGTTCGATTAAGTTTTTTTTCCAGCCAGAATATTATATTTCTTTACCTTTTTCCCGAAAAGCCATAGAATATTTATGGCAAAATGACCTTGATATTGTTCATGCTCATACACCTTTTAGTTTAGGCCAATTAGGCTATTATTATTCTGTTATAAAAAAAGTCCCCTTTATCCATACTTATCATACTCTTTATCCGGAATATGTTAAAACTTATATAATGAAAGGCAAAGTTTTAACGCCGCAAATGGTTAAAAAATTAAGCGCAGCTTTTTCTAATCGTTGTGATTTAACGATTGCGCCGTCAGAAAAAATAAAAAAACTTTTAATATCTTATGGCGCGGAAAATAAAATTAAAGTTTTGCCAACCGGTTTAGATTTAGAAAACTTTAGAACCATTAAAAAAAATAATTTTAGAAAAAAATATAATTTAAATGAAAAAGATAAAGTTTTGGTTTATGTGGGGCGATTGGCTAAAGAAAAAAATATAGATTTTTTAATTAAAGTAACAGCTGAGTTAAAAAAGTTTGATAATAACATAAAATTAATAATTATTGGTGACGGTCCGGTTATAGATAGCTTAAAAGAATTGGCAAAAAAATTAAACTTGCAAAAAGAAGTTCTTTTTACGGGTTATTTTAAAAAAGATCAGGTAATTAAAGCTTATCAATCCAGTGATTTATTTGTTTTTGCTTCTAAAACCGATACCCAGGGAATGGTTATTTTAGAAGCTTTAGCTTGTGCTTTGCCGGTTGTGGCTGTTAAAGATTTAGCTTTTACAAATATGGTTAAACAGGGAGTTAATGGTTTTTTAGTCCGTGAAAATAAAAAAGAATTTGCCAGCAAAGCATTAGAAATTTTAAATAATAAAAAGCTTTATAATAAAATGGCGAATAATGCCTTAAAAATTGCACAAGATTTTAGTATTGAAAAAATAACCCGAAAGCTAATTACCTATTATAATCAATTAATTAAATAGCTGATGATTTTATAAATAAAAAAAGAATCTTTATATAACGATTCTTTTTTTATTTAGTAGTTTATTGCAAAATTGTCAGTTCAAGCGGATTGGTTTTTGTTATAGTCCCATCAGCTTGTTCTAGCTCTGCATGGATCTGATAATTACCTGGGCCAGTTGCATTTTGCCAATTAATATTCAATTCTTTTTGGGGAAATTGTCTTATTTCAGCAAACTGTTGAGATATATTATTATTTGTATAATAAAAAGTCGCTTTATTGAGATTACTAATTTTGGATAAACTAAAATTAATACTCAAGGGGAAATTAGACGAATAAAAGGAAGCATTTTGTCTTGGTGTTAACCAGATAATTTGTGGTGCTGTTTGCGGTAATTTTAAATTAATTTCAATTTCAATAAAATTACCATTATCAATGTCATCATAGGCCATCGCTCTTAATTTATGATAGCCGTTGGCAATGTCTAATGAATTAATTTCTAAATTATAAGGTTGGTTTCTGACACTACCGATAATTTCTTCATCTATAGCAAAAACTACACGACTAATTCCTCGGGGAGCGCTAGCTCTAACCTCAAAATTAACAGGATAATTTTCTATAGTTTCATTATTTTTAGGTGAAATTAGAGTAATTGTCGGTGTATTTTCAGGCACATGTAAATCATCATATTCGGTTGGAGGTTCTTCTCTGACAAATTCTTCACCTAATTCTTCTTCTTGTTTTTTTAACCATTTTTCAATAGCATCTTCCCACGGTTGATACATTGGGTCACTGCTAGGATTTTCAGGCGCGGGGCCGGTCGGATTGTCTTTATTAATATAATGTAAAATACAATGATCTTGCCTAAAAGTCTTTTTTTCGATAAAAGACGCTGGAGTTAAGGGCGTTGCTAATTTACCGGAAGATTTGTCTATTTCAACCTCTATTTCTCCGGTCATTTCACCTTTTAAAACCGGATGCAGGTCTTCATTTATTTCGGCTGGTGATTTGAAATATTCAACCGGCGTGCCTTCCAGGGTTTTTCTCATATATTGATTCCAAATCGGTGAGGCCATGCTTGAGCCTGTTGCTGAGCCTTTCATATCTGTCCCATCACTGTTACCAACCCAAACACCTGTCACAAAAGAAGGTGTATAGCCAATAGTCCAGGCATCATTATTATTATTGGTTGTGCCTGTTTTAGCGCAAACCGGGCGATCCGGTAAGGTTAAATTGGACCCAGCGCCAAAAGCCCAAGCCCTGGCGGAGTCATCTGATAAGATACTATTAATTTGACGAGCCGTATTAGTATCTAAAATTCTGTGTTTTATTGGTTTAAATTCTTCTAAAATTTTATTGTCTTTATCTTCAACTTTTAAAATAGAGGCAATTTCGGCTCTTTCACCGTCACGCGCAAAAGTAGTAAAAGCTCCGACATGATCAAGCAATTTTACTTCACAACCACCTAGAACCAAAGATAATCCGCATTGACTTTTATCAGTAATAGTACTGTAGCCCATATCTTTCATTAAATTTTTAACATTTTCAATTCCCGCTAAATAAAGTGTTTTAACCGCCGGAATATTTAAAGAGCCGCCCAGTGCTCTGCGAAGCGTGATGGGGCCTCTTTCGCCAAGGTCATAGTTTTTGGGCGTATAATTTTTCGGAGTAGCAGGAAAAATTGTTTCAACATCATATAAGACCGTTTCAGTTGTAAAGCCTTTGGCAAAAGCAGCTGAATATCCTACGGGCTTAATTGAAGAGCCTGGCTGGCGAGGCATAATCGAGACATTGACCTGTCCATCAATTTCTTCATCATTAAAATCCATTGAGCCAACCATGGCTAGAATTTCGCCTGTTTTGGCGTCAACCGAAACAAGAGAAGCATTGGTTGCGCCATATTGTTCAATTTTTTCTTTGGATCCATGAACCACTTCCTCGGCTATTTTTTGTTTTTCTGTATCTAAAGTAGTAATAACTTTTAGTCCGCCTTGTTCCAAAACTTTTTCACCTAATTTTTCCGCTAAAACCTCCCTTATATAAAAAACAAAATGAGGAGCTTTAATGCCACTGATATTTTCTTTTTTAAAATCTAATTGTTGATTTTTTGCGGTTTCAGCTTCTTCTTTAGTAATATATCCTTCATCAGCCATTTCATTCAAAATCCATTTTTGTCTGGCAATCAGATCGTCTATATGAGATCCATAAGGGGAAAGTCTGGTCGGTGCTTTAGGTAAAGCCGCCAAAATCGCTGCTTCAGCCAGATCTATGTCTTTGGCAGATTTACCAAAAAAATAATTAGCTGCTGATTCTACCCCATAATTGACCGAACCATAAGGGATTTCATTAAAATACATTTTTAAAATTTGGTCTTTACTGAATTTTTTTTCAATTTGATAAGATAAAATCCATTCTTTAATTTTTCTGGAAACTTTACGCTCATTGGTTAAAATAGCATTTTTAACTAATTGCTGCGTTAAAGTTGAGCCGCCTCTTGCCCTTTTACCTCTTAATGGATCTAAAATAACTCCTTGAATGACGGAAAAGATATTGACGCCATGATGTTCATAAAAATGCTTGTCTTCAGCTGAAATTGTTGCCCATTTAATATAATCAGAAATTTGATCTAATTCCACAACTGTTCTTTTTTCATCTCCGTGAATTTCCCAAAGTAAATTCTCACCGGTTCGGTCATAAATTTTAGTTGATTCAGCGACAATACGATCAATTACTTTATTGGGGTCGGGTAAATCTTTAGAATACCAAGCAAAAGCGCCAATAAAAAAAATCCCGCCCATTAAGCTGCCAATGACAGCCAGGACTACTAGCCAGGCAATTAGACGTTTGGCTAAAGCTTTGTTTTTTTTCTTGCGCCGATAGCGCTGGTTAGCTGCTCTTTGGTCCAGTCTTTTTTGGGATATTTTTTTACGTTTATTATATTTTTTTGTTCGTTTATTAAGCTGTGAAATAGGCATATTTTTTATATAGTAGGCTTATTATAGGGTAATTTAAAGAAAAATTCAAGTCTGTTTATGGGTTTTTTTAAAGAAATTTTGAGCTTGAGTATAGGTAATGGCAATAGCCAAAGCATCCGCAGCATCATCAGGCTTGGGTATTTCCTTTAATTTTAAAATATTTTTAACCATTTTTTGTACTTGACATTTATCAGCTTGGCCATAACCGCAAATCGCCTGTTTAATCTGCAAGGGCGTAAATTCATAAAGCGGGAGTTTATGTAAAATCGCGGTTAAAAGAATAACCCCTCTGGCTTGACCGACCTGTAAAGCTGTTTTGGCATTTTTGGCAAAATAGAGATTTTCGACAATAATAACGCTTGGTTTGAATTTTTTGATTAAAAAAGTTAAGTCTTGATGAATTTGAGCTAATCTGGCCGAAAAATCTAATTTAGCTGAAGTTAAAATTGTACCATAATCAATAACAGTTAATTGAGGATTGTTTTCTTTTAAAAATGCATAGCCTGTTGTTGCTAAGCCAGGGTCGATTCCTAGTATAATTTGTTGTTTTTTGGGTTTCATTAGTTTAAGTTTAGCAAAAAAAACAAGTTAAGAAAAGATTGGCTTTATAATTATAGATGTTTTTTGTATAAAGTTTAGGCTAAAGATTAATTTAATAAAAAAACGGTCTTTTGACCACTTTTTTTATTCCTGTAAATTTGTATAATAGTCGTCTACATCTTCATCTTCGTCCAGAGCTGTAAATAATTTTTGATTTTTTTCTTTTAAGTCTGAATCAATTTTAATTTTTTCTTTAGGAACATATTCAATTTCAGCATATTTAACTTCAATACCCAAATCTTCAATAGCTTTATTAACTTTTTGTAAATCTTCCACTTTAGTATAAATAACCCAAGCATCTGATTCTTTAACAATATCTTGGGCACCAAAATCAATTATTTTTAGTTCAATGTCGTCTGCCTCTTGCTCGGCTAATTTTTCCAAGCCTATTCTGATCACTCCTTTTTGTTCAAATTGCCACATAACAGAATTAGGTCCGCCTAGAGATCCCCCATATTTTGATAAAAGATGTTTCATTGATTGAGACGTGCGGTTACGATTATCAGTTAAGGCTTTTATAATTAAAGCGGTTCCGCCCGGACCAAACCCTTCATAAAAAATTTCTTCTATTTCTTCACCTTGAATTTCACCGGTACCCCTTTTAATCGCCCGTTCAATATTATCTTTGGGCATATTGGCAGTTTTAGCTTTTTCTATGGCTAAACGTAATGAGAAATTACTTTCTGGATCCCCGCCTTTTTCTTTGGCAGCGACAGTAATAGCTCGGGCTAATTTTGTAAATAAAGAGGCTCTTTTGGCGTCAGCCGCGCTTTTAGCGCGCTTAATTGTAGCCCATTTAGAATGTCCCGACATAAATAATCTTGGTAAATAGTAATTGGTTGTTGTTGGTAGGAATATTTTGATTGTATAAGATTTTAAGGAAAATTTCAAGGATATCCACAATTTAAGGTTGTCAGTCTCAGTAAAGCTGGTATACTGAGTTTTAAGGAATAAAGGAGTCAAAAAAGACAATAATAATACAATAATAATTATTACTTATGATAAAGATCCCTGTTTAATTGTTTCACTAACTCATGCTAAGTGAAATGATTGGCAGGGTTTTATATTTATGTATGGCCATTATTTTATTAACAATTTTATTATGCGGAGTAGTTTTATTCCTTTTATATTATTGGCAATTATATTTTATTGCGCTATATTTTTCCTATTTTATAATTTTTGTTACTTTAATTATTTTAATTTTAATTTTTATAGAGGCTTATCGGGTAATTTTTAAAGGCCATGCACCTTATATTTGTACCAGTAATAAATTAATAAAAAGAATCATTAAGGAAATAGATTTTAAACCTAATTCAGTAGTTTATGATTTGGGTTGTGGTGACGGCCGGTTTTTAAGACAATTAAAAAAATATAAGCAAATTCAAGGCATTGGCTATGAATATTTTATAATGCCCTATATGATCGGGCAGATTTATAATTTATTCAGTAAAAATAAAATAAAGATTAAATTAAAAAATTTTTTTAAAGCTGATTTATCACAAGCCGATTATGTTTTTTGCTATTTAATTACTGATGAAATGGCCAAGTTAGAAAAAAAATTAAAACAGGAACTAAAACCAGGCACTTTGATTATTTCCAATACTTTTAAATTTAAAAACTGGCAGCCGGAAAAATTTATTATTATTAACGAAAAAAGAAAAAATGCGTTGAGTAATAAACTTTATATATATAAAAAGTAAAATAGCTACCCATTTTTTTTAAATCTTGCTATAATTTAAGCATGCGAATTATCTTAAAATGGGCTAAAAAAATAAAAAAACTGATTGAAAAAAATCAGTTTATTTTATATTTGCTTATTTTTTTTATAATTTATTTTGTTTTGTTATGGATTCAGGCTAATCCTACTTTTTTGGATCCGGATTCTTTTTATCATTTGAAAATGTCAAAATTAATTGCCAAACAGGGACAGATTTTGGATTTTCCTTGGTTACAGTATACGGTTTTAAAAGATTATTATATTGATCATCATTTTTTATATCATGTTTTAGCCATACCGTTTATTAAAATTCTAGGCGATTTTGAAGGTTTGAAATTTTTTACCGTTATTTTGGCGAGCTTATTTGTTTTTTTATCTTATGTAATTTTTAAAAAATATAAGATTAAATATGCTGAAATTTTTACCTTAATTTTGCTTTTTTCTTCGGCTTTTTTATTCCGGGTATCTTTAGCCAAAGCAGTAGCATTGTCTTTGATTTTACTTTTTTTAGGTATTTATTGTCTTTTTAAAAAAAAGTATTGGCTTTTGGCTTTGATTTCTTTTTTGTACGTTTGGTCTTATGGCGGGTTTTTATTGATTTTAATCGTAGCTTTTATTTTTGTTTTGGCTAAAACTATTTATAATACTTTTATAGCTCCGC
>CAZHFK010000007.1:22993-33102 GCA_964531215.1 uncultured Gammaproteobacteria bacterium | reverse complement strand
ATTAGGTTCGTCTTTCATGATGATGACAGGTAGGCTGATTTTTTGGCCACCAGGCGCATGGAAATTTGCCCGGCTTTCAATGCCTTCATCAGTCGGACGATACAAGTCATAAGTTGGCACGCCATTGACGATTATTTTGGCTAGTTTGCGATCAGTTTGTTCTGACCAGCCCGGCGCCAATTTTCTGACAGTTTGGATTAAGCATTCATTGACATTGAAAAATTGCCCACCAATCCGTAAGCCACCATTATTCCGCTTTACCGCTTCGCACATGTTTTCCCCTCCTTAAAATATTTTCATGCAAGAATTATAACAGCTATTGACTTATTTTGTCAACTAAAATAGCAAATGACAAATGGTTTATAGCTAAAACTATAAGCTGTTTGTTATTTGCTGTTAAGCAAGCAAAAAATAACTAATAATTAATTTATCCGCCTTCGCATAAAGCTTTGGCGGATTAGGAAAAAATATTATGGGAAAAATTTTAGGTATTGATTTAGGTACAACTAATTCAGCTATGGCCATTATTGAAGGTGGCCAGCCAAAAGTTTTAGAAAACAAAGAAGGTATGAGAACTACGCCTTCTATGGCGGCTGTTTCCAAAACAGGTGAACGATTAGTCGGTCAGCTGGCGAAAAGACAAGCTGTGACTAATCCGAAAAACACCATTTTTTCTGTTAAACGTTTGATTGGCCGGCGTTGGGATGATCCGGAAGTGCAAAGAGATAAAGAAAGATTGTCTTATGAGATTATTCAGGCCGGTGAAGGGGTGAAAGTTAAAATGGGTGATAAAGAATATACGCCTCAGGAAATTTCAGCTATGATTTTACAAAAATTAAAAGCTGATGCCGAAGAAAAAATCGGTGAAAAAATAACCGAAGCAGTTATTACTGTGCCGGCTTATTTTGACGATTCGCAAAGACAAGCCACCAAAGATGCCGGTAAAATTGCCGGACTTGAAGTTAAGCGTATTATTAATGAACCGACTGCTGCGGCTTTGGCTTATGGCTTTGATAAAAAAGCCAATCAGCAAATCGCTGTTTATGATTTGGGCGGCGGGACTTTTGATATTTCAATTTTAGATGTTTCAGACGATACAGTGGAAGTCAAAGCTACTAACGGTGATACTCATTTGGGCGGTGATGATTTTGATCGGCAGATTATTGATTGGATTATTGAAGAATTTAAAAAAGAAAACGGTATTGATTTATCCAAAGATCAAATGGCTTTGCAAAGAATTAAAGAAGCTGCGGAAAAAGCCAAAATAGAATTATCAACTTCAACCGAGACCGAGATTAATCAGCCGTTTATTACTCAAAGCAGTGATGGTTCACCTTTACATCTGGTTTTAAAATTAACCAGAGCCACGCTGGAAGAATTAGTCAGTGATTTGGTTAATAAAACCATAGAACCGGTCAAGCAAGCTTTGGATGACGCCGGATTTAAAGTAAATGAAATTGAAGAAGTTATTTTGGTTGGTGGTATGACCAGGATGCCTTTGGTTCAGAAAAAAGTAGAAGAATTTTTCGGTAAAAAACCGAATTTTTCTGTTAATCCTGACGAAGTCGTGGCGATTGGCGCAGCTGTCCAGGCCGGTGTTTTGCAAGGTGATGTTAAAGATGTTTTGTTGCTTGATGTTACCCCATTATCTTTGGGTATTGAAACTTTAGGCGGCGTTTGTACCAAATTAATTGAAAAAAACACTACTATTCCTGCGTCTAAATCGCAAGTATTTTCAACCGCTGCTGATAATCAGACTTCGGTAGAAATAAATGTTTTGCAAGGTGAACGTGAAATGTCTCAGGATAATAAATCATTAGGCCGGTTTATTCTTTCCGGTATTCCGCCGGCGCCGCGCGGTGTGCCGCAGGTTGAGGTAAGTTTTGATATTGATGCCAATGGTATTTTAAATGTCAAAGCTGTTGATAAGGCGACCGGTAAAGAACAAACCATTACCATTACCGCTTCTTCCGGGTTAAGTGAAGAAGAGGTGGAAAAAATGACCAAAGACGCTGAAGCGCATGCCGAAGAAGATAAGAAAAAGAAAGAATTAATTGAAGCTAAAAATTCAGCTGATGCTTTGGTTTATTCAACTGAAAAATCATTACAAGAAGTCGGAGATAAAGTTTCAGAAGATGTTAAAAAAGATGTCCAGGCCAAGCTGGAAGAATTAAAAAAAGTTAAAGATGGTGATGATGCCGAAGCTATTAAAAAAGCCAATGATGCTGTAATGCAAGCTGCCCAAAAAGTTGGTGAAGAAATGTATAAAGCGCAAGCCGACTCTGCTAAAGCTTCGTCGGCTGAAGACAAAGAATCTCAACAACAGGCCGGATCAACAGCCAATGAACAACAGCAACAGGATAGCGCAACGGATCGGGCTGAAGAAGGTGATTTTGAGGGAGCTGAAAAAAAACAAGAGGAAACAAAAGAAGATAAAGGTGAAGATAATCAACAAGAAAATAAATAATTAGATCTTTTATTCTGCCCGGTAATTTGTATCGGGCAGGGGGAAGGGATTTAAAAATAATTATTTATTATATGGTTAATTGTATTGAAAATGAAAATAATGAAGATGATTTTAGAAAAATTATCGAGAATATTGATGGATTGTCAGAGAATAAAACCCAGATTATTAATATGAATAGAACGAATTATTTTAAAATTATTGAAACTACAAATTCAGGTACGATTGGTTGTGTGGATAATAGTTTTTTTCAGCCTATTCATGAGATAAAAGGTTGGGAATTAGTACATAATATTGTTCCTATAACATTTATGCCGAAAGCTAATTATGAAGAGGCGATTTTTAAAAATAATACCTTAGCAAATAGTGTTAAGATTATTAGTGATTATCAAATTGAAGAAAAAGATAAGACAGCTGATGAAAAACATATTGATTATGTTATTAAATTGGATGCTATTTCATTATGTTCTGATAAAAATTTAAGAAAAAAAATGGAAATTATTTGTATTAAAGTTCATGGGGTTATTTGGATTTTAACTGAAAATATCAAAAAAGGCATATTATCATTAAGTGAAGCTGAAAAAATATATAAATGGTGGCAAAAAAGAGGACATTTTTTGCCTAAAAAGAAAATATCCGATTATTTAGATGATTAAGTATTAAATTAATAAATAATAATTATTTTTATGGAACAAAAACAACCAAATCAAATTAACATCAAGATTACTGATGAGGTGATGGAAGGCCGATATGCCAATATGATGCAGGTAGCGCATACCAAAGAAGAGTTTATTCTTGATTTTGCTAACGTGGTTCCACCTCAAGGGATTTTAACCTCTCGGGTAATTACCAGCCCGGGACACATTAAGCGGATTGTTAAGGCTTTACAGTCCAACATTGAAAAGTATGAAAAGACTTTTGGGCCGATTAATGAAGCAGAACCGCCCAAAGAGTTAAAGTTTCCCGATCTAGGCTAAAAAAGTTTTGGCTAACCGTTTGAAGACGAATAAATTTATGCCTAAAAAAACTAAAACAATTAAAGTGGCCGATGTTTTAATTGGCGGTGGTAACCCCGTAGTTATCCAGTCAATGACCAAAACTTCAACCAAAAATGCGCCGGCTACCATTAAGCAAATCAAACAATTGGAAAAAGCCGGCTGCCAGCTGGTTCGTTTGGCAATTAAAGATATTATTGATACCAAAGCTTTACGCCAGATAAAAGCCAAAACCAAAATACCTTTGGTAGCTGATATTCATTTTGATTACCAATTGGCTTTGGCAGCCATTGAAGCCGGTATTAATAAAATTAGGCTTAATCCCGGCAATATTAATGATAAGCAGCAATTAAAAGAAGTTATTGAAGCTTGTAAGGTTAATTATGTGGCGGTTCGCATTGGTATTAATGCCGGTTCTTTGGAAAAAGATATTTTAAAAAAACATAAAAAAGCCACGGCCAAAGCTTTGGTTGAATCAGCTTTACGCAATATTAAACTGATTGAAAAATTTAATTTTCAAGATATTGTGCTTTCTTTAAAATCAAGCAGTGTGCCAACTACGATTGAAGCTTATCAATTAATCAGCCGGAAAACGGATTATCCTTTGCATGTCGGTATTACTGAAGCCGGTATTGGTGAAACAGGTATTATTAAATCAAGTGTAGGGATTGGCACTTTGCTAAGTCAGGGAATCGGTGATACGATCCGGGTTTCCTTGACCGGTGAGCCGGTCAAAGAAGTTTGGGTGGCTAAGGAAATTTTAAAATCATTGGAATTAATTAAAGAAGGCGTGGAAGTTATTGCCTGTCCCATGTGCGGACGTTGCCAAATGGATGTGGTAGCCATTGCTCAAGAAGTTTATGATAAAACCAGGAAAATTGAAACACCAATCAAAGTGGCGATCATGGGCTGTGAAGTTAACGGTCCGGGCGAAGCCAGGGAAGCTGATATAGCTTTGATCGGCGGAGCCAAAGAAGCAGCTTTAATGGTTAAGGGTGAATTTGTTAAAAATATACCGTTCAAAAATATTGTTCAAGAACTAATTCACCAAATAAAAAATTATGCCTAATTTTGAAAATTTTGAAACCGAACAATCACCGGAAGAAAGAGTGGTTGAATTGGAAAAACAAATAATTGATTTACAGGCTGAAAAAGAAGCTGCTGTTGAGGCCATAAAAATTGAAACCAAGAAAAAGAAAAAACAGAAAAAAGCCGAAGAGGATGTTCAGTTTGAATTACCGGATAATCCCCAAACCCGCCAGGTTAAATTTGAAAAAGATGATAAAGGGAGATTTTATTTTATTTATGAAAATGAACAGGGTAATGAAACAATAGCTACACCCGGTGATTTGGTTTCTGATATTGATTATGGTATTTATTATGATTTGAATCATGAAATAAAATCACAAGAACATCGGATTAAATATAATAAATTTAGACGCCGGTATTTGGCAGCGGCTTATCAGGCTCAAATAGATAAATTGGAAACGGAGTTATTATTGATTAAAAGATTAAAGATTGACAGAATTAATTTGGACGATTATCATATAGGGCAGGTCTATCAGGAACTTTATGACGAATTTAAATCAGGCCAACCGGATATAAAAGAACAAGCCGGCTTTTTATTTGAAAAGATGATTAACGGCTTATTAACCAAATTGTCCACTGATTTAGGTTATAAATGGGGTTTTGGCGTGGAAAAAGCCAGCGTGATTGATGATGTTGAATTAAAGACCGATTTGATCGTTAAATTTTTAGAAAGTGAACAAGCTAATCGTGGTGTCGGTGCTCAGGAAAGCGCCAAAATAAAAGGTTTTCAATTGACTTTGATTGATAAAAACGACAAAAAGTTTCAGCGTAAAAAAGATCAAGTTGTCAAAGTAAAAGCCCAAATCGCTGAATTAAAAAGATTAGGCCGGCAAACTGATTTTGATGATTTGGCTTTATTGGAAACAGAGGTTGACAATCAGACAGTAATATCCAGATACGATAAATGGAAAGATAACGGCCAGCCAGCCGGGGGGCCGGAAAAATTTTTTTCGGAAAACCAGATTATGGAGTTTTTGACTAAAATTTTTGAAGCAACTGATTTGGATTTTGAACAAAATGAGAAGTTTAAAACAGAAGTTTGGCAATATTTTAAAAAATAAAATTTAAATATAATGGGAAAAGATTATTACGAAATATTAGGCATAACAAAAAATGCGTCAAAAGATGAAATAAAAAAGGCCTTTCGGGAAAAGGCCCATCTTTATCATCCTGATAAAAAAGACGGCGATGAAAAAAAGTTTAAAGAAATCAATGAAGCTTATCAGGTTTTGGGTAATGAAGAAAAAAGAAAACAATATGATCAGTTTGGTTCAACATTTGACCAGCAAGGCGGTTTTGGCGGAGGTATGAATTGGGATGATTTTATGAAATATGCCAGACAAGGCGGTGGTGGCGAAACTTACAGCAATGTTGATTTTGGTGATTTGGGCGATATTTTAAGCGAAATGTTTGGCGGTGGCTTTGGGTTTGGCGGCAGTAAAAGCCGGGCTCAAACAAGAAGCCGGGGCCGTGATATTGAAGTTGATTTGCAATTGGATTTTAAAGAAGCTGTTTTTGGAACGGAAAAAACTATTGAATTATACAAATTGGCTATTTGTGATCATTGCAAAGGCAATGGCGCAGAACCGGGTACTAAAATAACCGAATGCAAAACTTGCCGGGGTAAAGGCCAGGTCCAGCAGGTTCAGCAGACTTTTTTGGGCAGAATCCAGACCATGTCGGTTTGCCCTGATTGTCAGGGTGAAGGAAAAACTTATGAAACTCCTTGCTCCAAATGTAGCGGGCAGGGCAGAGTTAAAGAAAAAAAACAAATCAATATTAAAGTGCCGGCCGGGGTTGATAACGGTATGACTATAAAAATGTCAGGTGAAGGCGAAGCTGGTTTGCGCGGCGCCAGTAATGGTGATTTGTATGTTCATTTACGAATAAGTTCAGATGATTATTTTAAACGTCAAGGCGATGATATTATTACGCAGGAAGAAATCGGTTTTTCCCAAGCAGCTTTAGGCGATAAAATACCAGTCAAAACCTTAGACGAGGAGGTTAAATTGAAAATTCCGGCCGGTATTCAGTCAGGTAAAATTTTAAGTTTAAAAGGCAAAGGGGTGCCGCGTTTTCAGCGTTCAGGCCGGGGCGATCATTTGGTGGAGATTATTGTCAAAACACCGCAAAAATTTAATCGTCAGCAAAAAAAATTATTGGAAGAATTAGGTAAAGAAGGCCTTTAAAAAAACAACCCCAAATTTCGGGGTTGTTTTTTTGTTTATCTTTTTATGGTATAATAAAAATAGATAAAATAATGAATTATCCACAAATATGGATTTTTTAGCAAATATAAATTGGGCTACTCCCAGTTGGGATTTGTTTATAATCTTGTTTTTTGTAGTGGCCGCTTTTTTATATGGTTTGTCTTTGGGCCGTGATCGTGTTATACTGATTTTAGTTAGTATTTATATGGCTTTGGCCATTGTTAATACAGCTCCGTATTTAAGTAGTTTTAATGCGCAAATCAGTTATAATAACGCTTCGATTTTTAATGTGACCGTATTTGTCGGTATTTTTATTATTTTGTTTTTTCTTTTATCAAGAGGTGCTTTATTAAAAACACTCGGTGGGTCAGCCAGTAATGGCAGTTGGTGGCAGTCAATGATTTTTAGTTTTTTTCATGTCGGGTTGATTTTAAGTATTTTAATGTCGTATCTGCCTCAGGCTACTGTTAATCATGTGTCCGAGGGCATGCGTAATTTATTTATTTCTGATCCTGCCAGATTTTTTTGGCTGGTGGCTCCGATTATTATGATGGTTTTGATCAGAAAAAAGAAAGAAGAAGCTTAAAATTATTTATATGAAATTAAATTGGTTAACCAAATTTTGTTTAGTAGCAGCCGGTTTATTATTGGGCGGTGTTTTTATTGTTCAAGCTGCCGGTTTTGTCAGTTATGAAGATAATAATAAGATCATAATTTGGGATCCGGTGAAAATGATAGGTAAAGGTTTGAAAATGTCAGCAGCCGGTGTTAATGATTTGGAAGATGTGCCGGACGGAGTTATTAAAATTGAAGATAAAGATTTGTATGTCAGGAATTTTATGGGGTTTGATTGCCCTAATTATCCGCAGGAAACATCCTGCGCAACCACAATTGGTGATATTGGCGGAAAGATGTTTTTGAAAATAGAAAAATTACGAGGTAATAATTTATTATTAAAATCAGCCGCGGGTATTAGTTTGAATCAAGATGCTACTGACGGAGTAAAAATTAGAGGCAATATTTTTTTGACTGATAATAAAAATTTAAATATAACCGATTTTGATGTTTCAAAGATAGAGGCCGATTGGACAGCTAATCCGCCTGTAATAAAAAATAAGGCCATATTTGTTAATACTTTGAAGACACAACAAATAATCGGCTTGGAAACTTTAAATATCCCGGGTATTAAATTCTTCGGCGAGGGCGTGTTTGAGCCAAGAAGAAAAATAAATATCAGTCTTTAATTTAATTAAACTTTTTCATGAAAAATATTTTTAAAATCGCTATTTTTTTGTCAAGTTTGGCTTTGCTATTTGTGATTGGCAATTTAGCTATTGCTCAGCAGGGTTTTTTCCTGGAAAAGGGTCGTGAATTTTTTATTTTTGATAATTTATATATTAATGGTTATCTGACAGTGGGTCAGGATAATTTGGGCAATCAAGGTGAGTTTGGCGATGTTTTGGTTGAAAAAAAGTTAATTTTAGATGAAGAGTCTTCTTTTATTTTTTGTAAAGACGAAAGACAAGCTCAGACAAACGTTCCTTTAAATCGAGATTGCGAAAATAAAGTTTTGGTTTGGTTTTCTGATCCGGATAAGGGGTTGACTGTTTTGGATTCTGATTATACGGAAATGCAGACTAATAAAATACAGGCCAAGACAATAAGCTTAGAAGCAGTTAATAGAATCTATACCAACAGCGGAGTGAAAGTTGTTAACGGTTGTTTTTCAAATTATGATAGTAATTGCAATCCCAATGAAATGGAAACAGAAAATTTATATTTAAAAACTTTAGGATCTTTTGGTAATAATACTTGGGTAACATTGGAAGCTGACACCTTAAATTTAGGCGATATTGATTTGGGATTTGTCGGTAATTTTTCTGAGCATAAATTATGTTATACGATTAATAATCCATCTTATCCCTTATCTTGTCCAAAATCAACCTTTAAACATCCGGCTTTTGTGGATCAGGATGGCCGAACAGCTGGTTTGAGCGGTGTACGTAAAGGTGCTTTATGCTGTTATTTAAATGTCAGTTTTTAAAAATTTATGAATAAAATTTATAAAATTTGTTTAATTATTGCGATTTTTGTGCTTAGCAGTTCAGTTGCTTGGGCCGGTTTTAATTATGATTCGGCCAATAATTATTTTTTAATTGATTCAATTTTTAAAACCGGCGGTGATTATATTTTAGTTGGTGATGCTTTATCAGGCTATTGTGAAGATAGTAATTATGTTAGCCAAGCCGAATGTCAAGTTAATGGCAGTACTTGGAATGAGGTTTTGAGTAAAATTAATGACGACGGCAGTCCAGGTGAAAGCACTTCTTTTTTTGCTGTTTCCAATAATTTAATTTTTCCGGCCAGCGGGTGGTTTGAGAGCGGAATAAGAAATATGAGTAAAGACGAATTTTCAACCAATGCTATTAGTCTTTTAGGTGATCAGAATTTAAATATAAAATCAATTGGCGGTAGCGGTTTATTATTGATTGATGCTAATCGTTTAAAAATGAATCAAAACTGGGCAATTGATTCGGGTTTAAGTTTTACAAATAATGTGGCAAGTGATTATAATATTATTGTTAGAACAACTAAAGCTGTCAATTTAAATATTTTAGGTGGCGGGTTGCTGGGGTTTAATTCAGACACTTTAATTGCCAAGGCCAGTCAGGCAATTAATGCCAATGATATTTATTTTTCTAATGATAATAGCAAGCTTTGTATTGAACAAGGATTAAATCAAGAAGCGGATAATTATTTAGTAGAGGGTGAATGGGTTCAGGATCCAACAGGTAATGTAACCAATTGTCCCGCTGGTTATTGGGTTTATGATCTTGATGCTGATTCTAATGATTCAAATGCAATGATTTGTTGCCGTAAGCCTTAATTGTTTTAATTATTAATATTTATTGATAATGATGAAAAAAAGTGAATTTTTTAATTTTGAATTTGACCAGAGAGAAAAACAAATTAAATTTAAAATAAATACTAAGATTTATCCTTTGGAATCGGTTTATCAGGCTGCTTACTTTTTTTTGGATCAAACTTATATTTTTTTAGATGGTGAGCCTAAAAAAGAAATTCAGGTTATCATGAAATTAAAAAAAGAATTTGCTGAAAAGAATATAAAAGATTTGTCAGGAGAATTTTATAATGAACTTTTAAATCAATTATTGCGCTATAAAATCAGTGATGTTAATGCTAAAATCAGGGAATATGTGGTAGCTAAAGCATTGTATAGCGCAGTGCCAAGCGAAGTTGATGAATTATTAAAAGAAGTTGAAGAAGATGATTGGCAGCAAGATCCCTTAGGCATAGCCAAGCCCTGGGAAGAGCAAACTCCGTCAAATA
>CAZHFK010000007.1:4791-22983 GCA_964531215.1 uncultured Gammaproteobacteria bacterium | reverse complement strand
AAATAATTTATGGAAACGATTTATTTTAATAAAAAAATATATAATTTGTCAGCAATTAAATCATCAATTGAGGCATTTTCTGATTTGGCAAATTTTAAAACTAAGCAATTAAATGATAAAATAGAAGTTAAAATAAGTAAAATTGATAAAGATGTTAAGGGGGAATTAAAAGATGAATTTCTAAATTATGTTTTAGCTTTAATGAGTTCGTCGTATGCTTGATTTAAAAACCATTAATAATTTAAATAAAGAGAAAGTCGGCTTTTTTCGTTTTAAGAAATTTGATAAGGATAATTATTTATTGACTAATGATGTCGGTAAATATGTTTTTTTGGCTGAAGCTGATTTTAAAAAATTTATTACCGGTAAATTAAAAAAGCAAGATAAGGTTTATAAAGAATTAAAAGAAAATTTGTTTATTAAAGATGATAGTTATCAGCCTGAATTAGTCAGTCAATTTAGTCAAAAAAATAATTTTTTAAATTATGGCCCGTCATTGCATATTATGGTAGTGACTTTACGCTGTAATCATCGCTGTATTTATTGTCATGCCAGTGCCGGTGATGTTAAGGATAAGTCTTTGGACATGGATATGCCAACCGCCAAAAATATTGTTGATTTGATTTTTAAAAGCAATAATCAGGCTTTGGCAATTGAGTTTCAGGGTGGTGAGCCGCTTTTAAACTGGCCGGTTGTTAAGTTTGTTGTGGCTTATGCCCGAGAAAAAAATAAGCTGGAAAAAAAAGATTTACAGCTTAGATTGGTTTCCAATTTTAGTTTACTGGATCAAAAGAAAATGAAATTTTTAATGGACAATCAGGTTCTTTTTTGCACTTCTTTGGACGGCGATGAAGAGACGCATAATTATAATCGTATTTTTACTGAGGGTAATAGTTATACAGAAACGGTTAAATGGATAAAAAAAATTAATCAGGCTTACAAAGATAAATATAAAGGCAAGAAAAAGAATTATTTTAGAGTCGGTGCAGTCATTACTGTTTCTCGAAAAACATTAAAAAATTATAAAAAAGTCATTGATACCTATCTTGATCTGGGCTTTAAAAATATATATTTACGATATTTAAATCCTTACGGTTTTGCTTTACAGGCTAAAGAAAAAATTTGGTATACGGCAGAAGAATATATTGATTTTTATAAAAATTCCTTGGATTATATTTTAGAAAAAAATTATCAGGGCAAGCATTTTTACGAAACTACCGCCATTACTTATCTGTTTAAAATTTTATTAAATAAAGATCGCAATAATTTTGATATTCGCTGTCCTTGCGGTGCCGGTATCGGTCAATTGGCTTATAATTATGATGGCGATGTTTATACTTGTGATGAAGGCCGGATGATTTCCAGAATGGGGGATGATATGTTCAAGCTAGGAACTGTGGCCGAAAATAATTTAGAAGAGTTATTGAATAATAATTTATGCAAATCGATTTGTTTGGCTTCATGTTCAAATGGCTTGCCCGGTTATGAAAAAAATGTGTACCAACCTTATTTGGGGATTTGTCCGGTTTATAATTATTCGGTTTATAATAATATTTTTCAAGCGCCTCAAAATAATATAAAATTTAAAATAGATGAAGCGATTGTTGAATATTTGTTTACCAAATTACAAAACAAAAAGAACAAAGATATATTTGAAGAATGGTTAAGAAAATCCGTGCCCGGTAAATTTATTAAATAATTTTATAAAAATAATTATCGATGATTATGAATAATAAAAAAATACCGCAATTAAAAAAGAAATTTCAGGAATTTTTAAATGATGAAGAAGGGAAGATTACCAAGAAAGATATTATTATGCTGGGTATCGGTGTGACTACTTTGGGTGTTTTAGCCGAAGAAGCTGATGCTTTTTCAGCTATGGATTGTGAATCCGGTGGTAGCTTTAGTAAAAAACCTGGGGAATCCCCAAACATGGGAAGACAAAATGATCTTATCGGCACGGTTAATGATAATTATGGGCATAATAATTTTATCCATAATGATGGTAATACCGGCTCTCATTGTTCGCATGGTTCGCATGGTTCGCATGGTTCCCACGGTTCGCACGGTTCTCATGGTTCGCACGGTTCTCATGGGCACCATAGTAGTGGTTCCAGCTGTTAATTAAATATAAAGTTTTAATATTATGAATAAAAAAACATTAATCATCTTAACTTTAATAGTAGTTGTATTTATTATAGTTGCAGTTTTAATGTTTTTGTTTTATAAAGGAATTATTTTTCAGCAAAAAACTCAGCCCGATTCCGATACCGTTAATGGTAATTTAAATGTTAATGGTCAGTTAGATAAAAAAATTAATATTTGTCAAGAAGAAAAAGCAAGATTTGAGGATGGTTCTTATTTTCTTCCCAAATATGCTTTATATAAAGCTTTGAATTTTTATGGTTTTTGCCAGCTTGATAACGATAACATTGGAAATATTGGGAATTTGTGCACTCAAATTTATGAGAATAGAGAAAATGTAATAGAGCAATGTGAAATTGATTTGGGTGTTTGGGGGCTTCATTATTATAGTTTTGTCCAAAAAGATAAAGAAAAATTCATGGATAGTTGTAATGTTTTTAAAAAATATCGTCCTAATTTATCTGATTGCGACTCTGCTTGGCAGGAAACCTGGGCACAGGGCAGTAAATCATACGGTTTTTGTGACGATGTAGAAATAGATGCTTGTCCAATCGTAAATTTTAATGACAATAATATTTTTTATTTAAATTCTTTTTATCATGATTGCAATAACATTATAGATTTAAATGAAGATATTGATCTTAATAATATAAATAAGTTTGACTGTAAAGAACTTTATTTGCTGCTTTCTGGTAATCAGGCTGAATGCGAATTAATTGAGGATGATTTGATGAGATTGATCTGCTTAAATAAATATACTAGTCAACCTTGCGATGATGTGAGTAATATTGTAAATTTTGAATGTGAATATATAAATACAGATGAATTAAAAAAATATATTGATAAGTATAATATAACCGGTTGTTGTGATGAAGAAAGAGAAGAAAACCCACCTTTAATTAGAATAGGTGAATTTTTTTAAATTATAATTTTAGCAGGAGGATTAAATTTATGCAATATGAAAGAAATAAGTATATATATATATTTAAGTTTGGCTTGCAATTTAAATTGTAATTATTGTTATGTAAATAAAAATTCTAAAATAAAAACAAAAATAGACCGGATAAAAATTAGTTTAAGTTATTTTCTTAAGGAAAATAATTTTTTGTTTATTAATTTTTTGGGTGGTGAACCATTACTTCGCTATAAAGAAATTAAAGAATTGGTAGATTTTATAAAAGAAAAACAAAAAAAATATTATTTTGCTTATACTTTGACTTTAATAACCAACGGGACAATGCTGAATCGGAATAATTTTGAATATTTTGAAAATAATAATATTAATATAATATTAAGCCTAGATGGAGGGAAATTAACAAATGATGCCAATCGACGTTATAAAGATAATGAGTCTTCGGTTTATGAAGCAGTAATAAAAAATTTGCAGACAATAGCTGATAATAAAGAAATTTTTTCAAAAATTAGTATATCAAAAGTAATTTCAGTAAATAATATGACCAGTTTAGTAGCTGATTTATTGGGATTTAATAATTTAGGCTTTAAAAGCGTTGATTTGGCCATTGAATCTTACCGGTATTGGTCAGTTAATGAGCAAAAAGAATTTAGTCAGGCAATTGATAAGATGTATTTGGCTTATGAAAAATTGTTTGAGAAAAAGTCCAATAATATTATAAAAATAAATAATTTGGCAAAAATATTAAATAAGGAGAACCACAGATTACTTAATTGTGATCAGTATAGAATTTATTGTGATGGCAGTGTTTTTTTATGTTTGAGTTATCTTTTTAATGAGGAATTACGCCAGCAGCATTTTAATTTGGATCAAGACATATATAAGCAAAAATTTAAGCTGATTAAAAAACAAATAGCAGGCATGCAAGAAGATATTGATATGAAATTTATTAACTGTGGATTGTTTTGTCCGGTAGATTTGTATATTTATAGTAAGATAGCCGGTAGTGATTTTAAAGAATTATTTTTAACTTATAGCAACTTATATTATTATATGAATCTGGCAGGTAAAAAGACCATTAAAAGGTTATGTGATAAAGATAATTTTGCAAAGATTTATGGTTGAAGTTAGTTGAAAAATTTGTTAAGTTTATAAAGTGATAAATAAAATAGCATTAATTTATAATGGTGGATACAAATGCCTTTTAGCAGATGAAAGGCATTTTTTACCAATGGGAATTTTTCAATTAAAATCCTATTTAAATTATAAAGAAATTAATTGTAATATTTATTATTTAAGCCAGGATTTTTGTTTTGACAAGAAAAATTTACCTTTAGTAAAATATTTTTTCGTTGATAATTATGTTAAAAATCTGGTTTTTTGGCAAAATGGTAATTTGGACTATCAAGTTTTGGAAATTATAAAAAATAGACTTAAATCACAAATTGGCGATGAGATGGTTTTTGGCCTGAGCATATTGTCTTTTGAAGATATTTTACCTACTCTTTATACTCTCAAAGCTTTGAAAGAATTGAATAAAAAATATGTTAATATTTTGGGCGGTCCTTATATGAATTTTTTAAACCAAGAATTGATAAATGATCAGTCTGAAATAATTGATTATATTGTCAAAGGAGATGGTGAATACGCTTTGTTTGAAATTTTAAA
This sequence comes from uncultured Gammaproteobacteria bacterium, assembly GCA_964531215.1. GTDB lineage: Bacteria > Patescibacteriota > Patescibacteriia > CAIXNZ01 > CAIXNZ01 > WJKP01. The sequence continues at coordinate 18,257 of CAZHFK010000007.1, read as the reverse complement.
AAATGATGCAGATAAAAATCATTTAGTTGATATTTCTAATTTGGTATTTTATAAAGGATCTGATTTAATAAATAATCCAGCCGAATATATAAGATTTTCAGATATGTTTTTGCCAGATTACGGTAAGATTAATGAACAACAGGAAGTTTATTATAATTTTTCCAGAGGTTGCGCCGGTAAATGTGCTTTTTGTACTTTTAAAGATAGATTGCAGTTTAAAGGTATTGATAAAATAAAAAAAGAATTGGATTGTTTGTTTAATAAAAATTCACCTCAAAGAATTTATTTTGTTGATTCTTCGGCTAATAATAACATGGATTTACTGATAGAAATTTTGAATTTTTTATCTAGTAAAAAAAATGATTTTGAAATAATTTTATGGGTTGATTTTTATAATTTTCCCGCAAAATTAATTAATGTCCTGAAAAATTATGCAAAAGAGAAAGAAGTTACTTTAAAGTTCGGTTTGGAAAGCGGTGCGGAACAAGTCAGGCGATACTTAAATAAACCCTATTATAGTAATGAGCAAGTAAAGCAAATTATCAAAGAATTAAAATTTGATAAAAATAAAATCAATATACATCTGAATATAATTATTAGCACGCCATACGAAACAAGTCATGATTTATTCAAGACTATAAAACTAATAAATAATCTCAAAGAATATATTGTTTCAATCGGTTTGACTGTTTTTCATTTAACCACAGGCAGCCCTATTTATGAAAATCCGGCTAGGTATAAAATTAGACTTAAAGAACGTTCTTTTAATAAATATAATTTTTATTATGATTATGACGAATTGGAGGGATTTTCTGCCGATGCCGTATCGGCTCGTAATGAAAAATATTTTACTTTAATGACAAATTTTTTAAATAAAATCGGCCTTAAATGGTAAATATGGATATAATTTTAAAAAAAACATTTGATTTACTGAAAGATAAAATTGATCTGAATTCTTTAGCAATAACTGATTTGTATCTTAGAGCTGACACTACTTTTGTTAAATTGTCCAATGGTAACATCGGTACTTCGGCTAATTATGATTTGCAAATGAATTTCAATAAAGAAAAAGCTGATTATGATCCACTGACTACTGAAATTAAAATAAAAAAAATAATCTGCCAAGATCCTTTATTATTAAATTATTTTAAAAAAATTAATAATAATTGGCAAAGATCTTTATATTTAGCGATTATTTCAGCTTTATCTCAATCATTTTTAAATAAAAAGGAATTATCAAATTTAGGTTTAAATATGCAAAAAATAATGAATGATGATTCTTGGCTTAATTATTTGGACCCCATGATAAAATCAACCGATACAGCGACTTTAATAGGTTATGGTGGCGGTTTGTATAGTTTTTTGCGCCAAAATGTAAGTAAATTATACATTTCTGATTATATTTTTAAAAATAATAAATTTTTAGAAAAGGCAGTCAAGGAATTAACTGATTTGAAAAAAGAATTAAATTTTAATGGTGAAGTTTTTTTATCTTGCGGTGATAAAAATCAATATATATTAAGCCAGTCAAATGTGGCTTTTATTAGCGGTTCGGCTCTGGCTAATAAAACAATGGAAGATTTATTAAAATATTCCAATAATTGTGCAAAGATTATTGTTCAGGGTCCAAGTGCTAGCATTTATCCGCTAGAGTTGTTCAATAGAGGTGTGTCGGATATTTTTACTAATATAAAAAAAGAGGCCGATATATATAATTATAAGAAATTATGCGGCCATAGTGGTGATGATAAAAATTATTTATATATATATAAATAAGATATGCATTATTCAATTGATTTAAATTATAATTGTAATAATAAATGTTTGTTTTGTTTTAATTTATTTGATAAGTCAAAAAAATATAAAATAGAACAAGCTAAAAAAGAAATAGACAAAGCTAAGCTTGGTAATTTTAAGTATTTGGATTTTTATGGCGGTGAGCCGCTTTTGTATAAGCAAGATTTGATAGCAGTACTTGAGTATGCCAATGAAAAAAAATTAAAATCTGGTATTGCGACTAATTCGACTTTGTTGGATTCGGAATTAGTTAAAGAATTCAATCGCTTGGGTGTTATTAATTGCCGTACTACATTGCATGGTCATACTAAATTTCTTCATGAATTGGTTACACAAAGAAAAAATAGTTATGAAGAAACAGTTAATGGCATTAAATTTCTTTTGCGTTATTTTCAAGGGGAGTTAATTATTAATATTGTCATAACAAAATTGAATTATAAATATTTAGGTCAGATAGTGGATTTTATAATGAGCTTAGATACTAATAAAAAAGCAGCTATTAAATTATCAAATTTGATTTTTAATGGTAATTTGACTGTATATAGAAAATTAGCCATGCCTTTAACGAATCTTCAACCTATTCTTTATCAAGTTATTAAAAATTTGGAAAAAGAAAATATAAGATTTTTTATTGAAAAATTCCCCAAGTGCATTTTAATATCTTATGCTGATAGATTTATTAAAGAAGAAGATTTAGATAAAGAATTAATATGGTCAGAGCAATGTAATCATTGTTTGCATAAAAAAGATAATTGTGTCGGATTTACCAAGAATTACGTTAATTATATTAGAAAAGAACCAAATGAAGTTGAAATATTAAATAAATTTAATAATGAATAAAATTATTAAAAATAAAATATTAGATTTAATTAAAAAACAAGAAACGCCTTTTTATTTATTTGATTTGTCTCAAGTCAAGGAAAATTATTATTTTTTTCGTCAAAGTTTACCTGAAGCCGAATTTTATTATTCATTAAAAGCTAATTCCGAAGAAATCATTTTAGATAAATTAAATCAGCTTGACTCCGGTTTTGAGATTGCTTCCAAGCAAGAATTAGAAAAGTTATTGAATTTAGGTATAGAGCCAGATAAAATTATTTTTGGGAATCCAATTAAAAAAATTTCTGATTTAGAATTTGCGGCCAAGCAAGGACTTAAATATTTTGTTTTTGATAATATTGACGAATATTATAAAATAAAAAAAATAGTTTCTGAACCATTTTTTGTTTTAAGAGTAGAAGCGGTTAAATCAAAAAGTCATCATCATAATAAAGAATTCGGTGCAGATTTAAAAACTATTAAGAAAATGTGTGATTCTATAAATGATTTTAAAGATGAAATTAAGGGGTTGACTTTTTATGGCTGGGTTGATAATTCGTTGAAGCGATGTTTTGAACTTAAGGAGCTGTATTTTAATAATTTAGAATTAATTAATATCGGTGGGGGATTTGAGCCTATCGACAAAGAAATCGATTTTAATTACTTGAATAATCTTAATAATATCTTAAAAGATTTGAAAGCCAGTTGTGATATTAAATTTTATGTTGAACCCGGTTTATATGTAGTAAAAAATTCCGGTTATTTAATAACCAAGGTTTTGGCTTCAGGATATAAAGATAAAGAAAGCCATATTTATTTAGATGCCGGTAAGCCTAGTGGTATGATCGGTAATGATTTTAATTTTGAAGTACTTAATAAGTATTCAGAATTAGAAAAGTTTAAAAAAAATAATTTTTATGGACCAACTTGTGATCACATAAAACTTTTTTCCAAAGAAGATTGTATTATGCCTAGCTTGAATGATATTTTATGTTTTTATAATATGGGAGCTTATTCTGTTTGTTATGCTAATAATTTCCATTCTTTGCCGAAGCCACAAATATTTTTTATTGATAAAATTTAAATATGTCCGAGATAGATAAATTTTGGCTTTCTATAAATAGCCAATGTAATAACAATTGTATTTTTTGCCTTGATTCTGATAATCAGAAAAATGGTTTTTTTAATGATTTAGCCGTTATAAAACAGCAAATACAAGAAATTGATAAAAAAAATACCAAGCGTTTAATAATTAGTGGTGGAGAGGCTTCAATTCATCCTAATTTTTTGGATATTATTAATTACGCAAAAGTAAGTGGTTTTAGGGAAATTCAGACTATTACTAATGGTCGGATGTTTAGTTATTATGGTTTTGCTAAACAAGCATTGAAAGCGGGTTTATCTGAAGTCACTTTTTCTTTACATGGTCATAAAGCAGAGTTACATGATAATTTTACAGGCGTGCAGGGTTCTTTTGAACAGGCATTGCAAGGATTAATTAATATAAGAAAATTTCCTCAAGTTATAGTTAATATAGATATTGTGATCAATCGTTTAAATTTTCAGCATATTTATGAGATGATTAGGTTTTTTTCAGAGAAACATGGTGTTTTTGAATATGATTTACTACAGGTAGTTCCTTTTGGCAGGGCTTGGCAGAATAAAAAAAAATTATTTTATGATTTTAAGCAAGCATTACCTTTCTTACAAAAAGTTTTTGAATTAGCCAAAAATGATAAACGTTTTCATATTTGGACAAATCGTTTTCCGGCAAAATATTTACAGGGGTATGAATTTTTAATTCAACCTCCTGATAAATTATTTGATGATGTTTTGGGTCGGCAGGAAATTTTTAATAAATATTTGTATGAAGACCTGATAATGCCTTGTCGGAATAAAGAGCGTTGTGAGTTTTGTAATTTGAATGATTTTTGTAATAAATTGATGATTATAAAAGAAGCTTTGGCTAATGACGAAAAAAAATTTAATTTAAGGATAGAAGAGTTAACTAAAATGCCAGTCTGTTTAGATTTAATCAACAAACCAATTGATCTTAATTTTATAAATAATGATAAGGCTATTGATTTGTTTAAATTTATTAGATTTTATATAAATTATTTATATAATTTAAAGTCTGATTCTTGTAGTCAATGTAAATTCGTGGATACTTGTGCGGGTTTGAATATAAATATAATTAGAGAAAAAGGATTTAAAATATTAAAACCAATAAAATGATTGACACAGATTTAAAAAACAGATTTAATTTTTTTAAAGATATTACTTATAAATATAATTTGGTTTATCCCAGTGATTATCTTTATATTGGCCAGGAAACTAAATGGAATTTGGTAACCATGATTAATTATTGGCGGTATTTTTTGTATAAAGAAAAAGATCCTTTTTTATATTTATATTTTCATTTACCTTTTTGTTATAAAAGCCGTTGTGCTTATTGTGATAATGATACAACAGTTTTAAGAGATGAAAATGATTTAAAAACATATTTGTCTTATTTGTCAAAAATGATTTCCATATATAGTAAATTGTTTTCAGCTAATGAATTTAAAGCCTTGTATATTGGCGGGGGTACTCCTTCAATTTTGTCTGAAGTGCAAATTGAATATCTATTAAAAAAAATCAATAAAAATTTTAAATTTAATGAAAAAGGGTTAAGAACAATGGAAATGTCGCCAGTGACAGCTTCCTATAAAAAAATTGATATATGCAAGAGATATGGTATAAGCAGATTGAGTATGGGCGTGCAAACTTTAAATTGTAATATTTTGGAAAAAATATCCAGGTTTGGTAATTTGTCTATTAATCCTTTGCGTGATCTTTTAAATTATGTAATTAATAAAAAATTTGATGATTTTAATATTGATTTAATTGTCGGTTTACCGGATGAAAGCGAGGACAGCTTTTTACAAAATTTGAAAGAAATTTTAAAAATAGGCGTTCCCTCGATTACGATTTATAAATATATCCATAACTATAAATTTGAAAAAGACAAGAATAAGCCGCAATATTATGTTAATAAACATTTAGATAGTTTTCCACGTTTATATAAAAAAGTAATAGAATTAATGGTGGATTTTGACTATATTGAAGAAACTAAAAATTCCGAGATAATGAATCTTTATCGTTATGTTAAAAAAGGGCATACTGATAAATTAGATTATTATCCCCAATGGAATATTAAGATGAACAATTCGGTTTTGGGTATCGGCAGAGGTGCAGAGAATTTTATTCAAAATCAGGTTTTTGCTATTGAAGAATTTTGTCTTGATAGAAATAAATTAAATTTATCAAATACGCATTATGAAGGTTTTCGTTTTTCCAAGGATGATCAGATAAGAAATTATGTAATATTGGAATTATGGCGTTACAGGGAAATCAATAATTTATTTTTTAAAAAAATATTTGCTTGTGATTTTTTTGATTATTTCAATGCGGAAATAGAATTTTTATTAAGCAAGAATAAGGCAGAAATAAAAGATGATATTTTTATATTTAAAAATAAGGATATTCTTGATTTTTCTATATATATTAAATATTTTTTTAATTATAATTATTTGTTAAATAATTATTTAAATCGTCAAAATGGCTAACTTGGGTTATATCCAATTGAATAGAACCTGTAACCAAAATTGTCTTTTTTGTTCTAATCCAGAAAATGGCAATGTTTTGAATTTTAATCAAGCCAAATATTATATAGACGATTTTATTAAATCCAAGGTTGACGGGATTATTTTTACCGGTGGTGAGCCGACTTTAAATAAAGCTTTGCCCGATTTATTAAAATATTGTCAAGATCAAGGTTTGGAAAGTAGAATAATTACCAATGGTCAGTTAACCGCTGATTTTAATTTTTTGAATGAATTAAAAAAGGCCGGTTTGTCATTAATGCATGTCTCAGTACATTCTGTTAATCCTAAGATACAAGATAATTTAAGCCAAACATCAGATTCATTTAAAAATATAATAAAAACATTAATTAATGCCCAAAAACTTAATGTCGCAGTAAATCTTAACACTGTTATTAATAGCAAAAATGCAAAAAGTTTAGATAGAAACATTAAATTTTTTGTTAGAAAGTTTCCAGAAATTAGCCATTACATTTTTAATAATTTGGATCCCCGTATGAATCGGGTTGAGTCAAATAAATATTTAGTACCGCAGTTAATTGATTTTAAAAAATCACTTAATCATGCCTTGGCTTTTTTAAGTAAATACAATAAGTCTTTTCGAGTAGAAAGAGTTCCTTTGTGCTATATGTTAAATTACTCTCATTATTCAACAGAGACTAGGAAAATTATTAAGGGAGAGGGACGTACAATTATTTTTTTGGATGACAGGGAAGACAGTTATAGTAAGCAAAATTATTTTTTCTATCAAAAAGCAAAACAATGTAAAAAATGTTCTTTGGAAAGTATTTGTGCCGGTCTTTATGCAATGGGAGATTATTTTTCAGAAAAAGAATTGATGCCTCAGGATATTTCAGCAAAATTAATTATAGATAAAGTTAAAAAATATGACTAAAAGATTTGAAATATATATAGGATTTAAATGTAACAACGATTGCGTTTTTTGTATTGAGAAAAGAAATAGAGAAAAATTTAAACAAAAAAAAGTTTTACAGACAGAAAAAAAAATTAGAGAACTATTTAATAAATATAAAGCTGCAAATTATAATCACGTTAATTTGTTAGGTGGAGAACCTTTTTTGGAAAATAATTTTTTGCAAATTTTAAAAATTGCCAAAGAGTATAATTTTTTAACTGCTGTTACTACAAATGGTAGTGTTTTGGCTAATGAAAAAGTCGCACAAACACATCTGCCTTTTATTGACGATTTGATTATTTCAATCCATGGACATAATCAGGATTTAGTTAATAAACAATGCAATAATAAGGCTTTATTTTCTCAGCAGGCCAGAGCAATGCAAAATATTAAAAAATTTTTTAAAGGTAGGATTTTGAAAGCCAATATTGTGATTAATAATATTAATTATCAATATCTAAACGATATTGTTCGATATATTATTGAAAAAGGTATTAAAGAAATAAGCCTAACCAGCATGGCTATAGAGGATTATAATAAAGATTATGCTATAAAGTTTGATAAACTTAAGCCATATTTAAATGAGATTTCAGAAGGTATGTCCGATGATGTTAAATTGCGTTTTGCAGATATACCTTTTTGTATTTTGGGGGAAAATTATTTTTTAGCTAATAATTTATATTTTGATCGAAGGGACAAGTTTGATATAAAAGGCAAAGAAGTTGTCTTTGACAGGAAAAAATACAAAAATAGCGAATGTCAGAAATGCCCTTATAGTGAGTTATGTCTGGGAATAGATTCGGATTATGTAAAATTATTTGGCGATAATGAATTAAAAGCTGTTATATGAAAAATATTGAAATAAATATCGGCAATGTTTGTAATAATGAATGTAAATTTTGTATGGTTGAGTTTGAAGGAATTAGCTCATTTGTCGATTATAAGACTATAAGCCTAGAAATAATAAATTCTAGAAATCAAGGTTATCAATTAATCGGTTTTTTGGGCGGAGAATTTACTTTGCATCCTGATATTTTTAAAATTATAAAATTATGCAAAATATCTGGATTTAAAATAATTCATATAATTAGTAATGGTCGGAGATATAATGATAGAGAATTTTTGTATAAGTTAATAAAAAATGGTGCTAATCGTTTTTCTGTTTCAGTTCACAGTCATCTAGATACGGTGGAAGATTATTTAACTCAAAGAAAAGGCGGTTGGTTGGAAAAATATAATGGCTTAAAAAATTTATTGGATTTTTATAATCAAGGTTTGATAAAAAATAAAATAAGTATTAATTTTGTTATTAATAAAAAAAACTATAAGGATATTATTAAGACATTAGAATTTTTTAATAATTTAGGCATAGGGGATTTTCGTTTGAATTATATTTGGTTACATGGCAGAGCTCAAAATCATGCTGATGATTTGCATTTAAAATATTGCGATTTTTTGCCTTATGTAGATTTAATCATTGAGTTGGCTGAGAAAAAAGGTCTTAATATCTCTTTTGAGGGTATCCCGCCTTGTTTAATTAAGAATAAAGAAAAAAATAATTATTTGGGGGAATTAAAAGATTATAATACCAATATTATTGCCTTTAATAATCGCCGTAATGACAGGGAAGCGTTTAATTGGCAAAAGCGTAAAGCTGATAAATTTAAGATAAAGCATGAAAAATGCAAAGATTGTCAGTGGAATAATGTTTGTGATGGCGTTTGGCTCGATTATATTAATAGATGTGGTTGGCAAGAATTTAATTTTTAATTTATGAATGATATTTATATATTAGGTGTAAATCTTTCTCATGATGCCAGTGTCTGTTTATTAAAAAATGATCAGATAGTCGTTGCTATAGAGTCAGAAAGAATAACTAGAGTAAAACATCAGCGAGTAATTATTACTGAAGCGATTAATTATTGTTTGTATCAGGCAAATATAGATTTTGATGATGTTGATTTTATAGTTATTGAAAAAGATTACTTGGGAAAATTAAGGAAGATTTTAAATAATTATAAAATAAAAATATATTCAGTTAGCCATCATTTGTTGCACGCTTATAGCGTTTTTTATTGTTCAAATTTTACCAAAGCAAATGTTTTCGTGGCTGATGGGGCTGGTAGCGTAAAAAAAGAGCAAGCCCAAAGCTTATATGAAGCAGAGAGTTTATACCAGTTTAATAAGAATAAATATAAAATTATTGATAAAAGATATTGTAGTAGATTTTTAGATCAGCAGTATGCAATTGATAGTTTGGGGCATATGTATGATTTTGTGGCTGGTTATTGTTTTCAAGACATGCATGATGCAGGTAAGGTTATGGCATTAGCCCCTTTAGGAGATTATCAAAATATTAATTTTGAAATGATTGAATGTCAGCAAGGTAAATTAAGTTTTAATAAAGATTGGCAGCAAAGCTTTAATGGCAATAATCAATGGCAACAAGGAGATAAAAAATGCGTTGATTTGGCCAGTAAGGTTCAAGCTGAATTGGCTAAAGTTATTTTGTGTAAAATAAATATTTTAGATAATAATAACCAAGATAATTTATGTTTAGCTGGTGGCGTCTTTCTGAATGGTTTGGTAAATAAAAAAATTTTAGATAAAACATCTATTAAAGATTTATTTATTCAACCAGCAGCTACTGATGATGGTTTGGCAATCGGAGGTGTTTTATATGGATGGCATAAAGTTTTAAATAAGTTTGAACGCATTGAATTTAATAATGTTTATTTTGGTAAAGCTTATCCTAATCATGAAATTAAAAGTGCTATTTGTGGTTTATTAAACCTAGAAATTGAGGAAAGAACAACTAAGGACATTGTAAGGTATGCTTCTAAAAAAATCGCACAAGGTAAAATTGTAAGTTGGTTTCAAAATGGTGCTGAATTTGGTCCTCGTGCTTTGGGTAATCGGAGTATTTTAGCTGATCCGAGAAGTAATAAAATCAAAGGTTTATTAAATCAGAAAATTAAATTTCGAGAAAATTTTCGACCGTATGCAGCCAGTATTTTAAAAGAGCATTTAAATGATTATTTTGATTTGCAACATGAAAGTCCATATATGCTATTAATTGCCAAGGTTAATGAAAATAAAAAAGAGAAAGTCCCTGGTGTTTTGCATGTTGATAATACTTCTAGAATTCAAACTGTAGATCAAAATAATGGTTTGTTTTATGATTTACTTAATGAGTTTTATAAACAAACTGGTCTCCCCTTGCTTTTAAATACATCTTTTAATAAACAGGAACCAATTGTAGAAACACCAGCTGATGCAATTAATACTTTTATTAATACTGATATAGATATTTTAATCATTGGGAATTATATTATTGATAAAGATGAGTATGATTTAGAAAAACGAAATTTATTTTATTTAAATTTTCTTGGCTTGGAAATAACGCGAGAATTAATTAAAAAATATGAAAAATTATTATTTCCTTTAAAAATTGGGGATAAAATTTCAGGTCTTAAATTTGTAAACTGTTTATTGATTAAAGATAAAATTAAGGATAATAAATTATATTTAGAATTATTTTTTATTGATAGAGATTGTGAGGAAATTAAATTTATTTTGATTGACAAAAAAGCCAGAGATTTGTTTAATTTGAAAAATGAAAGAGAAGTCAATGGTTTTGTTTTTGGGATTGATCAGCATATTAAATTAAGTGAGGACGTGAATAGTCATGCCTTGTTTGAATTTATATCTAAATTATTGTCAAAAAATATTTCAAGAATTAATTTTAATTTTTAATTATGGCTCTGATTAGATTAACAGATAAATGCAACCAGCAATGCTTGTTTTGTAATTTTACTGAGCAGGTGCCCGATTTAGATATTTCAGATATTCAAGAAAAAATTGATTTAGTTTTGTCAAAAAATGATAGGGAATTAATTTTTTCTGGTGGCGAACCGACTATTTATCCTAAAATTGTTTCTGTTATAAAATATGCTTATGATAAAGGAGCAAAATCAATTGAATTGCAAACCAACGGGATTATTTTTGAGGATCCGGAAAAGGTTAAAGATTTTATTAAAGCGGGTTTAAATTCTGTTTTTATCGGTTTTCATTCGCATGATCCGAGGGTTTATGATTATTTGACCAATATGCCAGGCGGTTTTTTAAAAGTTTACCAATCTATAAAAAATTTATTGGCAGAAAGGGTCAGGGTGAGATTAAATATTGTGATTAATAGTAAGAATTATGGTCATTTATTAAATTTAACCAAAATGATTCATAAACAATTTTCAGATATAGAAAGTATTGATTATTCTTTTATTGTTAGTCAGGGGAGGGCACATGATAATCATTTTTTAGTGCCAAAATTAAGTCAGATAGTACCTCATTTGATTTTAGCTTATAAATATTGCCAAAAAAATAATATTACATTTAATAATCCGGCATGTGGTGTGCCAGTATGTTTTGTGCCTGGTTACAAGGAAAATTCAGTGGAATATCGTAATTTAAAATATGCTGGGAAAAATAATGATTTAGTAAAAAATTTATCAAATAAAATTAAATTAAATAGATGTCAAAAATGTCAAGATGAAAAATATTGCCTCGGTATTTGGCGAGGTTATATAGATATTCACGGAGATAATGAGTTTAAATAATATGTCAAAAAGATTAGAATTAGAATTGCTAACCAATTGTGATCAGTATTGTATATATTGCTCTGATAATTTTAAATATGTTTTAAATCCTGATTTAAACAAAGAAAAAAAATCATATCCAAAGAAAAGTCAACAATTGGAAAATTTTAAATTGTGTCAGAATAAAATAAGACAAGCAAGTGGTAAGATTGAAGAAGTCGTGTTTATTGGCGATGATTGTACAAGTTCCCCCCATTTGGCAAAATTAATCAAAATGGCCAAGGCTTATCATTATAAAAAAATCAAGATTATTACTCCTGGTGGGGTTTTTTCGGATAAAGGAAAAACAAAAGAATTAATTAATTCAGGGTTAACTCATGTTGTTGTTACTTTGGCAGGTTATGATAGTAAAACTCATGAATCAGTTAGTTTGACTCACGGCAGTTTTAATCGTTTAATTAATGGCCTTAAAGTTTTATTGGAAAATTCTATTTGGCTCGAGGTTAATATACCGTTAATTAAGCAATCATTAGATAATATCCCTAAATTATTAAGATTATTAAGAATATTAAGAATTGATCAGGTTAATTTGTTTATTTGGTATCCCAATGAAAATAGGCGCGAATATTATGAATATTTAATGCCAAGATTTGAAGAAATTATTGCGGTTTTACGAGCAGTTAAAACGGGTCGTTATACTTTGAACAATATGCCTTTTTGTCTTAATCCTAATAAGCAAATTTTTAATGTTATTTTTTCTGGTTTGTCTGACGATGTTACTAAATATTTTCGAAAATATGTTTTTTGTCAAAAATGTGAATTTGCTACTCAATGTCCTGGGATTTATGATTTATATACTAAGAAATATGATTTTAATATATTTAAAAAATAATTATGGATAGAATTGATATAAAAATAAGTTTTGCATGTAATAATTTGTGCGAATTTTGCGTTCAAGGGGATAAAAGACATCGATTGAAAAGTAAATCTTTTGCAGAAGTTAAATCAGCTTTAAGTATGGCTAAGCAAGAAGGTATTTCTGGAGTTGTTTTTACCGGTGGTGAACCGACAATTTATCCTAAAATTATCGAGGCCGTAAATTATGCTCATAAATTAGGTTTTGAAACTATCCAATTACAATCAAATGGTAGGCTTTTTTCATATTTGAGTTTTTGCAAAAAAATTATAGCTGCCGGAGCAACTGAATTTTCACCAGCCTTACATTCTTCCAAATCAAAAATACATGACAGATTAACTAGAAGTCCTGGTTCTTGGCAACAAGTAGTTCAGGGCATAAAGAATTTAAGAAGTTTAGACCAATATGTTTTAACCAATACCGTTATTAATTCATTGAATTATAAGGATTTACCCAACTTGGCAAAATTGTTTGTCGGTTTTGATGTTAATCAGTTCCAGTTTGCTTACATTCATATTATTGGTACTGCTTGGCAAAACAAGGATTGGTTAGTTCCTGAAAAATCAGAAGTGATGCCTTTTGTTAAAGATGGTTTGGATATCGGTATTAAGGCTGGTAAAAAAGTTATGACCGAAGCAATCCCTTATTGTTTAATGATAGGATACGAGCAATATATTGCTGAAGGTAATATCCCGCAAACTAAGGTCGTTGCTGAAAATATTATGGAAGATTATGAATTTTATAGAAAAAATAGCGGCAAACAAAAAAACGAAAATTGC
>CAZHFK010000007.1:0-4781 GCA_964531215.1 uncultured Gammaproteobacteria bacterium | reverse complement strand
ATATTTTAATATATGTGAGGGGCCGTGGAAAGAATATCCTAAAATATATGGCTGGGATGAGTTTGTGCCAGTATCTGATATTCCTGATAATTTTGAGCAGTCGAATATTAATTTCAATTTGATTTCAAAAATCGAAGAATTATATGGATTCGATAATTTTAAGAATTCTTATAAGTTTATGGGCCATAGTTGCGGAGACGTCCATTTATTAATTTTTGGTGATAAGAAGATAATTTTTAAAAATTATAAATTTAAGAGTAAACAACAATTAAAAAATATAATTGAAGAAAAAAAACTTATTAGCGTTTTATCTGATTTTGTGCCATTACAAAATTTAATTACTAATAAAAATAAATTACCATATTTTATATTTGAAGATAAAATAATTAAGCTGTATGAGTATATAGAAGGTGAAAAAACTGATTTGTATTCTTGTAAAAAATTATTGTTTGCTTTTTTGAAATTTTTTATTTGCGATAATAGAGTTTTACAATTTAAGCAAGATTTTAAAAGAGACGCTATTTTGAATAAAATAACTAAAATTATCAGTGAGACAAAGGAGTATTTATTAATGGAAACAAAAAATATAAATATTGATAATTATATTAAAGCCTATAATGATCAATTTGATAAAATTAGTGGCTTAAGGAAACAGGTTTTTGTGCCTTATAATAATTTTGAAATAATTCAAGATGTTAATAATTCAGCTGTTATAGAAACGGAGCATATTTTAGAAAATTTTTATCCAATAAATTATTGTTTAGCAAGATATATAGTCGATCTTATTAATGAATCAAATGCTCATTATTTAATTGATATTGATTTAATTCTGGAAGAAATTAGCCAGAATATTAATTATGTTTTTACCGATGAAGATATTAAACAAATTAAATTTTTATTTTTAAATGAATTAATTTATCGCATTATGAAAATTAAAAAATACAATAATCAGACAATTAGAAAATTTTGGGATTATTTTAAATATGTTAATGATAAATTATATTGAAATCATAATAAGTTTTAATCGTTCAACTTTTATAATATAAAGAAGCGTGGATTGGATTTTATTATTATGAATTGATTTTCTATGAAAATATTTCTTATTAGATTTAGGTATGATTATACTGAAAACATAATCACCGGTTATGTTGATTATCGCCACACAGAATGGGAAATTAAACGAAAAGAATTTGAAGTATATAAATATTTTCAAAATATGTGAATGCCCCTGCAAAGAATATCTGCAGATTTATGTCTAGCAGGAATTTAAATCAGTTAAATAATTAAATTTATGGTATTAAATTGGTTAATTGATTATTTTATTATTCCGTTTATTATTATAATTGGATTAATATTAACTATTGGTGATTTTCGGGAAAATAAAATTAAAAATAAATATATCAGATTAGGTATTTATATTGGTCTTGTTTATTATATTATTTTATTTTTAATAACCATACTGAACCGGTTTGAAATTATCGCCATTGATAATTATTTAACCCCGGAATATTATTTTAAAGTTTTAATTAACACTTTAATTGCCTTTATTTTGGCTTTTGTCTTATGGTATTTTAAATTATGGGCTGGAGGAGACGCCAAGCTTTTTACCCTTTATGTTTTTTTAATTCCTTTAAGTTTTTATCAAAATTCTTATTTGCCGGTTTTCCCGGCTTTTAATTTGTTAATCAATATAATAATTCCGATTTTTATTTATTTATTAATTAAGATGTTGATTTATCCTGTTGGGTTATTGATTAATTATTTGAAAAATCCCCAATTACTTAAAGAATATTTTGCCAAACATAAAGCGAAAAATAAATTTTCTAAAGCAAAATTAAAAGAATATCTGAATACGGGTCTTAGTTTTTTATTAATTTTAATTTTTTTCCAATTATTAAGAAATAAAGTTAATGTTTTTTTAGATCCTTATTTGGGGCATTTAGTTTATGCTAGTTATTTTTTTATGGGTTTTGTTATTTTAAAACCATTGAGAGCTTTTTTAAAAGAAAAAGTTTTTATTGTTTTAATTGCGGTATCGGCTTATTTTATTATTGGTTATATTTATTTCCATGAGCAGGTTTTTGCTGAATTACATCAAGTTTTTGCTTTACAAATAATTTTCATGATGTCATATTTTTATATTTTTAAATACGGACGAGCTTTGGGACAGTTTTTATATAATTCAGCTGAAGTTAAATTGATACCAGTTGAGGTAATTGATCAGGGTATTTTTATAAATAAAAAGTTTATAAGGCAGATGATGGGCAGTCGGGTTGATTTTGATAGTCTTAAAAGAGAATTACAGGAAAAATTACCTGATGAAGATTGGCAATTACTGCAGTCTTTAATTAACAGAAAAAACAAATCAGATGACGAAAAACAAAAAGATTCTATTGATATTTTGAAAAGTTTTAGATTAAGGGCTATGCCCAATTTAATTAGCAAGGGTTTAAGCTATAAATGGCAAAAAGATGCTGATAAAGCTTTAATTGAAAAGATTAATCAGAAATTAAGCGAAAAACAGCAAAATGATTTAGATAATATATTAAAATCAACTGATGATGTTCAGAAATTTTTAAAATCCATCAGTGGGCGTTTAACAAAAGAACAAGCGCTGAAATTAAAAAATATGATTGAAGAAAGAAATAAAGAAATTGAAGAGAAGGGATTGGAGCCGGTTAAACATATTATACTTCATAAAACATTTTCTTTTGCTCCATTTATGTTGCTGGGAGTTGTGATTACTTTATTAACTCAAAGTTCTATTATTCATTTAATTTATGAATATATTTTGCATCGTTAAGTATTTTTGTTAAAATATAATTATGTTAAAAATTTATAATACATTAACTAAAGAAAAAGAAGAATTTAAGCCACTTAAAGATAAAGTGGTTAAATTTTATCATTGCGGCCCGACAGTTTACTGGACACAGCATATTGGTAATTTGCGCGGTATGGTAATGGCTGATGTGGTTAATCGTTCGTTGCGTTATTTGGGCTATAAAGTAAAACTGGTTCGTAATTATACCGATGTCGGGCATTTGACTTCTGATCAGGACGAAGGTGAAGATAAAATAGCGAAAGGCGCCGAACGTGAAGGTTTAAGTCCGCAGCAGATTGCTCAAAAATATATTAAGATTTTTGAGCAAGATGTTAAGAAATTAAATATCTTAGAACCTGAAATAAAGCCTTTAGCCACCAATCATGTTAAAGAAATGATTGATATGGTTAAGATTTTATTGGATAAAGGTTGTGCCTATACGACTGATTTGGCTGTTTATTTTGATGTAAGCAAGGCGCCTAATTATAATCAGTTATCCGGCCAAAAATTGGATGAACAAATTAAAGGAGCCGGTAAGGGAGATGTTGAAGATCCTGGCAAAAAACATCCGGCTGATTTTGCTCTTTGGTTTTTTAAAGCCGGTAAACATAAAAACGCTTTACAAACTTGGTTTTCGCCTTTTGAATCTTCTTTGGTTAAAGACGGTGAGGGGTTTCCTGGCTGGCATATTGAATGTTCGGCTATGAGTAAAAAATATTTAGGCAAGACCATTGATATTCATATGGGTGGAGTAGAACATATTCCGGTTCATCATACTAATGAGATTGCCCAGAGTGAATCAGCTAATCAGGCTAAATTCGTTAATTATTGGTTGCATAACGAACATTTAACAGTTGATAATGGTAAAATGGCAAAATCAGAAGGCACTAGTTATGCTTTGCGAGAAATAGAAGATAAGGGATTTGACCCATTAGCTTTACGTTATTTTTTTCTGCAAGCGCATTATCGTTCCAAACAAAATTTTACTTGGCAAGCTCTTGAAGCCGCCCAAAACGGTTATGATCATTTAAAAAATCAAATATTGAGTTTGGGTGAGAAAAAAGGCAGAATCAATGCTGAATTTAAGGCAGAGTTTATTAAAGCGATTAGTGATGATTTTAATATCCCGCAGGCTTTGGCAGTAGTACATGATGTTTTGAAATCAGATTTAAGTGAAGCTGATAAATTAGCCACTAGTTTTGATTTTGATCAAGTATTGGGATTGAATTTAGCCCAAAGAGAAAAAATTAAAATTCCTGCAAAAGTAATTAAATTTGTTGAACAGCGTGAAGCAGCCAGAGCAATCAAAGATTGGGAGCAATCAGATAAATTAAGGGATAAGATAAATCAATTAGGTTATCGAGTTGAAGATACTGATAATGGCCAGGTAATTAAAAAGCTGAAGTAAGCTTATGGCTTTTTTATATTTGTTTTTAACACTTGTTTTACTTATTTTTTTATACTTATTAATTTTTCGTTATAAAGTGCCTTGGGTGCCGATTTGGCAAAAAGATTTAGAACGTTTAAATAAATTAATTGAATTAGCTGATAATAAAGTTTTTTATGATTTGGGTTGTGGTAATGGCAAGGTGCTTTTTTATTTTGCCAGAAAATATCCTCAGGTTAATTTTATCGGTATTGAATTGTCATTGATTTTGTATTTAATTTGCCAGTTAAGAAAATATTTAGGTAGATATAAAAATGTAAAAATAAAATTAGGCGATTATATGAAAACCGCTTTGAATCAGGCTGATTATGTTTTTGTGTTTGCTAATCAGGAACCAATGCAGGAAATTGGCGCTAAAATAGAAAAAGAAGTGGATGAAAATTTAGTTTTAATTTCTTATTGTTTTAAAATTAATAATTGGCAGGATTTTTTACTGAAAAAAGACAAATCTAAGCCTACTGATAATATTATTTATATTTATCTATATCAAAAAAAATAAAATTATTAATTTAA
>CAZHFK010000006.1:0-33471 GCA_964531215.1 uncultured Gammaproteobacteria bacterium | reverse complement strand
TGGGGTGCATTGCAAAGAAGTTTAGGTCGCAAAGTTTGGTATTTGGATTTAAATGGTGCTTATTTTTTAGTTGTTAAAATGCCATTGCCTTTTGAAAAAAGTTATTTGTACATCCCCAGAACCAGCCTGAAAATAAAACCGGAGCATTTAAAATTTTTAACTGAATTAGCGCAAAATGAAAGATGTATTTTTGTCAGGATAGAACCGGTTAAACAAGACTTAGAACAATTTGATTTTAAAAAAGTTAAGACTGTTCAGCCAGCCAAGACTTTAATTTTAGATTTGCAAAAAAGTGAAGAGGAGTTATTAAAAGCCATGCACCAAAAGACCCGTTACAATATTCGCTTGGCTAAGAAAAAAGAAGTTATAGTTAAGGAAGGGGCTTTAGCTGATTTGGATATTTTTTATGATTTAATTTCCAAAACTTATTCACGTAAAAATATTAAAGTTTATAATAAAGAATATTATAAAAAACTTTTAATAAATTTAAAAAAAGCCGGGTTGTATTTGGCTGAATATAATGGCCAAGTTATTTGTGCTAATTTGGTTGTTTTTTACGGTAATACAGCAACTTATTCGCATGGTGGCTCATCAGCCGAATATAAAAACGTTATGGCACCACATTTATTACAATGGCAGATAATAAAAAAAGCCAAACAACTTGACTTGCAATATTATGATTTTTGGGGGATTGAAGAGCGTTACCCGGGTGTTAGTCGTTTCAAAAAAGGTTTTGGCGGGTTTGAAGTTAAATATCCGGGAACTTTTGATTTGGTGATTAATAAATTTTGGTATTTAGCTTATCAGACGGTCAAGAAATTTAAATAAGATAATTTAAAAAAAAGGACAGCTTATATAAAGCTGTCCTTTTTTTATTCTGTTTGCACTAAACCTTTACCTTCGGCTAGAGGATCACCTTCCAAATTAGTTGTTATGCCGGAAACCGTTTTTGTTAAGCGATCTTCGGTTTGTGAATCTGTTGCTTCTAAAATAATTTCCGGTAAAAGAGTTAATATTTTATCTGCATCTTCTTCGGTTGGGGTGATTGATATTTGAAACTCGGCCTGACTTTGTTTGACCGAAGTAGGAATACGGCTAATTTTCCAGACGATTTCGTTGTTGGGGTTTAAGTATAAATCACCGGTTGAAATTTCTGTTTGATTTTCAAAATTAACGTAATCAGGTAATTTAGCTTTAATTTCAATATCGGTTATTTC
Source organism: uncultured Gammaproteobacteria bacterium (assembly GCA_964531215.1). Taxonomy (GTDB): domain Bacteria; phylum Patescibacteriota; class Patescibacteriia; order CAIXNZ01; family CAIXNZ01; genus WJKP01. The sequence continues at coordinate 32,254 of CAZHFK010000006.1, read as the reverse complement.
ATGTAAAGAATTATTAATTTGCCAGAATATTTTATAGCTTGTTTTTTGCCCCACAACCGGTGGTAATGGCCCTGAGCCGATTGTTAAATTATCGTCGGAAAAATATCTGGCTACAGCATTCAAATCCAAATTGGTATTAATTTCATTAATTATAATATTACTTTCTTGCTCAACCTCTGTTTCAGTATTGTCAATTTGATTTATTTGGGCTTCAAAAAGACTTTTTACCTGATAATCTTTTGCTTGATAACGTGATGATTCTTGAAAATTTTGTAAATTAATTTGAAAATTAATTTCAAGTTCTTCTTCTGGAAATAAAACACCTAATGAAGGCATTTGCTCTTTAGTCCAAAGAATTTGCTGGTCGTCTCTGATTCCCTTATTGAGGTCTTTTAAGCTGGTCCAATCCAGGAATGGAGAGTCCAAGACCGCCCTAACCTTAATATTGCCTAGAGTGTTTTTGCTTTTATTTTCAAGTGTAAGCAGATAATTTAATGTTTCGCCAAAATTGACAGGTTTATTTTGATTAGAACCTTGAATGATTAAAGTTGTTAAAAGTTCACCTTTTATTACATCAATTGTGAAATCTTTTTGTTTTTGGATAAAATATTCTTCGGCCGGTCCCTTTAATTTGACCTGTAAATTGAAATTAGCATCCAATCTTTCTTCGACTGAAAATTCACCTTTAATTATGATTTGTTTTTGGCTTTGAGCTTGTAAATTTTCAATTGGGATAATTTTTTGAGTTTTAATCTCTTCTGTTTCGGCTTCAGTTAAAATTAACGGATTTTCTTTTTCAGGATCAATAATTTGACTTTCTGAAATAATGAATTCGGGCGGGTAATTAAATTTTATTTGTAAATTTTGTAAATTAATTTCCTTTGCTTTATTACTAATCATAAAATTTAATTCAGTTTCTTCCTGATGAGCCGCTTGACTGGGATGATTAATTTCAAGATCAATTAAACTATCGCTTATTTCAGTATTAAAACTATTTGTTTTTTGAAATTCTGAACTAAAATTAGCTGGTATATAACTTAAAGTAGTGGAAATTGTTTCTTTGGAGTCAATCTGGCCAATTAATCTGCCTTTTATTTTCAAAATGTCCGATTGTTGCGGAGCAATATCATTAAGTTGCCAAGTTTTTATATTTGACTGTTGTTCGCTGGTATTATTAGTTGGCTGTAAATTTGCATTTTTAAAAATAAAACCACGGGGGAAGTAGACGATTAACTGTACATTAGTCAGACTGATTTCTTCTAAATTTGTATATTTTATTTCATAATCAATTTCTTCGCCCGAAACAACAGAAAAAGGTGCTTTGATTTCTAAATTGACTTTTTCGCTGGTAAATTTAGGTGCTGGCTGAAAGATTAAAAAGCCCAAAAATGAAACAGTAAAAATTATAATTAGAAAAAATATAATATAAATAATAATTCGTAAATTTTTATTTGTTTTTTTAAATTCTAATCCTGTCATTTTTGGCAATTTACCTTTTTCATCCTGGTAAATGGCTTTTAAATTTTTTTCTATTTCATTTTTATGAGATTTTAAAATTGGCGAAGATTTTTTTTTCTTTGCTTTATTTTTTTGTGATTTGGCAGATTTGTTTTTTTGTTTTAAAGCTTTTGAGTCTGATTTATCGTTTGACTTTGTAGTTTTAGCCTTTAGCTTTGGTTGATTTTTTTTTGTCTCGGTTGTGTTTTTTTTATTGTTTTTTCTCGTTTTATTTTTAGTTGGCATAATTATTTTAAACTAAAAGATGTAACAAAAAATTTATCAGTATTTAATAAATCATGATAATTAAAAGTATTATTGGTTTGATTTAAATTATTCGGATAAATCATTTGATAATTCAGATTTTTGGGGAATTTAATATTTAGATTTATCTCAAAGTTTTTACCAGATTGTTTCTGCCAGAGTAAATTATAATTTTCAGTTTGATCTGTTTCTTTGTTTAAATTAAATTCGGTTTTCAAGAAGTCCAAATAATTTAAGTTTTCATTATTCATTGTCAAATCAATTGTAAATGGCAATTTGTATTTCAAGGTCACTGTTTTAGTTTGCCCGGGATTTATTTTAAGCCAATTGGCAAAAACCGTTTTATTATTCTCGGTAAATATCTCGGTTTGGCTTTGTTCATCAATTTTTTTTGTCATGTCAATAAAAGCCAACATTTCATCTTTTTGATAAATTTCCGGATTAATTATTTCAAAAAGTTCGGGTTCCATCCGATCAAACCCAGAGGCATTGATAAGTTTACTGTCTTTGGGGGTATAGATTCTTAGATAATCAACATTGGGTACTCCATAAAAATTTTCACCAGATTCACCGCTATGTGTTTTTGTGATTTTTAGGGTGTTGATAATAGAACCGTCTGGCTGTATTTCCACATTTAAATCAGCTGTTTGTTCAATCTTTGCATCGGTTTTTTCTCCGGCGATATTAGTGCTGATGATATTTAAATAATCCTTATCGGTTTCCTTTAATTGCCCGCCCCAATTATTTTGCAAGACAATTTTTTCTAAACTGTAATTGGTAAAATAAAGCTGTATTTCTTTTTCATTTAAGGCATTTAGGATAATGTTTAAAATTTCAGAAAACTGTTTTTTATCGGAATTTAAAAGTTTATTGATAATTCTTGGTGTTAAGTCAGCGATTATTTGTTTGGGTTTATTAATACTTTTATCATATTCCAATTCAACATTTGTTTGGATTTCTTGGAAAAAATTATCAGCTGTAATGGTTTTGTTGTAGTTATTTAATTCAATTGGACCAATTATTTTTAAAATTTCTTCTAAAAATGTGGCATTAATGAAAACTAGCCCATCAACAGTTGGCCCGCCACTTTTTTCATAAAACCAGATTAATTTATCAGCCGAAGTGGGTAGGTCGGCAAACCAATTAGCATCTTGAAATTCCCAGCGTGGATTCATAATATGAAGAGGTTTTGGTGATTCCATATTAACTTTTAATCCGGCTCTTAAGTCATATGGACCACCGCCAGGAATATTTATTTTTTGAATATTACCCTGGTCAATATCAACCAAAGCAAAACTGCCAATAAATCCGCCGGTCGGTCTCAATTCATTATTATTTTGAAAAAGAAATAAATATCTTTTTTTTGTGTCTTCCCCCAATAAAGTTAAAAGTAAATCAGAGGAAGAAGCAAAATTATCAATATTTTTAACTAAAAGTGGCAAGGCTTGTTGTAATTTTTTTACTTTTGATTGATGTTCCAGTGGTAATTCTTCAATATGAATTTCTTGTAATTGATTGTTGGCTTTTTTTAAGTCAGGGAGTATCAAATTAAAATCATTGTTTATTTTTTTTAGTTTAGCTGTTAAATTCAAAGAATCAAGTTCATTGTTAAGTTCAATAGATTCAATTGTTGCAGTGACCATGGCTGCGCTTCTTGATAAAGTTTCGCCAACACTGATTAGTTTTTGTGCCGTAATAAATTGTTTATTAATCGATGGGAATAATTTTATGGCATTTTTAGTTAATAAGTTTATATTTGCAAGTTCGTTTTGGGCTGCTTTAAAATCATTGCTGGCTTCTTGTAGTTCAAATTGAGTATAGTAGAAATCTTGGGCAGAGGCGGCTTTTTGCGAAATAGTTAAATGCCAAATCGCTTGTGCGGTTTGCTGTAAAACAGTATTTTTTTTGCCTTGCAGTTTTTGATAATAATTATAAAGATTAAAAGGCAAAACAAAAATAAAACAAAAAATAGCAAAAGCTAAAATAGTTTTTTGCCAATAAGCCGGAATACTTATAGATCCTATTTTGATTTCCAATGGTTTGAATTTTGGTAAATTTAATTGAGGTAGATTTACTTTTGGCCTTTTTAATTTTGGTAATGTGAATTTCGGTAGTCTGATTTTGGGTAGCTTGATTTGTAATTTGGGAAAGTTAAATTTATTTTTTAATTCGGGTTTTTTATTGGTTTCAGTCTGAAATTTTTCGTATAGTTTGTTTTTTTGTTTATTAAATTTGGTTAATAATTCCTGGGAAATATTTTGAGCTTGTTGATTTTCTAATTGTTTTTCTTGTTCATGCTCGGTCTGAATTGATTTAAGGTCTAAAACGTAAGGTGAAATCGGTGTTTTTTGTTTTTTAATAAAATTTTTTTTGCTTGTAATTTTTTGTAATTGGGGAGCGGAATCAGTTATTTTTGATTTTTTTAAGTTTTTATTTTTTGACCCCGTTTTACTTATTGAATTTGTGCCTTGTTTTTTCTTTGCGGTTTTTTTTGTAAGCAAAGATTTGCCGTTTTTTTTGCTTATATTTTTATTAACGGGCGTTTTTTTAGTAGGTGATTTTTTTTGTTTGACAACTTTTTTACGAGTAGCTGTTTTTTTAGTTTGTTTGCCGGTTTTCCCTTTGTTTGATTTTACGGCTGTATTTTTTTTCTTTGGCGTAGATTTTGCGGTTGATTTTCGGGCAGTCGTTTTTTTAATTGTTCTTTTTTTTGTTGTCGTTTCTTGCTTTGTGGTTTTTTTTGTTTTGGCTTTTGGCATGGGATTTTTGAGTATTAATCTTGATTAAGTAGTTGTTTATAAATAGTTAAGGTTTCTTGAGCACATTTTTGCCAGGAATATTTTTTTATTTGTTCAAAACCGCGGGTGATTAATTGGTTTTTAAAATTTTTATCTGACAGTACCTGGTAAATTTTTTTAGCCATTTCCTTTGTGTCATTTGGTTTAAAATAAATTGCCGCATCACCCATAATTTCCGGCAAGCAAGTCGAATTTGACGAGACAATCGGAGTACCGCAAGCCATTGCTTCAAGACCGATTATGCCAAAACCTTCATAAAAAGAAGGGATTACGAATAATTCAGCAGCATTATAAAATAAAGGCAGTTCTTTATCAGTAATGAAGCCCGGAGTAATAATGTCGTTTTTAAATTTTGATTGATCAATTGTTTTGTTTATTTTGGGATAATATGGATCAGCTGTGCCACCCAAAATTAATTGATAATCAAAGTTATATTCGGTTTTTAATAATTCAAAAGCCCTGATCAGGCCTTCAAAATTTTTATGGTTACGCCAAGCACTAATAAAAAATATATAAGGCTTGGTAATGCCATATTTATCTTTTAGCTCTTTTATTTTATCATAATTTTCAATAAGTTTAAACTGTTTTTCTATACCCAGATAAGTAATGGTAATTTTATCTTCTGGTACCTGAAAATAATCAATTAAATCCTTTTTAGTGTTATTGGAAATAGTAATAATTTTGGCTGATTTTTTAAGGCTGGTTTTTATAGTTAAATTATAAGCAAATTTACGCCACCATGATTTTTGTTTATGGCCGGGGAAAATTTTGGGGGTTATGTCGTGAATGGTCTGAAGTCTTTTGCGATTATAAAAAATAGGCGCATTAAAATGAGGAAAGTGCATTAAATCCAGCTTATATCGATTAAGTTTATTTAAAAATTTAGTTTGCTCTTTATATGAATACCAAGCTGAGCTTACTTTTATTTTATGGATTTTATCATGCGGAACTTGATATTGGGAGAAAATCGGTTCTAACAAAAAAATATAATAATTATTTTTTTTATCCAATTCAAAAATTTGTTCGGTAATATTTTTGATATAAGTACCGATACCTGAAACTTGTTTGCCATACATCCTGGCATCAATGCCGATTTTAGACATATATTGGTAATTAGGCGGTAGATGTTAGTAAGTTAATCCTGAAAATAAATTCATTAGGCCTTTAAAATTTTTAAAGTTTTTTGGGCTGTTTTATCCCAGGTAAAATTTTTAACATTGTCTAAACCTTTGGTCATCAGTTCTTGATAGAGATTTTTTCCGGTTAGTAGTTCTTTGATTGCTTGGCTGATTTCATTTAAATTATCAGGGTTTATCAATAATGCGCTGTTTTTTAAAATTTCAGGGAAAGCTGAATTTAGCCCGGCAATTACAGGAGTCCCGCAGGCTTGGGCTTCTAAAACCGGTAAGCCAAAGCCTTCATAAAAAGAAGGGAATAAAAAAATTTTAGACAAATTATATAATAATGGCTTATCTTGTCGGCTGACATAACCAATAAATTTAATATCTTGTTTATATGGAGATTTTTGAGCCAAATCAAAGACTTTTTCATATTTCCAGCCTTTATCCCCGGCAATAATTAATTTTAAATGTTTAAATTTTGAATTTTGTTCTTTAAATAAATTAAAAGCCTGAATAATCCCTTCTATATTTTTACGAGGTTCAATAGTACCCAAATATAGAATAAAATCATTTGGTAGTTTATATTTTTCTTTGATTAATTTGAATTTTGTTTGTTCATTTATTTTGTTATATAATTGATGATCAACACCTGAGTGGACAACTTCAATTTTATCAGCGGGTATGTCATATAAATTTATTAAATCAATTTTTGTATTTTGAGAAACAGCAATAACTTTGTCACAATTATTTATTATTTTTTTAGGATTAATGATTTTGTGCCATAAATTGCGTTTATAAGAAAAGAAATTAGGGAAAAGTTCAAATGATAGGTCATGGATAGTAATAATTTTTTGGCAATTAGCCGATAGGGCCGAAAAAATCAGATTTGGTAAGAAAAAAACATCAGCACCTTTGATGATCTGATCAATTTTGGGATAATTCAAAAATTTAAAGCTTAAATTTAAAAGTTTATTGGGATATTCAAATCCTTGATATTTTACATTTGGTTGATCAAATTTCGGTAAAGTGGCCGAAACATTTGTTTTGGAATTATAAAAAAGTTTATATGAATTTTGCGGATCAGCTTTAAATAAATGAGTTAATAAATTATAGGTGTATTCGGCTACTCCGGAATAATTTTTATGCATTAAACAACGGACGTCTATTCCTATTGTCATGGGATGATTATTATTGTTAGGCATTATTAGGAAGATTTAAATTTTTCGTAAGTTTTTGTAACGAAATTTTTGATTTGATGATAAAAATTATTAGAATTAAATTTTTCAGCATGATTTTTTATTTCTGGAGGATTATAATTATTAGGTTCAAATTTAATAACCGTATCAATTAAAGCCTCCCAAGTTTGTTCATTGAAAAATTTGCCGGTTTTATTATCACTAACCGTTTCTAAAGCACCACCGCCTTGATAAGCAATTACTGGCCGGCCAGAAGCCATGGCTTCTATTGGGGTTAATCCGTAATCTTCTTCTTGTGGGTGAATTAAAGCTAAACATTGAGAAAGCAGTTTTCTTTTTTCGTCTTCTGAAACGTGTCCTAAAAATTCAATATTGGGTTTGGCGATTTTTTTAAGTTTTTGTTCTTCTTCTCCAATGCCAATTATTTTTAATGGGATATTGAGCTTGTTAAAAGCTTTAACTGCCAAATCCACTTTTTTATAAGGTTTTAACCTGGAGATTAATAGATAGTAATCCCCAAGTTCGTTAGAAATATAAAAATTTTCAGTATCAGTGGGCGGATGAATGATTGCCGAACTGTCACGGTTATAATAATTTTTGATTCTTTGAGCAATAAAATTTGATTGTGCCACAAAGTGATCAACTCTTTGAGCAGCTAAATGATCCCATTGCCTTAATTTGCTTAAAAAGACAGGCAGGACATGTTTGACTAATTTGCCTTCAGGAATATCTTTGGGATATTGATGAGTATCAGACCAAAGATAGCGAGTTGGAGTATAACAGTAACAAATATGTAGAGTGCGAGGATGAGTAATAATACCCTTAATTAAAGCTGAAGACGAAGAAATTACCACATCATAATCACTTAAATCAAGCTGTTCAACAGCCACCGGCATTAAAGGTAAATACCAGCGAATTTTGGAGCTGGCCAGTGGCATTTTTTGTAAAAAAGAAGTCCTAATATTTTTATTATCAAAACCAGCTAATCTTTTTTTATCATGGATTAAAGTATAAATCGGTGCGTCAGGAAAAAGTTCTGCCAAAGCCAGCAAAACTCTTTCAGCCCCTCCGGCTTGATTAAGATAGTCATGTAATAGCGCAACTTTCATAGTTTAGTTTATTGGTGAATTTGTGGATTGGTTTATTAAGTAATACCAATTTGCTTGTCTAATGGTGGGTTTGAGAAATATGTTCTAACATTAAATTCTGGATCCCTTAGTTCAATCATATAAAAATTTTCTTTTGAAATTAACTTAAAGGCTTTTTTTGATAAATATTTTTTTTCAAATTCAAAAAAATTATCAATTGTGAAATCGGCGTCACCAAGTTCAAGTCTGGTTTTATCAGGCAGGCGAATTTTTAATAATTTTAAAACACCCGCACTGGTTTGTATTGGTTCAATTTGAAAAAGAAAACCAGTCGGTGTTTCTTTAATAATTTTTCCGATTTTATGGGCGGCTACTAATAATTCGTCATATTCCTGCTTGTTTTGTGAAAAAATGCAGGCATAATTAACAGGAGCAGCTTTGGCTGTGGTATGTTTATTTTTTAATTTAGCTGATTCTTGGACTATTTTTTGAATAATTGTCTGTAATTTTTCTGCGTTCATAATAATAAATAGTATATTCGTATCTTAGCTTATTTAAGCATAAAAATCAAGTAATCCCAAAGAGTTTTTTAAAGACAAAAAAACAGCCTGATCAGCTGTTTTTAAACACGGCAATAACTTCTAGATTGATAACCAAACAAGTTTTATCATCTAATAATAAATGACTATATTATAAAGCTTCTCTTTTAGGGAATAAAACTACTTTTGGTGTTTTTAAAAGTATTTGAATATCCAGCCATAAAGACCAGTTTTCAATATAATAAGTATCTAATTTAACTTCTTCATCAAAGCTTAAATCGGAACGGCCGGAAATTTGCGCCATACCAGTAATACCCGGTTTAATATCCAGAACTCTTTTATGTAAATCTTTATAATTGGCAACTTCTTCGGGATAATGAGGACGGGGCCCCACTAAACTCATTTTACCCATTAAAACCAAAAATAATTCGGGTAATTCGTCAATGCTATATTTACGAATAAATTTACCAACTTTGGTAATTCTTGGATCGTCTTTGACTTTAAATAAAGGAGAATCTTTCCTAATATTTTTTTCTTTTAAAGCCCGTGAATATCTTAATGAATCTGATTGATGAACCATTGAACGAAATTTAAAATAATTAAATGTCTTAGCGTATTGTCCGACTCTTTTGACTGGTTGGTCATTATCCAGTTTGCTGAAAAAGACCGGACCTTTGGAATCTAATTTAATGGCAATAGCCGTAATTATCATTATTGGTGAAGTTAAGATAATTAAGATTAAAGAACCGATAATATCAAAAATTCTTTTATAAACCCGCCCCCAGCCTTCTAATTTTGTTTTTTTGATTTCAAAAATCGGTATGCCGGCTAAAGTATCTATTTCTAAACGGCTGGTTTTTGTTTTGAAAATATCAGCTGAAAATCTAAAAATAATATTATTGGCTTCTGTAAAATCAATTAAATCAAGGGTTTTATTTTTTAGTAAATTGGGATCAGCCTGAATAATTTCATCAATCCATTCTTTTTTATGTAAATTTAGAATTTGTTGTTTAATTTCTAAATTAAAATTACTAAAAGATTTAATAACTTTATAACCTAATTCTGGTTTTTGGTTTAAGGTTTTTATAATAGTATTGGTATTTTTATCAGCACCGATAATAATTATTCGCTTGGCGCCTAAACCGAGTTTAAGTAAGGCTTTTTGCGCTTTATAAATAATAATCCGACCGATTGTTACATAAATGATAGAAAACAGCCAAGCAGTTAAAATAATAAAACGTGAAGAAAAAATTTCGCGTTGTAAAAAGATAGCCACAATAATTGTTAAAACACCGGTTGAACAAGCTAAAAATATTTTAGAAAATTCTTCGCTAAATTTACGGTCGGTTTTAATCGCATAAAGACCGGCAAAGGCAAAAATAACCAACCAAATTAAAGCAACCAAAAAAGCCCAACTTAAATATTGACCGACAGACAAGTCATAAATAAGCGGTTTTATTTCTGTTACAAAAGATTCGCCCCTTAGACAATAAGCGGTTAAAGCCGCCAGAATCAGCATTAAAAAGTCCAAAGGGATTAAAATTGTTGCAAAAATAAGATCGGTTTTTTTCATAAATTATCGGTTAAATTAAAAGGGCTTGAAAAAGCCCTTTTACATCTAATCTAAATATCCAAATAAGTAAGCCGGATTCTGTCCCTTTTTTTTGTAAAAAAGGGGAGATCATCTATCTGGGCTCTTTCTTGCGTCAGAGCTCAAGCGAACTACTTGTCTTCACCAAAATAATTAGTGAGTTTGTTCTTGCACCTGGTAGAAGTTTACCACGGTCACTCTGTCACCAGAGGCCGAGTTTTGTAGCTTTTATCTCGAGAACAAAAACCTCAAAACACTTTTCACGTTTGGTACTTTGCTTTGCAGCTCAGTACTAGTATAGTCTCTGCGGCACTGGTCCTAACTAAACATTACGGATTAGTTGATGGGCGTTACCCATTACCTTTTTATGGTGTCCGGACTTTCCTCTCCGAGTCCGAAAGGACGAGGAGCGATCTCTGCTTATTTGGATATTTAGATTGGATCCCTAATTATAATTAGGGAACAGTACTTATTATTTTAACATATATGAGGCTTTTTGTCAATGTTTTTTATAAAACACCAATTAAAGTTTTAACTTGTTTAATTGTTATTTGTGCTAGCTTTTGAGCTTTTTGTGCTCCTTCATCTAAAACTTTTTTAATATAATCAGGTTTTTTTTCTAATTCTTGTCGTTTTTGGCGATAAGGTTCAAAATATTGGGCAATTGCCCTAGCTAGAGTTTGTTTTAATTCACCGTATTTTATGTCCTTATTTTTGACTTGTTCTTGAAAATATTTTAGTTCTGTGGACGTGCCAAATTCTCTTAATAAAGTCATTAAATTTTGCCCACCAGGAGGCAATATGGTTTCCTTGCCCGTGCCGGTTATCGCACTTTTAAGTTTATTTAAGATAGTTTTGGGCTCATCATTAATACCGATATAATGTTTAGGGCCGGCGCTTTTGGACATTTTTTTCTCAGGTTCAAGCAAAGACATCACTTTCGGGATTTTAGTGTATTTTGGCTCTACTGATTGAAAATAATTACTATATTTATTATTGAACCAACGAACTATTTTATTGGTTAATTCCAGATGTTGTTCTTGGTCTTTACCCACCGGTACAAAATCAGGGTGATAAAGTAAAATATCAGCAGCTTGTAAAACAGGATAGTCCAAAAGTCCCATATTAATATTTTTAGTTTGCTGTGAGGCTTTATCTTTAAATTGAGTCATTCTTTCCAATTCTGATACAGGTGTAATAGTATTAAAAATCCAAGCCAATTCAGTGCATTGAGGCACATCACTTTGATTAAAAATAACACTTTTTTGCGGATCCAGGCCAAGTGCTAGAAAATCAATGGCTAAATTAAAGATTTGCTGTCTTTTCTTTTCAGGGTCATAATTTTCAGTTATTGAATGATAAGTTGCCAAGAAAAAATAACATTGATATTTATTTTGTAATTCAATAAAATTTTTTAAAGAACCCAAATAATTACCAATATGCAATTCACCGGTTGGCTGGATCCCGGAAAGGACTGTTTTTTTATTTTCAGTTTTCATATGTTTAATTTTACTGGGAATTAAAGTTTATGTAAAGTAATTGATTTTTAGTTAGGGCGCAAAGCGCGCCCTTTTTTTAATTCCCCCAGGCGGTTTTTTTTTGTTTCCCCGGACAGTTTTTGTTTGTGCATTCCCAGGTAGTATTTCCCCAGGCCTGCGATTTTTGTTTGAGCGGGAAACCACAGTACTGGCATTTTGGTTTTTCTTTCATCATAGCCTCCTTTGAAAATTTATTAAAAATAAAACCGCCTGCCGTAAAGTTGCAGGAAGTTTTATTTAAAAACTAAAATTCAAAATCAAACTTTACGGTTTAAGTCGCAAAGTCCACCACCAATTGAAATTGATTTTTTTGAATTTAGTTTCCATGAATATATTTTAGAATTTTGTAATTTAATTGTCAAATTAAACTTTAATAACTACCGGTAAAATCATAGGACGTCGTTTGGTTTGTTTATAAAGATACTGGCCGATTTCGTCCCTGATTTTATTTTTAATAAAATCGTCAAAAGCCGGTGATTTTGTGTCAGTATCTTCACAGATTTTCTTGATTTTCATTCTGGTTGATTCAATTAATTTTTTATTTTCTTTCATATAAACAAAACCACGGGAAATAATATCAGGATTGCCCATTAATTTGCCGGTTTTGCCTTGAATTGTGGCAATAACAACCAGCATACCGTCAGCTGCCATAACTCGTCTATCACGTAAGACAATATTAGAAACGTCACCGACACCTAAGCCATCAACCATGACATAGTCAGTCGGTACAAATTGATTGGTCAACCGGCCGCCTTTTTGGGTAAATTCCATAATTTGGCCATTATTGGCAATAAAGATATTTTCTTTTGGAATGCCAATACTTTCAGCCACTTCTCCGTTAATTCTTAACATGTAGTGATTAGCTTCGATTGGTATGTAGTATTGAGGTTTTAATAGTCTGATTAATAATTTCAAATCTTCTTTTTTGGCATGGCCACCGGCATGTACGTCCATCATTTTATAATGAATGACTTTGGCGCCTTTACGATATAGTGTATCTTTTAAATTCTGAATAGTTCTTTCGTTGCCGGGTACGACCGAAGATGAAAAAATAATAGTGTCGCCTTCTTTGACTTGCAGATATTTATGTTCATCATTGGCAAATCTGACCAAAAAAGCATTTTGTTCACCTTGTGCGCCGGAACCAATGATTATAATTTTATCATCAGGATATTTACGGGGATTATAATTTTCAGATTCAATCAAAGTACCTGGTTTAATTTTTAAATACCCCAGTTTATGGGAGATTTCAACATTAGTTTTCATGCTACGTCCTTCAATCATAACTTTCCGATTAAATTTTTCAGCCATAGTAATAATTTGCTGAACACGATTTAATAATGAAGCAAATGTGCCGACAATAATTCTGCCCTCGGCATCTTCAAAGATTCTTTCCAATTCGCGAGAAACATGAGTTTCTGAGATTTGATGACCTTCTTCTTCGGCATTAGTACTGTCAGCCATTAAAGCCAAAACATTATGAGCACCGATTCTGGCGATTTTATTCAAATCAGCAGGAATATCATTAATCGGACTGTGATCGATTTTAAAATCTCCAGTATGAATAATAGTCCCAACGGGAGTATGGACAACCACGCCAAAACTGTCAGGAATATTATGATTAACTCTAAAAAATTCAACATTAAAAGCCCCCAAGTTTAATTTGTTTTTTTCATCTATTATATAGAATTTTAATTTTGGTGAATTTTTATATTCTTCTTGTCTTTTTTGAATAATCCCGGCTGAAAGTTTGGCCGTATAAATTATCGGGTTGCCGATTTTGGGCATAATATGAGGGATGGCGCCAATGTGGTCATAATGACCGTGAGTGATAATAACACCTTTAATGTTTTTTTCTTTGCCTTTTAAATAACCAATATTAGGAATAATATAATCAATGCCGGGCATATCTTCTTCGGGAAACTGGAGCCCCATGTCAATTATAATAATATCCTCGCCGTATTCTAATAAAGTCATATTGCGTCCAACTTCTTCCAAGCCGCCAAGTACCATAATTTTTAATTTTTGAGCAGATTTAAATGAAGTTTTCTGGCCGCTTTTTTTTGTAGAGTAGCCAGAACTTTTTTTGTGTTTATATACCATATTTTTTTAGATTAACCCTAAGGGTACCTCAATAAAAAGAGGTTTAAGTTTGATTCATTAAATAATAATTAAAATTTAAAATTACAAGATTTAATTATTATTTTTTTTAAAGAGTTCAAAATTTTAATTAATTAATTTTATTTAAAAAAACTTTTTTTGGTTTTTATATACCAGTCTTCAATATTAATAAAGCGGTCATACGGATTAACAATTCTTTTAATTTCAATACCTTTGATTTTGGTATTGATCGGATAAGTATAAGTTGGAGTATAAAGAAAAATTGTTGGCAGATCTTCAACTAATAATTTTTGAAATTCTTTATATTTTTCTTGACGAATTGTTGCGTCGTTGGTTAGTCTGGCCTCTGCCAATAATTGATCGACTTTACGATTAGCATAATTAGCCAAGTTTACGCCCGGATGCTCTCTTTGTGAAGAATGCCAAAAGGGAAAAGGATCAGGGTCATAACCAATTATTTCACCGTAAAGTAAAGCCTGGTAATTTCGCGGTACAATAATTTCTTTTTCAATTTGATCTTTGGGAATAATTTGTAATTCAACATTTACACCAATACTGTTCCAGAATTCTTTTATTAAATTAGCAGCAGCAATTTGCGTGTTTTGTTCAACTGTTGTTAATGTTATTTTTAATTCTTGATCATCTTTTTTAAGGTATTCACCGTCTAATTCCCAGCCGGCATCAGCTAAAATTTCCAAAGATTTTTCCGGCTGATAATTGTATTTTTTTATATCAGGATTATAGCCCAGAAACCCAGGCAAAATAGGTCCATTAATGGCTTGGCCCTGACCTTGCAGTAAATCATCAATAATTTTATTTTTATTAATGCCATAACTTAACGCTTCCCTGATTTCCTTATTCTTTAAAAGTTCATTGTTTTTTTCATTAAAAAAGACAGCATTATATTGAGATAGATTAATATTATATACGTTTAGATCTCTTTTATTGGTAAATTTATTTAAATATTCTTTTGGTAAGAAACTCAAGCTTTGTACTTCTTTATTGATCAAAGCTTCAATCGCATTAGCATAATCAGGATAAAATTTAAATATTATTTTAGCAATATAGGGTTCTTGATCATAATAATTTTTGTTTTTTTCTAAAGTGTAAAGTTTAATAACACCGCTTTTTTCCTTAACCAAAGAAGAGAATTTAAAAGGTCCGCTGCCAATTGGTTTTTGGTTATAGACGGCTAATTTGGCATTAATTGGCGGTATGTCATACCATAAGTGCTGAGGAATAATGCCGACTGTTAAAATATTTAAAAAGGCGGCATAAGGTTCCTGTAAAGTAAATTTAACCGTATATTCATCGATTTTTTCAACTGTTACTCCTTCAAAACTACGATAAAGCGGACTTTTAAAATCAGGGTCTTGAATACTTTGAATAGTGAAAACCACATCACTGGCAGTTAGTTTTTTATTGTCATGCCATCTTACGTTTTGTTTAAGATAAAAAGTATAAGTTTTTTGGTCTTCGGAAATCTCGTATTTTTCTGCCAGATCCGGGATTATTTCCAAGTTTTTGTTATATTTTAATAGCCCGGAAAAAATTAAACTGGTTAAATCAAGATCAGCGTCAATATGTTTTTGAGCTAAAATAGGATTTATATAAAGAGGGGCGCCGATTAATCCTTCTGTAAATTCGCCGCCGTTTTTCGGTACTGTTTTTAAATCTTTAAAATAATTGGTATAAATCAAAAAAACTAAGCAAATTAAAATAATTAGTGATAAGATTTTTATTAAGAAATTTTCTTGTTTTGATAAAGTTTGAGGCAATTGTTTGAGCTGTTTCCATTTGGGCAGTCGCCGGCCTTTTAATTTGGTTATAATTTTTTTATCTAAATTTTTTTGCTTATTAATTTTTTTTAGTTGTTTCATTTTATTAAAATTCAAAAAAACAAAACTTTTCAAGTTTTGACTTAAATTTTGAAAAAATTTAAATTTTGAAGCCACGGTTGAAAATTTTAAAAATTATATTTGAGAGAGTAATGATTTAGTATAAGACGTTGAATAGGGCTGTGCCCAGAAAAATTATTGCTAAAATTATTGTTACGACATGTAATGATTTTTCTAATCCTCTTTTTGTCCTATAAATATTGCCTTCACCACCAAAAGCAGCTCCCAGTCCGGTGCCTCTTTGCTGTAATAAAATTACAGAAATTAAAATTACGGCGATAATTATTTGAATAATGTTTACTATCATGGTATTTCTAATAAATTAATCTTTTATTAGATTAGCAAAATATTATAAAACTGTCAATACTCAAAATTTTATAAATATGTTATAATAAAATTATAAACTTTAATTGAAAAAAAGGCAATGCCACAAAAGAAAAACAAGCATAAGGCCAAATTAAAATGGCATCAACGTTGGTGGGGAGTAATTATCTTGGTTGTTTTTGTTATCTTGTTGATATACTTGGCGGTTTTTATTTATCAAGTAATACTTTTTATAGAAATTAAAACACAAGCCAATATGCAAGGTTTCAATACCTTGTCGCAAAATATCAATGATAACCCGATTTTAAGTGTTAATAATCGTCAGGTAGCAGAAACAAAAGACGATCCTTATTGGGGGCCGGTTGATGCAGAGGTTGTTATAGTGGAATTTGCTGATTTTCAATGTCCTTTTTGTAAAGAAGCCAATCCTATTATTCAGCAAATTAGAAAAGAATATAAAGACCGGGTCAAGATTATTTATCGTGATTTTGTAGATGCAGCTTCACATCCGCAAGCTTTAAATGCGGCTATGGCGGCTGAATGTGCTGATGAACAAGGTAAGTTTTGGTCTTATCGTGATATGATTTTTAGTAATCAAGCCAATTTATCAATTGAAAAATTCAAAGAAATTGCTGTTAATCTTGGTTTGGAAACTGAGCAATTTAATCAATGTTTGGATGATAAAAAATATTCTTTTGAAGTTTTTAATGATTTGGAAGATGGGTCTAAATTGGGCATTACGGGCACACCGGCTTTTTTTATAAACGGAAGTAAAATTGAAGGAGTTATTCCTTATGATACTTTTAAGCAAATAATTGACAGGGCTTTATTTTTGCAAGAGCAAGAAAATCAAAAAAAAGAAAATAATAAATAAATTAATTTATGATAGAAATTAGAATACATGGTCGTGGCGGTCAAGGCAACGTAACTTTAGCGGAATTAATTGCTATGGCAGCTTTTTATGACGGTAAAGCTACACAAGCTTTTCCCAGTTTTGGCGTAGAGAGAAAAGGGGCTCCTGTAAAGGCTTTTGTTAAAATTAATAATAAATTTATTCGCAGCCGAGAACAAATTTATCAGCCGGATTTTATAATCATTCAAGATCCCAGCTTGGTTCAAGCGGCTAATTCTTTGGAAGGGGCTAAAAAAGCAACAATCGTTTTAATTAATTCCAATAAATTACCAAATGAAGTTTGTCCTGGTTATACCGGTAAAGTTTATTGTGCGCCAGTTCTGAAAATCGCTTTAGAAATAATAGGTAAACCGATTATTAATACAGCGATGTTAGGGGCTTTTGCTAAAATTAGTGATGTAATAAAAGTAGAATCAGCAGTCCAAGCAATTAAACAGAATTTGGGAGAGAAGTATGATAAAAAAATTATTGATAAAAATATCAAGGCTTTAAAAAAAGCTTATAAGGTTACTGAAAAATAATTATGAAAAAATTTAAATATAATTTAGCTGTCAAACCAGGTACAACCAATCAATATAAAACCGGTGGTTGGCGAACTTATAAACCGGTAGTTGATCATGAGGCTTGTATTGGTTGTGATATGTGTAATAAGGTTTGTCCGGAAGGTGTTTGTTTTTCAACCGGCCAAAAAAACAGTAAAGGTAGAGTTTTTTATGATCGTGATTTGGATTATTGTAAAGGCTGTGGTTTGTGTGCCAAACATTGTCCGGTAAAATGTATTAAAATGGTAGAGGATTATAAATAAATTAGTAATTAGTAATATGAAAAATAATAAGAAACAAATAGTGGAAGGTTCACATGCCTTGGCAGAAGTAGTAAAAAATTGTCAGGTAGATGTTATTTCGGCTTATCCGATTACGCCACAAACCCATATAGTAGAAGATTTAGAAAGAATGAAAGCCGAGGGCAAGGCTGATTTTGAATATATTAGAGCTGATTCTGAATTTGCTGCTGCTTCTATTGTTTTGGGCGCTAGTGCTACCGGTGTCAGGACTTATACGGCAACTTGTTCACAAGGGCTTTTATTAATGACCGAAGTTTTGTTTTGTATTGCCGGTTTACGTTTGCCAGTTGTTTTGACTTGTGCCAATCGGGCTGTTTCCGCACCGATTAGCATTTGGAATGATCAGCAAGATGCCGTTACTATTAGAGATTCTGGCTGGTTGCAATTATATGGTGAAACAAACCAAGAAGTAATTGATTTGCATGTCTTGGCTTATAAATTAGCTGAAACTATGATGTTGCCAGTTATGGTTAACATGGATGGTTTTTTGCTAACTCATACTTATGAACCGGTTGAAATACCTAAAGAATCAGTAATTAAAAAATATTTACCCAAATATAAACCACCTCAAAATACAATTTTGGATGTTAATAACCCGCGTTCCTTGGGTGATTTTGCTGCTCCCGATGTTTATATGGAAATTAGACAAGAATTATATGAAGATGTTTTAAGCTCTAAAAATCAAATAATTAAGCTGGCTCAAGAATTTAAAAAAATATTTGGTAGAAGTATTGGTGATAATGGCTTGTTTGAGTCATATAAATTAAATGATGCGGAGATTGTTTTAGTAGCAATGGGTTCGGTTTGCGGGACAATTAAAGAAGTTGTTGATCAACAAAGAAAAAAAGGCCAAAAGATCGGGCTTTTAAAAGTGATTACCTTGCGGCCGTTTCCTGATGAAGAAATTATTGTAACCTTAAAAAAAGCTAAATATATCGCAGTACTTGATAAGTCTGTTTCCATGGGCAGTGAAGGTATCTTGGCTACAGATTTAAAAAGGGTAGCTTATACTAAACTGAAAGCTAAAATTCAAAATTTTATTATTGGTTTGGGGGGACGTGACGTAACTGAAAAAATGATTATTAAAATTATTAATTTAGTCAAAAAGCGAGATAATAAAATCCAATTTATTAGTGAATAATTATGGCAAATAAAAAATATAAAAATCCTTTTGAGCATTTATTAAATCCTGGCCATACGGCTTGTCCTGGTTGCGGTCAATTGGTTGCGGCTCGGCACGTGATTAATGCTTGCGGTAAAGATACGATTATTACCAATGCTACTGGTTGTTTGGAGGTAACAACTTCAAAATACCCAACATCTTCCTGGAAAGTGCCTTGGATCCATGCTTTATTTGAAAATCCTTCGTCGGTTGCCAGTGGTATTTTGGCTGCTTTGCGTAAAAAAGGCCAAAATAAAAAAATAAATGTTTTAGTCCAGGGCGGTGATGGTTCCACTTTTGATATTGGGATGGGTTTAATTTCCGGTATGTGGGAAAGACAGGAAAATATTTTGTATGTTTGTTATGATACAGAGGTTTATTCCAATACCGGTTATCAGGCTTCGGGGGCCAGTCCGCATAATGCGTTTACGCGAACTTCTTGGCCAGGCTCAGAATCAATGGGCAATAAATATTTTAAAAAAAATATGGTGGAAATTGCTTTAGCTCATCGTTTGCCTTATGTTGCTTCGACTACTTCCGGTTATATTAATGATATTGAAAAAAAAGTTAAAAAATCCTTAGAATTTGACGGTCCTAAATTTATACATATTTTAACGCCATGTATCCCAGGTTGGGGTGTAGAAGATAATATGGCGATTGATTTAGGTAAATTGGCGCAAAAGACCGGCTTTTTTCCCGTTTTAGAGTATGTTAATGGTGAATTGGACGAGGCTATGAAAGTACCTAAAGAAACGCCCAAGGTTGATGCATATTTAAAACATCATGCCAGATTTAAGCATTTATTTAAAGATGAGCGAGGTAAAAAAGAATTAAAAATTTTGCAAGATATTTGCGATAAAAATATAGATAAATATAATTTATAATAAGTAATTTAGTTAAAAAATATTCATACAGAGACTTTAATTAAGTTTCTGTATTTTTATTGACAAAATTTTTTATTAATGCTAAGCTCCAATATTAAAAATCAAATAAAGAAAGGAGGGGTTGCATGCCCAGAAAAAGGTTTAATCATTATGCAAAGGGCCCGCAGGCAGAAGATGCGGCATATTTGGCTAAAAAAATTTTTAATCTGAAAGCCCATCTGGGAATTAATTTAGAAAGAATGGCTGAGGAAACTGATTTATCGGTTAATACGTTACGATACATTAAATATGTTTGGGTTAATGGTAATAAAGAGCCTGAATATATGTATGTTTCAATCGCTAATGCCCTGGTTGATTTTTGGAATCGGCATTTGACAAACGGCCAAGGCAAGTCAAAAACAGTTAAAGCTTATCCTCCAAAAAAATCTGGCGGGGGTGGTCAAAAGAAAAAACAAAAAGTTGACCAACATTCTGAAATCGATGAAGACGTTATTTCTATTTTGATAGAAAAAGTTGGGATAGCTAAAGCTCGAGAATTACTTAGTTATCGAGGCAAAGAAGATAAGTTAATAGAATTTTTGGAGTCTTTAACTCCTGATGAATTGGCGGATTTAGTTTGACTTATATAATCCTTGCGTAAAAAAACGTAAGGATTTTTTATTTATTGCGATATTTAAGCTTTCCTGCTTGACCTAATTATATTACCGTGTTAGAATATATTCTAATAGTGTTTTAATAAATTCTAAATTCGAAATTTAAATCATAAATTGTAATATTATAAACAATGTTTTGATTTTTGTTTGTTTAGATTTTCGGATTTCTAATTTATAATTTTATTAATCTATGGCAAAAAAAGAAAAAATTATTATCAAGGGCGCTCGAGTTCATAATTTGCAAAATATAAATGTTGAAATTCCTAAAAATCAACTAGTTGTAATTACCGGATTATCTGGCTCAGGCAAATCGTCATTGGCTTTTGATACTATTTTTGCTGAAGGTCAAAGACAATATGTTGAATCGTTATCATCTTATGCCCGTCAGTTTTTGGGTGTAATGGATAAACCCGATGTTGATCAAATAGAGGGTTTATCTCCGGTAATTGCCATAGATCAAAAAACAACTTCCAATAATCCGCGTTCAACAGTGGGAACAATTACGGAGATTTATGATTATCTCCGTCTTTTATTTGCCAGAATCGGCCATATTCATTGTCCTGTTTGTGGCGATGAGATAGAAAAATTAACCGTTGACCAGATTATTGAAAAAATACTTGAATTACCCAAGCAAACCAGAATTTCAGTTTTGGCGCCGATTGTTATTAATAAAAAAGGCAATCTTGATCACTTAATAAAAAAAATGAAAAAAGCCGAATTTTATCAGTTACGGTTAGACGGAAAAATTTATAGCATTAATGAATTAGAAGATATGGTGATTGATGAAGATAAAGCCCATGATTTAGATGTGGTTATTGATCATGTTTTTGTAGAAAGGGTTAGACCGGAAAAGCTACAATCAAGTGCCATGTATAAAGCGGTTAAAGCTGCTTTGGATGTAGCTAATGGTATGGTTAAAGTTTTACGTAAAGATAATAAACAGGAATTGACTTTTTCTCAGCATTTACATTGCAGTAAATGTGATATTAATTTGCCGGAAATAGAATTACGTAGTTTTTCTTTTAATTCACCTTTTGGTGCTTGCCCAAAATGTACGGGTTTAGGCATTAAATTGGAAATAGATCCTAAATTGGTAGTTTTTAATCCTAAATTAACTATTGAGCAGGGAGCTATAAAAGTTTGGTCAAGGTTAACTTCCAATCAACCCTTGCAGCATAAAATAATTACGGCTGCTACTAAGGCACATAAAGTCCCGTTAAATAAACCTGTCAATAAAATGAAAAAAAACGACTTGGATTTGATTTTATACGGTACAGGTGAACAAGAATATGAAATTAATAATAAAAAATATTTTTTTGAAGGTATTATTCCGTTTTTGGAACAAAAATATAAAGAAACAGATTCTGATTATGTTCAAAAAGAAATTGAAGATTATATGCGAGAAACTATTTGTCCTCAATGTGAGGGTAAAAGATTAAAACCGGAAAGTCTGGCCGTAACTATTTTAAATAAAAATATTGCTGACTTGGTTAGTTCAAATTTGCAAATTTTGCATGATTGGTTCTCTGAATTGGAAAAAAAATGTAAGACAAAAAGCAATGATTTAACAGAAAATGAGTGTAAAATTGCCGAACAATTGGTTAAGGAAATTAAAAAAAGGTTGGAATACTTGATTGCGGTTTCTTTGGATTATTTGAATTTGGATCGTTCGGCTAATACTTTAGCCGGAGGTGAGTCGCAAAGAATTCGTTTGGCAAAACAGATTTCTTCGTCTTTGACTGAAATAATTTATGTTTTGGATGAACCGTCAATCGGTTTGCATCAAAGAGATAATAACCGCTTAATTGCGACATTGAAAAAATTAAGAGACATAGGTAATACGATTTTGGTTGTTGAACATGACCAGTCAATTATGGAAGAAGCCGATATAGTGATTGATATGGGCCCGGGAGCCGGTGAATATGGCGGGAAAGTCGTTGATATTGGCAGTTTGGATAAAATTAAAAAAAATAAAGAATCTTTAACCGGTTTATATTTATTAGGTAAATATAAAATTGAACCGCGTAAATTTTATCGTAAAGGCAATAATAAAAATATTACAATCAAAGGAGCAACTGCCAATAATTTAAAAAATATTGATGTAAAAATTCCTTTGGGTAAATTTATTGCCATTTCCGGTGTTTCAGGGTCTGGTAAGTCAACCTTGGTTTCTGATATTTTATCACGTGCTTTAGCCAAATATTTTTATAGAGCCAAGGAACAACCGGCAGAACATAAAGAAATTATAGGCATTAGTAATTTGGATAAAGTAATTACTGTTGATCAGTCACCGATCGGCCGCACCCCACGTTCTAATCCGGCTACTTATACCGGCGTTTTTACTTATATTCGTGATTTATTTACGCAAGTTCCGGAAGCTAAAATGCGGGGATTTGATGCGGGTAAATTTAGTTTTAATGTAGTTGGTGGTCGTTGTGAAACTTGTGCGGGCGAGGGTTTGGTTAAAATTGAAATGCAGTTTTTACCCAATGTTTATGTTGAGTGCGAGGAATGTAAAGGTAAACGTTATACCAAAGAAGCTTTAGAAATTCATTATCGCGGTAAAAATATTGCCGAAGTTCTGGATATGACAGTAGAAGAAGCACGTCGTTTTTTTGTTGATATTCCGATTATTTATGAGAAATTAATGATTTTATATGATGTTGGTTTGGGATATATAAAGTTGGGACAACCGGCCACTACTTTATCAGGTGGTGAAGCACAAAGAGTTAAATTAGCTACAGAACTTTCTCGCCGAGCAACCGGTAAGACTTTATATATTTTAGACGAGCCAACTACAGGTCTTCATTTTGATGATATTAATCGCTTATTGGGGGTTTTACATAAATTAGTGGAAAAAGGTAATACTGTTTTGGTGATTGAACATAATCTTGATGTAATTAAACAAGCCGATTGGGTGATTGATATGGGGCCGGAAGGCGGTGATAAGGGCGGGAAGATTGTTGTTCAGGGGACGCCTAAAGATATTACTAAGAAAAAAGACAGTTATACCGGTCAATATTTGAAAAAAATGATTTAATTTTAGAATAATAGATAAAAGGAGGATTTAATGAAACAAGAAGCACAAGGTTATGGTTTAACAAATAATGCTTTGATTTTGCATAAAAACGGAGATGTGGAATCTTTTAATCAACAAGAGATTCAAGCTGCACTTGACAGCTTGCCTGAAAAAGGTTTTTATCAGCGCCATTGTGTTGAGCAATGCCAAGGGGATTGCAATAATTGTCGGTTAATGGCTTGTCCAATGGCTGATCAATGATCAATTGAAACAAAAACGCGGTTATAAAACCGCGTTTTGTTATATTGGAAAACCGGCATTGTTTGAAAATTTGTCTAAAATTATGTAGGAACAGATTACTGATCTGTGCCTACGGTTAAATAATGCTGTTTTATTTTTTTATTTTCTCGGAAATTGATTTTAAATCTTTTAATTTTATCCCTGGTTGCCAAAGTAAATCAAAAATTGTTTTCATGGAATTGTATAAGGCAGCTGATTCAATAACTACTATAAAAAATTTTTCTTCTAAAGATGTAAGGGCAACTTTATTGTTAAACAAGGAAATATCCATATCCAATGTTTTTTCTTTGGGTAAAAATTTAAATTTAACATTTTTATTTTGAGCTAGTTTGGCAAATTTTAGATCAGCCGGTGTATTCGTTAAAATTTGCTTACAAATATAATTTTTAGGCGTTTTATTTTGGAAAAAATCAATCCAGCGTTCTACTTCTTCAGGGATTTGTTTTGTCATACTGGCCATATTACTTATATAATAAGTTTCTTTTGCTTGTTCTGTTTGGCGAAAAACGCTGATTACACCTCCTTTACCTTCAAAATAATTTATTTTTGGTTTCCAGGCAGTTTTATTATAAACAGCTAAAAAAGAGGGGAGTAAATTTTTAAAATCAGAAACTTGATTTTTTAAGTCATTAAAAATTTTAGTTGGTTCAGCCGCTACATAACGGTTAATTTTTGTATCTGGTAGTTCAGAGACATACCCACGTTTAATCAGGCCTTCTAAAATAATATAAATAATGGAGCGTTTTAATTTAGCTCTTTGGGCAATATCGGTTACAGTACCGCTGCCCAGCTCCATTAATGCCAGATAAACCAGAGCTTCTTTTTCAGTAAAGCCAATTTCTTGAAGTAATTGTGATAATTTGTCATCCATAGTTTTAACTGGGTAGCCGAGAGCATCTGCTCTCGGAACGAATTCGCGCTTGGAGCAGATGCTCCAAGCTACCCTTGAGTTAGTAATGTAATATTTGTAGTATAATACACCCTTGTTGTATTGTCAATATTTTTGATAAAATTAGTAAATTTGATGCTAATTTAAGTAATATAAGTTTTAAATTATTTGTAATTTTATTGACAAAATTGCCCAATAATGCTATGGTTTAATATTGAATAAAACCTTGAAAAATTTTCAAGGTTAAAATGCAAATTGAAAAAAAGAAAAATCGCCTTCATCAAGTTTTTGGCGCTCAAAAAGGAGGAGAAAAATGAAACGATTTGATTTGGGTTTTTTCCGTTTGGGGATGCTCTATGTGGCTCTAATTGTACCTTTTGTGGTTTATTTGGAAGCTGGCAATTACATTAATATAGTACTGCTTTTAGCGGCTTCTATTGTATTCGGAATTTGCGCATTTTTGATTGAAAAAAAAATCATTCAAACAAATGAGGATGAATAATCCTCATTTCCCTAAAGCTCATAAATATTTTGTGGGTTTTAGAGAACTTTGAAAATCCGCCTTCGCATAAAGCTATGGCGGATACAGAAATGAGGAGAAAAATGAATCAAGATTTTGGAGAAAAATGGTTGTTGCGTTTGGTTAAATTGGCAGTGATAGCCTATTTTGCCTGGTATTATTTTTATGTATTGCCCGTATTGCTTTTTAAAAGGAATTGATGATGTCAATTCAAAGTCGTCTTTTAGTGCTGATCATTTACTTTGCTTTTTTAACCTTATTGGGTCTAGCCGGTTTATTGGCAATATTATTTGGTTTTTGGCAGCCAAAAGACTTGGCATTAATACTTGTCTTTAGCGCAGAAATGGCAATAATTGGGTTTTTTAAAATGATTATTGCAATACTGGAAAGGAGAGAGGAAAAATGAAAAATTATGAAGGAGAAAAGAAAGTTCCTAATTTGGAGACAAATAATGTAAAGGCAATCTTTCTTGCTATAAGTTCTGTAGCGTTGTTTATATTATCTGGAATCTATTTTGGCATTTTTTCAATAGAGCATACTTGTTTAAAAAAACAATGCTATCAAGAAGAACAAAGGACAACGAGAGCTAATTTGCTTCAGAAAGGTGAAATTTGGGCTCATACACCAGCAGGGATATTTAAACATAGACCAGTTACTCTTTATTTAATGATGTTCAGTGTTGAGTTAAACAAACCGGCTCATTTAGATTACTGGTCTGTTTGGGGAAATTGTTTTGATCAAACAATTTTCTTTCCCATAAATTCAGACAATAGTTATGCTCATATGCTGCACACCGATCATTCAACCTTAAAATTTTGGGGACCGCTTGATCAAGAGGCTTTAAGCAGAGGTATTTGTTATTTTTATATTAGTTTGGAGTCATCACCTTGGTACATTCCAAGGCATAAGAATGAAGATAGTTTATATCCTCAGGCTGTTTTTAAGGATGGTGGGTTGACAAAGAAAGGCATACTGCAAAAAATACAAGTTTCACTAACTTTAAATGAAGATCCGGCAATGGAAATTCCTTTGAAGCTTAACGTGGTCGAGGGTATTGGTGATTATAAGCCAATAAATAAAATTGGTACAGCTGGTTCTAAGGTTTTCAAGGTTGAAATACCAAACCTAGACTTAGCAGAAAAGGAGGGGAAAAATGGAAATTGACAAATCTTTTAATAAAGATAAAGCCTATTTTTTATTGGCAATTTTATGTTTTATGTTTGTGATTGTGCCATTGGCTATTTTAAAAGCTTCGCATTATGATCAAACCGGGCCTGGCATGATTATCTATGACAAACAGCAAGATATGGTCATTGCAGAGCTTGGTTTTTATCAATGGTTACTTGATCGCGGTAAATCTGGTGATGATAAACGTTACGTTTCAACCGTGGCTAAGTCAGAGTGGGTAAGTACTGTTAATGTTGCTTATAAAGTTAAAATATCATTAAACCAAAATGATATTGAAGCTGTTAACCAATATTTTTCTAATGGCAATAATGCCAGAGATAAATTAATTAATCATATTGAATCTTGTGTTGAAAGCGCTATCAAGGTTCAATATCAGGTACAAGGTTATCCTGACATGACAATTCGTTCTTTTTCTTTGGCTAATATGGAACATTATTGCCCGTTGCAAGAAAATTTTGGTTATCAATGGGGGGGGGACTTGGAAATCATGCAATGTTATCAAAAGCCTAATCAGGAAATGGAAAGGCATAATTGCCGGGAAAGATTAAGCAATTCAAGTTATTAAAACTAATCAAATTCGGCATATAAGATTCTTGATCAGAATCAAAAGACCCTCGCTTAACAGCTCGGGGTCTTTTTTATTTGAGTAGTTTTTTATTTTGTCTTTTTCTCGGAAACTGATTTTAATCTTTTTTTATGGTCACGAGTGTAATATAGTTTGGCTCGTCTGATAGCTTTTTGATCAACTAATTCTATTTTTTCAATTAAGGGTGAATGTAAAGGAAATATTTTTTCCACGCCAACACCTTCGCTGATTTTTCTGACAGTAATTGAAGCGCCAGGTTCTTTACCGTGTTTTCTGGCAATCACTGTCCCTTCAAAAACCTGAATACGTTCTTTTTCTTCACCTTTGGGATTTATTTCTTTAATTTTTTGATGAACACGCACAACCATGCCCGGTTTAACTTCCAGTTTATCAATTAGTTGTTTTTCCTGTTGTTGTTTTTTCTTTTTTGGCATAATGATATCTGAATCATGAAAAGATTGACACAAAAAACACTAAATTTTTCGTGTAATTTCGTGATTATTATTTAGTGTTTAAGATATCCTAAATTGTAGCTTATTTATTTATTTTAGTCAAGTTTTGAATTGCTTTTAAAACTTTTTGAGTAGCTTGTTTGGCCGTAATATTAGTGGTATCAATAACCAGATCATAATGTGATTTTTTTGTATGATCAAGATTATAGTATTTTTTATATCTTTTTTTATCATTAGCAATTCGGTTTTGGATTGATTTTTTTACTTCAGCTAATGAATCAAAATCGCCTTCATTCCTGACCGATTGAGTTTTTTTTAGGTCTTGCCAGATTCTTTGGGCGCCTTCATTAAGATCAACATCAACAAATATTTTAAATGATTCCGACAAAAAATAAAACTGGACCCTGCCTTCAACAATAACTATTGATTTTTTAGCCAATTCCCTGGCTTGTTGAGCTACGGCTTTATCAACATCAACATCGGTTTCCGGATGAGTCAGGGCATATTTATTTAGTTCGGCTAAGGTCATATTTTTACTTTTGGCAATATTTCTTCTGATTTTGCCAATATAAAGACGTTTAGCCTTTAATTTTTCAGCTAAATTTTTAGCAATAGTTGATTTACCACTGCCTGGTGTGCCGGAAATAGTAATGATTAAATTTGACATATATAGTTTGAATGGGTTAGTCAAAATTTTTATACCTTTTCGGGTTAAAGTATAAAAGTTTTTGGCTAACTTCGGATATGATTATTATTTTTCTCCCCTGGAGGATAATTCCTTGATTATTTTATTTAATTTAGCCGGTAGATTTGATTTAAATTCCTGATATTCACCTTGTAAATCAGTAAAGCCTAAAATCGTTGAGTGCAAAAAAATGCGGTCCAGATCCAATTTTTGTTTAACGTTTTTTTGTTTGTATAAAGGATCACCAACAACCGGATGATTTAAAGCGTTTAAATGAGCGCGAATTTGATGAGTGCGACCGGTTAAAATTTCAACTTTTAATAAAGCAAAATGATTAAATTGTTTTATAACAGAATATCTGGTCAAGGCCTGTTTACCTCCTTGTTCTTTTGAATGAACCGCCATTTTACCGCTGCTGGCCGATCTGGTTATGGGCAGATCGATTAAATCTTCTTTTGGGGCCATTTGACCATGAACCAAAGCGGTGTAGATTTTTTTAATTTGTCTGTTTTTAAATAATTTTTTGTAATAATCAAAAGCCGTTTGATTTTTACAAACCAGCATTAACCCGGAAACACCTTTATCCAACCGATGGACTATGCCCGGCCGTAAAGGGTCATCACCCACATTTTTAATTTTTGGATAATAGTCCAAAAGTCCGTTAACCAAAGTATCTGATTCCATCTTGTCATTTGGATGAACCAAGAGTCCGGCTTTTTTATTAATAACAATAATGTTTTCGTTTTCAAAAACAATATTCAGTTTAATTTTGGCATTGGCAGTTAGTTTTTTTTCTTTGGTTAATTCAGTTATATATTTTTTTTGCATTTTAATAATATCATTTTCTTTTAAAAAACGATGTACTGTTGGTTGTTGCTTATTAACCGAAATCCGACCGTTTTTAATTAATTTTTTAATTTGAGAACGGTTAATAGGTAAATTTTGAGTTAAGAATTTATCTAAACGTTGACCTTGTTCTTGTTTTGTAATTTTGAATTGCATAATTTTGCAAAATAGGTTTTATTCTACACCTTTAAATTTGGAAAAATATTCTTTTTTACGTTCGGCTTCGTATTTTTCCAGATTAGGAGCCAGTTCTTTTAATTTTTTATCTGATAATTTATTTAATTGATTGGTTTTTTTCTTAAGGTATTTTTTGTTATTCAGTTTAGGGTTTTCCAAAACTTCAGCCAAAAGCGCATTTAAAATTAGACCGATTCTGGGTCCCGGTTTTATTTCAAGTAAATCCATAATTTCTTGACCGTTTATTTTTAACATTTTTACTGAAATTGGATCAAGCTGAACTTCTTGTAAACGTTTTTCCAGTTCAATTAATTTATACGGTTTAGCTTTAGGCCGGCCCATGCCCAAACGGTCACAAATTCTTAATTGTAAAGCTTCATTAATATTTTCTTTGCCTAAACGAGCCAGTAATCTTCTGATCCCGGCGTCAGAAACATCGCCTTGTGAATAAAAAAACATATGATGTCGTACCAAATGAGTCACTTTGTCAATGACTTCATTAGAATATTTTAACCGTTTTAAAATTTTACGGGTAATTTTGGCGCCAACAATATCATGATTATAAAAAGTTGAATCATAACCCTCACCTTTTTTGACCAGAGGCTTGGCAATATCATGAAATAAAGCGGCCAAGCGGATATTAAGGCCATAACCGCGTTTGGCGGCAAAGCCCAGAGCTTTGACAGCATGAGTAAACACAGTATAAATATGACTACGATTTTGACTAACACCTACGCCTTCAACCAGTTCCGGGACGAATTGTTTGAGCAGACCTGTTTTATATAATAATTCCATACCAAATTCGGCATTATCAGACATAATAATTTTAGTAAATTCTTCATTAATTCGTTCAGCCGGAATAGTTTTTAGTTTATCTGCCATTTTTTGTATGGTTTTATAAGTTTGCGGTTCAATTTTAAAATATAACTGGACAGAAAATCTGACAGCGCGTAACATCCTAGTGTAATCTTCTTTAAAACGTTCTTGTGGTTGGCCTACTGTTTTGATTAATTTATTGTTTAAATCTTTTATGCCATTAAACTGATCAATTAATTCACCGGTATTTAAATTTAAAGCCAAGGCATTGATAGTGAAATCGCGACGTTCCAAATCATTACTGATCGGTAAATCAGGATTAGCCTGAATATCAAAATCACGATAACCACCCGTATTAAAAGAATGTTCTGTTCTGGGCAAGGCAATATCGATTTGTTCGGTTAGATTATATTTTTTAGGTTTAAATTTGAAAACTCCAAAAGATTTACCTACCAGATCAATCTGGCCTTGTTTGCTTAAAAATTTTTCCAAATCTTTGGCTTTGACATTACGAATAACAAAATCATAATCATAAGAATGGCGTTGCAATAAAATATCACGTACTTTCCCGCCGACCAGATAAATTTCAGCTTGTTTATGTATTTTTAATAATTTGTCGACAAATTTAAAATTAGGATCTTTGGCAAAATCCTTTAAAAATTTAGTGATTAATTTTTCTTGGTTTTTATTTAACATCTTAAATTAATAATACTTAATTTTAAGCTTAAAATCAATCCGCCCAGTTGACAGTTAATAGCTGTTTATAGTAATTTTAAAAAAATTGGGGAAAAGGTATTTTGAAATAAAAAGGAGGAAAAAAATGAGCAAAGAGATTATTGGCAGTGAGCAAATGTTAAGCGGTTATCAATTATGGCCGCTTAAAAGGGTCAAGCGAAATCCGGATCAGCCTCGTCAGACAAACATTAAGGATCCTTCCTATCGTGAAGATATGGAAGCTTTAAAAGACAGCATTGAGGCGATTGGTCAGCTGATACCGATTTTAGTCAGTCAGCCTGATAAACAAGATTGTGTTAAAATCATTGACGGTGAAAGGCGCTGGACAGCTTTAAAAGAGCTTAATAGTGAAAACAGGATAACTGCTAATCCCGACACTATTAAAATTATTTTTGAAATTGTTGAAGATGATAATGAGCTGGAATGTTTTTTGCTGTCGTTTGGCGCAAATTGTTGCCGTTTGGATATGTCACCGATTGATATAGCTAAGGCTATCAGAAAATTGCAAAAAGTCGGCTATACTGTTGATCAGATCGCCAGGATTACCGGTAAATCAATTCATTGGGTTTATAACATGCTGAAATATTTGAAATTGGACGAAACAATGATGGATAAGCTTAATGAAGGGGAAATTAACCCGCAAATTGCCATGGCTTTGGCTAGTTTTAAACCTGAATTCCAGCCCCAAGTTTTAACTGATTTGCAAAAAGTGATTGATAAAAAAGGTCGCGCGTTGACCCAGGCCGAATTATCTTTGGCCATTGCCCAGATTTCCAAAAACAGAAAAATCAAACCAAGCCGATCTAAAAAGGGTAAAGCTCAGCAACCTTTTGAAGTCTTGGTTATGCGTCGAGCCGGAAATACCGCTAAAAATCTTAATGAATTTTTGGAGCAAATAGTTGAGTTCTCAGCCGAAGAAATTGATAACAGTGGCGGTAAGAATATTATTGCCCTTGATCAGGAATTGGCCAAGCTGCAAAAAATATTAAAGCAAATAATTTCTAAGCTTGATCGCGCAATGTAAACTGTTGAAAAGACGGATAAATTATCCGTCTTTTTTATTTAAAAAAGGGAGCGCTATTTTAAAAAATCAGTCTCCCTTTTGTATTGAGTTTATTTTGACTAAAGAACCTTTGATTTTTGGAGTCCGCCCCAAT
Source organism: uncultured Gammaproteobacteria bacterium (assembly GCA_964531215.1). Taxonomy (GTDB): domain Bacteria; phylum Patescibacteriota; class Patescibacteriia; order CAIXNZ01; family CAIXNZ01; genus WJKP01. Next base: position 453 of record CAZHFK010000006.1, on the reverse strand, counting down.
TCATTTGATTTTTGCAATAACAGGATGCCTTTAAAATGATGTTCTTGATAATGGTTAAAAGCTTCATTTTCCAGCAGTAAAACAGTACCATCATCTTTGAACATAATTATTTTGTTGACTGGCTGGTTCAGTTCTTCTTGCGCCACATCTTGCCGGGCAATAGATTCGTATTGGACTTTAACTCGGCGACCTTTAACGTTTTCCACCAACCCCATGGCTTTGCGGTATTTGGTAAAAGCTCTTTTATGCAGCGTATTGTAAGCGTTTAAAGCTTCATCAGTAATTAGCAATCCTAAATTATTGGGTTTAACAAAAATTATTTTTATTATCTTGGCCACTAAAATCACCTCCTTTTTAAGAATTATTTTAGCTTAAATAAATTTTAATAATTTGTCAACTTATGTACAGTTGCATAGTCAAGGTTACATTTTGGGGATAATTAATATTATTTAA
>CAZHFK010000005.1:25636-34221 GCA_964531215.1 uncultured Gammaproteobacteria bacterium | reverse complement strand
TCTTCCGTTAGGAACGAGGAATAGTCTGCAAGACGGTTTTTGACGAAGTCAAAAAATTCCGAAGAGTTTATTTTTGTGCCCGTTAGTATTTATGCGTCTTAGACTTAGAAAATTTGAATTTCATATTTTCTAAATGTTCAGTAGCCTCTTTTGTTTTAGTAGAAACAGTTTCTTTAACTTCAATAATTTCAGCTTTATTATTCTCTGTATCATATATTGCAAAACTTGCATATCCTGTTTTATGAGCAGAGATTTCTCCTGGATTTACAATGATACAATCATTGATTTTATCCATATTCTTCTTATGGTCATGTCCATAAAATACTGCGTCGAAATCTCCTGATTTAGCCATAGGTTTTGCTAATAAAGGATAATGAGTAATGAAAATTTTTCTATTGTCTATTTTCAAAAAATCAAAAGTATCAAAACCCACAGTAAGATTACTTTTTTCTGATAATGCTGTTTTGGTAATTGCGACTTTATCTCCATCGTTATTTCCCCATATTGAAATTACAGGAATATCTGAACTTGCTAAGGTTTTAGCGATTCCATTATTCATAAAGTCGCCAAGAAAAATGATTTTTTGGACATTATAAGTTTTAACTTGTTTTAGGAATAAAACTAAGTTGTGAAAATTTTCATGTATATCTGAAATTATTGCTATTTTCATATTATTATTTAGAAAGAGGCTACATTTATTAAAGTTTTGCATTAAGGGCACAAAAATAAATTGATTATAACGTGCTGCGGCTCATGCGAAGTGCGGGATTTGCTGAAAGCAAAGACAGCATTTCGCATAGGCGCTGTTAGACGAAGTCGCGAAGCGACAAGGATAACAGCGGCGGAGCCGCAGCACGTTAGACAAAAGAGCGAAGCGATTTTGTCTAACTCGTTTCTATGCGAAAATATTTCGTATTTACTACAAAATTTAGCAATAGAAACGGGTTGTATTTAACTTTATTATAGCAAATTATAAAATATTTTTTTATAATTAGCAAACCTGTCACGCCGAAGCTACGACTGGTTGCTCTGCTCGCCTTCGTCCTTTGACAAGCTCGTGCCCTCGCATGAGCTTCGGCACAAACAGGCAGGACTACGGCGTAGCATAGGCGGAGAGGGAGGGATTCGAACCCTCGATGCCTTGCGACATACTCGCTTTCCAAGCGAGCGCACTAGACCACTATGCGACCTCTCCTGATTACTCTAAACTCAAACTTAAAGCTGATCAAACATATATTCCAAAACCATCCATTCTGTCAAATGCTCAATCGGGGCTTTATCATCGGTTAAATAAATAAAATCATTATCATAATTAACTTTTTCATAACGATTTATAGTATTATCTACGATTAAATCAAGTTCGTCAATATTATTCATATTTTTAAGCTTGGCAAAATCAAGCTCGCTTTTTGAAGCCAAAACCATATAATTCCAATCCCCTGCTTTTTCCTGAACCAAATAAACATTATCAAAAACCAAAAGCATGGTATTGGTTATTGATTTTAACAGTTTGGCATTGGCTGAAGTAGCATTAACATTCATGGCCACTACCCCATCGGTCCTTAACCCTGATTTAACATTAATAAAAAATTCTTTGGTTGTTAAATAAAAAGGTATATAAAGCTGGGTTGAATAAGCATCAATAATAATACTGTTATATTGCTTATCAGTATAATTGAGAAAATTACGAGCATCCAAATTATGGACAGTTAAAGAAGGGTTAGCTAAATCAAAATATTTCTGAGCCGTCTCTATTATTTTATTATCAATCTCTACCCCGTCAATTCGCAAATCATAGTCTTGGGCAAAAAAATGATCCAATTGAGTACTGATAATCCCGCCAGCCAAACCTAAAATTAAAACATCTTGCTGTTTGGCATTACCGGCCAAATAAGGCACCAAATTATAATAATCATAATAATAACCGGTCAAAACCCGGTCTTTATTTAAAATCGAAGAAACACCCAAACCTTCATTGGTTATCAGATACCTGAAATTTTCCTTGTCTTGAACCAAAATATACTGGTAAGCCGATTCAGTCTCATAAACAGCACCGTCAACATTTTTTATTTTCGGCATGTTTATAAATAAAAGCGGTAAAATCAAAACAAATAAAATCAAATGCCATTTATTTTTTAATAAACCGATTAAAGTTATAAATAATAAAATCAAAGTAAAAATAATAATTGTTTTTCTTGTCCCTACCAAAGGAATAAAAATTAAGACAGGCAAGAAAGTACCCAAAAGACTGCCAATAGTTGAAATGGAAAAAACCAAACCGGCATCCTTGCCGACCTGCGGATCAATCAATGATAATTGTTTAATTATAAAAGGACTAACCATGCCTAAAAAAGCAATCGGGATTATAAATAAAAAACTAACAGTTAACAAAGAGCCGACAAAAATCAAAATCGCAGAAGATTCAAAAGTTATAACGCCCTGCACAACTACTTGAACCAAAGGTTTAACAACAAAAGGAATTATTAATAAAAAAAGACAAGCAATTAAAACAAAATTCAGTAAAAACCTTAAACGAATAAATTTATCAGCCAGCTTACCGCCAAGATAATAACCGATTGCCAAAGCTAACATAATCACACCGATAATATTGGTCCAGACAAAAGTCGAAGTCCCAAAATAAGGCGCAATCAATCTCGAAGCGCTAAGTTCCACAGCCATTATTGTTAAACCGGAAAAAAAAGCTAAAAGCAAAAGATAAATTCTTTTTAATTTTAAATTTTTATTTGACATGACTTTATTTTACAATAAAAAATCGTTCAAAGCCAATTGCTTGAACGATTTTAAAAACTACCCTCTTTTTTCTTCTTCTGTTTTTTTAAATAAATTAATCATTTCTCTAGCAACATTTTGGGGGCTACCTTTGGTCGGATAATGATGCATATCAAGATACGGCAAACTATTACACTCTATAATAGAACTTTTTTGTAATTGCCAAGGAATGCTTATATCTTCACAAATAAAATCTATGCCTAAAATATCAGTATTTAATAATCTTGCCAACCACTGAAACAATTCTTTATTCTTTTGATTTAAATTATTTGTTACATCAATAATATCACAACCTGAATTTAAATTTACTTTTTCTTTAAGCTTAGCTTGCTCATCTTTTTTTAAAATAGTATTAATGGTATAATTTTGTTTTTCCAATAATTCCAATGTACTTTTATCAATATCAATTTTATGAATTGTTTTATTTTTTTGGCCAATCTCTCCTCGTAATGAATTATTATTTTTTTTATCCACTAATTGTTTTATTGTATTTTTACCGTCACCAATAACTACAGCCGGTTTTCTAAGCGCGGCAAAAATATTATCATTTATAATCGAAATTCTAAATACATCACCAGGGATATATTCTTCAACAATATAAAAATTTTTATATTTTTTAACAATATCTATTGCTCGAATAAGCTCTGATTTATTATTTATATTAATGCTTACATGCTTACTCAAAGAACCATCCCTTGGCTTAACAACCAAAGGGAAACCCAATTTACAACCATATCTTAGACCAGCTTTAGGGCTGATAAATAAAGAGCCCAAAGGTACTGGGAATTTATGTTTTAATAAAAATTTTTTTAATTTATATTTATCGTCAATGATTTCAAAATTAATATTTTTTCCACACAAATCAACCGGTAATCCTTCAAAAAAATAATCTTGGTGATTTATATTGACGTGAAAATAATTTAAATATTTATTGTTATATTTTACAATAGGTCTGATTTTTATTCCTTGTTTTTCAGCTTCATCGATTAAAATCAAACTTCTATTAAAAACTTCTTGTCGGACAAAATTCTCCTTTATTTGGATAATATTTAAATGAATCAATATTTTATTTAAATATGAAAATAATTTATTTTCATGAAATATTTTTGTTTTATTCAAAAAAAAAGTAAAATTATTAATTAATAATAAAAAATTTTTTATAAGAAAAATATCTATAATTTCTTGAATTTTATCCAATTTATGATTAACCAACTGATTAGAACAGTGTTGGCACTTATAATACTTTAACATTTTAAAAAATAATTAAAAATTTCATATAAATGCATGGATCTTAATTTCAATTAAAGATCTTTAATTGCTATATTTTAGTTTACAATAAAAAATCGTCCAAAGCCAATTGCTTGAACGATTTTGGGGCATATTTACAAAAATTATTATTCCAAACCGATCTCAACTGCTGCTTTTTTAATATTGGCAGTATTTAAAGTTTGCGTTTCAGTTAATTCAAATAATTTATCATACATTTGCCAAAATTTATCTTGCTCAGCCGCGCATTCGGAAGCAACCGCAGCTTGTTTGGCGTACTGATGAAAACTTAAAGGAAAATGTTTAAAAACATAAGTCACTTTATCGGGATATTCATCCAAAACGCGCTGCATAGTCGGTTTAAACCTGGCGCAATAAGGGCATTCAAATTCAGAAAATTTCACAATAGTAATCTCGCCATTTTCCGCACCTTTTTGATGATCTTGGCTGGTTATTTGCGGCATATCAACTTTGACTATTTCGCCTGTTTCCTGATCCTTTAAAAAATCCTGATCCGGTTCTTCACCGGCCAATAAAGTATCAATAACCGATTTAATTGATTCATAAGGCAAAGCTCCACTCGCTAAATAACCGTTTACAAAACTAGCAGGAGTCCCTCTAACCCCTAATTGCAAACCTAAAGACTGGTCAGCTTTAATTTTTTGATCATACTTGCCAGAATCCAAGCATTGTTCAAATTCTTTTGCTGTTTGTGTCTCATTGGTATTGCCAGTGGCACCATTGCATTGCGCCAAACAAGCTGCCCGGCCGCCTGTCATAATATAAACTACCAAACCAATCAAGGCAATAGAACTTATTACAGCGACACCAACTGCCAGACCAAAAATAAATTGTTTGTTATTTTGTTTTTCCATAAAAAAATGATTGATTAGTTATTAAATAGTAAAATAATTTTAATATAATTAATTTAAAATTACAATGATTATTTATTTTTACTTATATAATCATAAGCTGACAAAGCAGCTTTAGCGCCTTCGCCGGCAGCAATAATAATCTGCCAATAACCGATATCAGTAATATCCCCGGCGGCAAACAAACCATCAATTTCGGTTCGGCATTTTTTATCAACAATAATTTCGTTTTTATCATTTTTGGGGCTTATTTTATCAAAATCAATTGAAGGTTTCCAGCCAATCTCAATAAATACACCTTTTAATTCAATTTCTTTTTCTTCACCTGACTCGCGATTTTTATATTTTAAACTCGTTACAAATTTATCCCCCACTATCTCAGTAGTCTCAGCATTAGTGATTATTTCCACATTATCAAGTTCTTTGATTTTATCCTGTAAAACTTTATCACCACCAAGCTCTTTGGCATATTCTAATAAATAAACGTTGCGACAAATATCAGCCAAAGACATTACGGCTTCAAGGCCGGAATTACCACCGCCAATTACTGCGGTCTTTTTATCTTTAAATAACGGAGCGTCACAAATTTCACAATATGAAACGCCTTTATTTCTAAATTCTTTTTCCCCGGGAACACCCAATTTTCTTGGTTTTCTACCTGATGCAATAATTAAAGATTTGGCTTCATATTGATTTTCATCGGTTGTTGCAGTAAATTTATCATTTTTTTGCTCAATTTTTTTTACTAAAACATCATGAATATGTTTAATATTTTTAAATGATTTAACGTGTTCATGAAACTCTTTGGTTAATTCCTGACCAGTGGAAGAACCAAAACCCAAATAATTTTCTATTTCTGCGCTTTTGGCAACTTGCCCTCCGACTTCTTTACCAATTATTAGGATATCAAGCCCTTTACGGGCACAATAAATGGCAGCTGTCATGCCAGCCGGTCCCGAACCAATAATAATTACATCATGAATTTTATCAGCCATATAATTTTAGATTAATCTTAAATTATCTTAATTTTAGACCACAAAAACTTAATCTAAATAAAATCGCCAAAAGAACAACCAAACCGCCTAATCCCATTATTAAACCTTTATTACCAAAATTAAAAAATGATATGTTAATTTTTTTATTATCAGTTAATTCAAGATCATCCGGACCTGTAACGGTTAAATTAACATCATATTGCCCTCCTTTTTCATATTTATGCTCCACTATTTTTTGATTGGAACTCGCACCATCACCGAAATCCCAGTTATAAACCAAGTTTTCATCTAAAACTCCTTTTAATTCAGCGCTAAAAAGATAAGTATCCCAGTCTTTTTTTTCGGTTTTAATTTTTACTTTAGGTTTAATCTGTTCATCAATCTCATCAATATCAATATCTTCGTTTTTATCTTCATCATCAACCGATTCATTGTCTTCCGGCAAATCACTGGCTGCTGATGCTTCATCTATATTTTGTTCATCATCAGATTTATTATTATCCCGATCAGAGTTATCCGTTTCTGTCTGTTCTTCGGTGCAACCCGGATCACCCGGACAATAATCCTGACCATCAATCACGCCATCATTATCGGTATCATCATCAAGCGGATCAGTATTTATTTGATTTTCATAATCATCAGAAAGACCGTCATTATCATCATCAGTATCTTGATTGTCGCCAATCCCGTCACCATCATTATCGTAACATTCGTCTGGATTAGTCGGAAAATCATCGTCGCCATCCAAACAACCGTCATCGTCAGAATCCGGATCATTTGGATCAGTATCTAAAACCGGTTCATTTTCATCAAGCACGCCGTCATTATCGTCATCTTTATCTTCATCATCCGGTATGCCATCACCATCATTATCCAGTTTAGGCACAAAAAGACTGGTAACAGCAATATCATTATCGGGATTTTCATCAATCGGAGTTTGACCTTTTATTTCAGCCCTAATATTAAAACTTCCGGAAGGAACCGTAAAATCAACAAAAACTTCATCAGCCAAGCCGGAAGCTTTAACTGAAACAACCTGTGAATCACCGATCAAAGTATCACTTTTATGAAAAGTTACATAACCGGAAACATCGGTATTGCCAAAATTACGAACCGAAGCATAAATTCTGATATTTTGACCGGCAATTAATTCATCGGAAAAACTAATATCACCGGGCTTAATTCCCAAATCATAAAAATTATCAGCAGCTATTAAAGCAAAAGGCAAACTCAAACCAAAAACAATCAAAAAAATAATTTTTTTCATAGTTTTATTTTTTTAACTAATAAATATTTTATTACTATTATTATAACAAAAAAAATCAAGTAATTCTACTTGATTTTTTATCAACAATGAAATCTTAATTATAATTTTGGTTTTATCTCCTGCCAAGCATTGACCTGCTCATAAGCATGAGCTGCCTGGAAAATTTGTGCTTCATTAAACTGTTTGGCAACCAGTTGCATGCCAACCGGTAAATTATCAGTAAAACCGCAAGGGATTGAAATGGATGGTAATCCGGATAAACTAACGGGTACTGTATAAACATCCTGTAAATACATGGTCAATGGATCATCGGTTTTTTCACCTAATTTAAAAGCTGCTGTAGGCGTGGCCGGCATTAAAATTAAATCAACCTTATTTAAAATCTTCTCAAATTCCTGCTTTATCAAAGTTCTGACTTTCATGGCTTTTTTATAATAAGCATCATAATAACCGGCGCTTAAAGTATAAGTGCCGATCATAATTCTTCTTTTAGCCTCTGGCCCAAAACCCTGAGCTCTTGATTTTGTATATATTTCCATTAAATCTTTGGCGTCTTTAGCTTGGCGCCCATAACGAATACCGTCATAACGGCCTAAATTAGAACTCACTTCAGAAGGCATAATAATATAATAACAAGCTAAAGCATAATCAAGTGTGGTTAATTCCACTTCTTCTATTTTTGCTCCTAATTTTTCATAATCCTTAATTGCCACCTCGATTAAATTTTTAATTTGAGGATCCAGACCTTCACCCAAAGCCTGCTTAGGTATGCCGATTTTCAAACCTTTTATATCTTTATTTAAATTTTTAGTGTAATCAGGCACTGGCTGATACGGAGTAGTTGAATCTTTATCATCTTGACCGGCAATAATATTCATAACCCAAGCAGCGTCTTCAACCGTTTTAGTCATAGGACCGATAGTATCCAAAGATGAACCCATGGCAATCGCCCCAAAACGGGGAACCCGACCATAAGTCGGTTTTAAACCGACTATACCGCAAAATGAAGCCGGTTGGCGAATAGAACCGCCGGTATCAGTACCTAAAGCGAAAAAAACCTGATCAGTCACAATACCGGCCGCACCGCCACCTGAAGACCCCCCGGGCACCCTGGTTAAATCCCAAGGATTATGCGTCGGGCCATAATCAGAATTTTCAGTTGATGAACCGTGTCCCCAAGCATCACAATTATGTTTACCTAAAATTATAGCACCGTTTTCTTTTAACTTTTTAATAACGGTTGCATCAAAAACCGGCTGATAATTTCTCAACATTTTAGAAGCAGCCGTAGTATTAATTCCCCGAGTAATAATTAAATCTTTAATACCGCAAGCAATACCTTCCAAGGGTTTTAATTTATCACCTTGTTGAATTTTTTTATCAACAGCTTTGGCC
>CAZHFK010000005.1:4534-25626 GCA_964531215.1 uncultured Gammaproteobacteria bacterium | reverse complement strand
TAAGGCATTATCAAAATCTTTAGCTAAAAAACAATGAAGTTTTTCTTCGGTTTTTTCAATCCTGTCAATACAAGCTTTTGTTAATTCAAAACTGGAAATTGCCCGGCTGGCTAATTTTTTATGCGCCTCTTTAATTGTTAAATTATTTAATGACATAAATTAAAAAATTGACTTTGTTTTTATCAAATCATCATCGGTATCAGTTGTCTGCTCAATTAATTCGCTCTGCTGATCAAACTGATCAATTTCATCTTCACGATACACATTTTCCAAGCCGGTTACTTGAGCGGTTGTTTCAACCTTATCAGTATTTATTTCTTTTAATTTTTCAAAATAGTCCAAAACATCAGAAAGCTGAGCAGTATACTGATCTTTTTCTGATTCACTTAATTCCAAACGTGACAGTTTGGCGATTTTTTCTACTTCTTGTTTGGTTAATTTCATATAAATTATTTTAACATTGAAATTATAATTAAGCAATTTTATTTAATTGACAATAATATGCAAATAACTTACGCTTTACTTAACGGTAATGAAAATTACCAATGGACCGATCAGGCAGGTGGGGCTTTTCTCCTCCTTCTACTCATTTGCCTGGTTGGTCCTTATTATTTTTAAAAGCCCAGATATTGGACTTCTTCTGCCAATTGCAAATCAAATTTTTGTTTTACCTGATTTTTAGCTAATTCAATTAATTCTTTTACTTGAGTCGCCGTAGCCTGTCCCAAATTAATAATAAAATTGGCATGTTTTTCAGAAATCCGGGCATCACCGATTTTTTCACCTTTTAAGCCGGCTTGCTCAATTAACCAGGCAGCCGGGATTTTTTTATACTGCAGATATTCAGCCGGTAAATTTTTTAGATTATCAATTTTATCCAAATTAGCTGAATTAATTTCAATATTTTTAAAAATACAACCGGCAGACGGATATTCAAGCGGCTGCCGCTTTTTACGCTTTTCTAATATTTCGTTAATCTTCTCTTGACTTTTTTGTTTATCACCGAGCTGCAATTGCCATTCACCGGAAATTATTAAATTATTATTATGTTTAAAAATAGAATCACGATAACCAAATTCACATTGTTCTTTAGCTAAAATAAACTGTTTAGAACCTCTCATAATTTCAACTCCTATAATATTATCGGCTATTTCCCCTTGATAAGCCCCGGCATTTCCTCTAATTGCACCGCCAACTGAGCCCGGAATACCAGCCGCCCATTCCAAACCGGTCAAACCATGTTCAATTGTTTGTTTAACTAAATCAAATAATTTAGTGCCTGCATCAGCCACGACCCTGTTATTCGCTTTAAATAATATTTCATTGGCTTGATTTAAAATAATTAAACCGTTATAACCATCATCGGCAATCAATAAATTAGAACCGCCAGCCAAAATATAATGCGGTATTTTTAATTTTCTGGCATAACTAATTGCTTTTACCAAATCATCATTATTTTGCGCAATAAAAAAATATTTGGCTGGCCCGCCAATTTTAAATGTAGTATATGGTGCTAATAACACATCTAATTGAATATTTTTACCTAATTGCAGTTCAAATCTTTTTATTATTTGTAACATATCTTGCAATTATATTACAATTTATTACCTTATTAAAATATTACTAGTTTTTAAACCAATCATTTAAAATATTGACTAAAAATCATATTCTATGATAACTTAATAAAATAATTAAATAAAAGGAGGTATATTATGGCAACAGCATTTACTTGCACAACTCCGCAAGATGGTTGGTCACTTTACGGCCACTTTCTGGGAAATTACTTAGTAACTATTAGTTTTCAGGTGAAATCAAAAAATGAACAAGATAATAATAAGGCTCAAAAAGAAAAGCAGGAAAGAATTATCTATGATTCTTGGCTAAAATTAATCGGCGCCCTGTATACAATCAAATACAGAATTGAAAATTATGGCCATACTGAAGAGGCGCTTAAAATGCAACAAATCATTGATATGGTCGTCAATTCGGATCTGACCGATCTATCTAAACATGACGCAATTCATGCTAAATATGAAAAGCTGAAACCTTAATAAAAAACTTTTAAAATAACAAAGCCCTAACATTATTTCATAAAAAGCCGTCAGTGGATAAAAACCACGGGCTTTTTTCTTTTTATCTGATTATTTTCATTTCCATTTATTTTACCAACTCAATTAATTGCTTGGCATTATCAATTGCATTAGCTTCATAAGCATTATCAAAATAACAATAAACTTCAATATCTTGCTCTTGCCAATTTTTTATTTTATCAGCCCAGTTTTTTAATTCCTGATTTGAATATTTTGATTTATATAATTCTTGTGCGCCATGCAATCTTAAATAAGTAAAATCAGCGGTTATTTTTTCTTGCCAAGGATAATCAGGCGCACTGACCAAACATAAGGCCGAATTATATTTATTTAAAATCTCATAAACTTCATTATTAAACCATGATTTATGCCTGAATTCAAAAGCATATTTATATTTTTGGGGTAAAAATTTCAAATAATTTGCCAAACGTTCCTGATTAACCTTAAAATTGGCCGGGAATTGAAATAAAATAACACCTAGTTTATTTTTCAAAGCCCGAATTCCCTTTTCAAATTTAATCCAAGAATCTTTGGGATCTTTTAACCTTTTAATATGGGTAATGTAACGAGAAGCTTTGACTGAAAAAATAAAATCCTTAGGTGTATCTTTATGCCAATTTTGATAAGTTTTTTCTTTGATCAAATGATAAAAACTGGTATTAATTTCTACAGTAGAAAAATGCCGGCTGTAAAATTGCAAAAGCTCGTCATTATTAATATCTATGGGATAAAAATTATCATACCAATCATCATATGACCAACCACTGGTACCTATATGTATTTTAGCGTATGACATATAAAAAAACTAAACCAATTCTCTGGCAACTTGATCAATATTGCCTGCGCCCATAATAATAACCAAATCATCTGATTTTACTTTATTTAAAATTTCAGCTTTGGTATTTTCCAAATCTTTGGCATACAAATATTCGGTTTTTATTTGCTGTCCGGCGGTTATTTTTTTTGACAAATTAAAAACGATCTTTTCCTCCAAATCACGGGAACTTATTTCATCGGTTTTCTCTTCCCTGCCTGCCACATCATAAATTTCCGATAAAATAACTACCTCAGCCTGGCAATCAGTAAATATTTTAACAAAATCACTGAATAATTCTTTGGTTCGTTTTTTTTGATGAGGCTGAAAAGCCACTACCAAACGTTTGTCAGGATAAAATTCTTTGGCAGCTTTAATCGTAGCTGCAATTTCAGTCGGATGATGTGCATAATCGGAAACTATCATGGCTCCGTCTTTTTCCGGCCCAAAATCATTTAACCGGCCGACTATTTCAAACCGGCGCCAAGCTCCCTTATATTGAGCCAAACTATCTTTAATCACGCCCTGCTCAATACCCAGTTCCAAAGCGCAAAGACTGGCAGCTAAGGCATTGGAGATATTAAACTTACCAGGTACTTGTAAATTAAAATCTTTTAATTCCTGGCCTTTATAAACCGGCCGAAAAATTTGCCGACCATGATCGATTTTAATATTTTTAGCCAATAAATCAGCTGACTCATTTTCCAAGCCATAACTAACTACATTACAATTAGGTTTTTCAATTCTTTCCCTTAAAACAGGATCATCGGCATTATAAATAAAATACCCATCCTGAGGCAGTTTATTGACAAATTCCTGAAATTTACTAATCACGTCATTTAAATCCTTATAATAATCAGCGTGTTCATATTCAAGATTATTGCAAATAATAATCTGCGGACTAAATTCCAGCATATGGCCGCGGTATTCATCAGCTTCAACAATAAAATAATTACTATTTCCTAAACGCAAATTGCCATCCCAATTTTCAATTTTAGTGCCGACAATCACTGTCGGATCAAAAACCGCCCGATCAAAAATCAAACCGGTTAAAGCAGTAGTTGTGGTTTTACCATGAGTGCTGGAAATAGCAATAGTATATTTAGTTTTGGAATATTCGCCTAAAAATTGAAAATAACTTAAAGTTTCTTTTTTAAGCTTATCGGCTTTTTGTCGTTCTACATTACTTTCCGGCACTGCATCTGAATAAATTATTAAATCGGCATCAGTCGGCAAATTATCAGCTTTGTGCTCGCCAATAAAAACTTGCGCACCAAAATTTTTTAAAACTTCAATAATAGCTGAATCCTGAACATCAGAACCAGTGACTGTCTTCCCCTGACTAATTAAAAGCTTGGCCACGGCTGATATCCCGATTCCGCCAATGCCAATAATGTGAACTTTTTTTATTTTTGATAAATCCATATGATATTTAATTTTATTTTATAACCTGTCCTGAATAATTTCTCTGTTTGACTTTAGTACTCTTAATGTATTAGCAAATAAATTTTCAGCTGATTCTCCCTCTTCTGAGATTTTCTTTTCTATTTTTTCAATATTTTCGTTTAGATCTGTTAAAATATCATCTAAATCATCTTCCTCTACAGCAGTCAAAAATAATTGTGCGTCTACTAATGCATGTATTTTTTCATTCATCTCTCCCCTAGTAACTGGATCAGCATCTTTATATCCAGCCATTAAATTATTCGTGTCTTGTTTTATTTTCCTAATTAAATCCTCAAAGCTTTGTTCTTTTTGAGCATCTTTATTTTCAAAAATTGGCCCCTCATTAGCTTTTGAATTTTCAAGGGTATTACTTTCTTCATTTTCTGTCTCAATTCCTCTTTTTTTTCTTTCTTCTTGCTGACGTTTTTTTGTCTCTTCTGATAACTCACTACTAATTTTAGGTCCTGATTTTAAATCAGGTTGTTTTTCAAAATTTGTCATAATTTTTGAATTATTTTTATAGCTTAATCTTAGCAAAAATATTATTATTTTTCAATTTGATTTTCAATTAATCTTTTAACTTCAAAGATTTCTATTGGAATTATTTCCGGTTCAATCCCTTCATCGAGACACCATTGCTTAACTTTATCAATCTGACTTATAGGCACTTTAAGCTGGGCGATTTGTTCTTTATTTACGGTATCATAATATCTGTCTTCAAATGGCAAATGAGGCACTGGTTTTTCACCCCTGGACACAGTCGTTAAATTTTCTTGTTTGCCTTTTAAATCAAAACTCATAAATACAGGAAAAGGATGCTCGGCTTCTTCAAGTAAAGTTTGTCTTAATTCTTCACTTCCAATTTCTGGTAAAATTTCTTTTTTGATTGTTTCGCTTTTTGCCTCTTGTTGTCTTTGAGTAATAGCTTCAATTTTTTGCTTCATTAATGCATCAATAGCTTCATCAGTAATAGAATCTTCTGGCTGCCCCAAAGAATCAGCCACATATTTTTTTAATTCTTTTGGATGGGTATTTTTATAAGCTTGTATGAAAGTTTCAATTACTTTTTTATCGGTTAATTTTTCAGAATCAAGAGCTAAAAACTCAGGCAACTCCTCTTTTTTAGCGCCTAAACGGGCAAATAATTGTTGAAAATATTCAGCTGAAGGATCATCGGGATGAGTGACTGACAAACCTTTTTGCACCTCAGCATATTTTTTATCTTCATGTTTATCAATAAAATGACTGGTTTCTCCGGCAACCCGACCATAACCGCCTTTAAATCCTTCACGCATGCCGTTTCTTAATGTAAACGAACCTGAAGAATGCCAAACTAAAGGATGCTCAAAATTTTTAGTATCGGCATAATATTCTAAACTTTGATTAAATAAATTTAAACGTTCGGTCTCAGGTAAATCAATATCCGCTCCCATTAAAGCTGCCAAACCTTTTTCTATAGCTTTGGCATCAATTTTTTCAGGATTTATAGCTGAAAGACGTTTTTTAAAATCAGGCTTATCAATATTATCTTTAATAATTTTATCAATTTTAATTCTTTCAAATTTTGAAATTGCTGCTAATTCTTCCTGTTTTTTATAATTTATGGATTCGTTATCTTTTAATTTACCCGTTTGTTCTTCAATTTTATCTGTTTTAAATTTTTCTTCAATTTCTTGCGGCGTACCGACTTGGCTGAGTACATCCATTTGCTTATCTTGAGCAGCTGATTTTTCTATTTTTTCATCATATTCGCTTTTTTCAATCTTTGTTATTTCCGGTTTTGTATATGGTTGTTTTTCTTGTTCTGACATAAATTTAAGCTTTTTTAGCAACTGTTATGATATTGCGTTTATTAGAAACATTTTTGATTATTTCAAAACCTGTTTTTTTAACCAAGCTGGCTACATTTAATTCGGTTAAAGCGTGAATATACCTTAAATGTTTTTTTTGCCAAGGCACAAAAACATCCTGCAAATCCAAATCTTTAGCTTTGATGCCCGGTAAAACTTGTTTGGTCGGTTCGGCCAGTTTTAAAAGTGTGTATTTAATGATATATTTAAGATAATCTTTTTGCCATAAATTCCAATTTATCATTAATAATTTACCGCCTGGCTTTAAAACTGAATAAACTTCACGTAAAACTTTTAATCTCAAACGATCAGACGGAATATGATGCAAAGTGGCAATTAAAAAAACTAGATCAAATTTATTTTCCAAAAAAGATAAATCCAAAATATCAGCGACTTTAAAACTATAATCAGGCCATTTTTTTTGAGCTTCTTCAACTAATTTTGCGCTGAAATCAATCCCCAAGTAATTAGGCTGATAATCTTTAAGCATTACCAAAAGCCGGCCATTCCCACAGCCCAAATCCAGGATATCTTGATTTTTTTGTAAATATCCTTTAAAATACTCAAATTCAGGCCAAATATTGGCACGACTAACAGAAAAATCCCTGGCAATCTGCTCGTAAATAGTTTTGTTTTGTTCAATTAATTTGTCGGCGATTTCACGTCTCATATGTATGAAAAATTTAGAAAATATTATTAAAAAATTAAATAAAATCAAAATTGATAACCAACGAGAACTAAACTATCAAATTAGAAAAATCGCTGGTAATTTAAATATGGCTGCACCTTCTAAAATTAAACTATTATCAGCTTATCATAAATTGGTTAAACAAGGAATAATCAAGCCTAATTTCAAACTTGAGAAATTGCTCAAAAAAAGAGAAATTCGAACTCTATCCGGCGTAGCGCCAATCGCAGTCTTAACCAAACCTTACAAATGTCCGGGACAATGTGTTTTTTGTCCTGATGAGACAGCTATGCCCAAATCATATTTATCAAACGAACCGGCTGTTATGCGGGCTATTTTGTGTAATTTTGATCCTTTTAAACAAATTCGACTACGGCTAAGGGCTTTAAAGCAAACCGGTCATCAAGCTGATAAATGTGAACTTATTGTTATGGGTGGCACCTGGACTTTTTTACCCAAACAATACCAAACCTGGTTTATAAAACGTTGCTTTGACGGTTTTAATAAAAAAATTGCAAAAAATTTAAAGCAAGCTCAAAAATTGAACCAGACTGCCAAATACAGGGTTGTTGGCTTAACTTTGGAAACTCGGCCTGATTATATTAATATTGAAGAAATCAAAAGAATGAGAGATTTTGGCTGCACCAGAGTGGAAATGGGCGTGCAAACTCTTGATAATAAAATTTTACAATTAACCAAACGCGGACATTCAGTCAAACAAACAATCAAAGCCACTAAATTATTAAAAAATGCCGGGTTTAAAATATCTTATCATATGATGCCAAATTTACCTGGCGCTACACCGGCTAAAGATTTAAAAATATTTAAAAAATTGTTTGCTGACTCCGATTACCAACCGGACATGCTTAAAATTTATCCTTGTGTTATTACTAAAGATGCTAAAATTTATAAATGGTATAAACAAGGCAAATATAAACCATATACCGACAAACAGCTTTTAAATCTCTTAATCAAAATCAAAAAAATAATTCCGCCTTATGTTAGAATTACCAGATTAATTCGTGATATTCCCAGTGAAAGTATTATTGCCGGCAATAAAATTTCCAATTTAAGGCAACTGATTCATGAAAGATTACGACAAACCGGTCAATTTTGCCAATGTATCCGTTGTCGAGAAGCCCGCAATAAACCGGTTAATGTGAAAAATATAAAATTTAAAATTAGAAAATATCAAGCATCAGAAGGACTTGAATATTTTTTAAGCTATGAATCCAAAGATGAAAAAATATTATATGCTTTTTTAAGGCTTAGAATCCCGCAAAATATTGAACCGGATTTAATTAAAAAATTACCGGAAATTGCCAATGCAGCCTTAATTCGGGAAGTGCATACTTACGGTCAATTAATCCCCTTAAAATCAAAACAAAAAGCTGTTCAGCATATTGGACTGGGTAAAAAATTAATGCAAGAAGCTGAAAAAATCGTTAAAAAAAATAAATTGCATAAAATAACTGTGATTGCCGGCATCGGGGTTAGACAATATTATAAAAAATTAGACTATAAATTAGAAAAAAACTATATGGTTAAATATTTATAATTTAAATTATCCACAACTATAAATTAAACTTTTTCTATAAATCTGATATTATTAAAATAAGAGGCTGAATAATTACTTTCTCCTTAAAAATTGGAATCCCTTTACCCAGCGGGATTCCAATAAAAATTACCAGGCCAGCTGCCTGGTTCATGATAGAGTTAAAACTACACGGATGCTATTATTTCAACGCGATCCAAAGCAGAAGTTCTAACAGCAGCGCTAGCTGAAGGGGCGTCCTGGAACGCCCCTTCAAAAAAATAACTGATTCAAATCAGCTTATAATATAATAATTGTAATTAAACGGCCTTTTCATCGCTATTCCTCTTTTTCATTTAGGGGCATTCCAGCCCCTAAGCAATTCTCAGAAAAAATTTTTTTCTGGTTAACCATAAATCGTTCTTTAATCTTTCATTGTTAAGGCTCATTTTTCCCTCGAGGGATAAACTCAATGTTTATCCCTCTTTTATTTTGACAATCTGGCTTTAACCTAATAAAATTATATTAATATGAAAAATTTAGCTAAAATTGATCCTAAAATTCGGCAAATAATAATTAAAGAAACTACGCGACAAAAAAATGGTTTAATTATGATTGCTTCAGAAAATTTCACTTCAGAAGCTGTTTTAGAAACAATGTCCACTGTTTTGAGCAATAAATATGCCGAAGGATATCCGAATAAACGTTATTATACTGGCAATCAATTTATTGATAAAATTGAAACGCTTTGCATTGAAAGAGCTAAAAAATTATTTCAAGCTGAACATGTTAATGTCCAGCCCCATTCCGGGACTTCGGCTAATTTAGCTGCTTATTTTGCCCTATTACAACCCGGGGATAAAATTCTTTCCATGGATTTAAGTCATGGAGGACATTTGTCACACGGTTCCAAAGTCAGTTTAGCCAGTCAATTATATAAAATTAGCCATTACGGAGTTGATAAAAAAACAAAAACCATTGATTATGACAAAATTGAACAAATAGCTTTAACTGAAAAACCCAAATTAATAATCAGTGGTGCCAGTTCTTATCCGCGCCAGATTGATTTTGCTAAAATTAATCAAATAGCACAAAAAGTCAAAGCTTATCATTTGGCTGATATTGCCCACATTGCGGGTTTGTGTGCTGCCAATTTACATCCGTCACCAATTAATAATGCGGATGTAATTACTACAACTACTCATAAAACTTTACGCGGACCACGCAGCGCCATAATTATGGCCAGAGCAGAATTAGCTCAAAAAATCGATAAAGCTATTTTCCCAGGCATTCAAGGCGGACCACTGGAACATGTAATCGCAGCCAAAGCTGTTTGTTTTAAACAAGCCATGTCTGATAAATTCAAAAATGATCAAAAACAAACAATTAAAAACGCGCAAACTTTAGCCCAAACTTTACTTGATAATAATATTCGTTTAGTTTCCGGTGGAACCGAAACCCATTTAATTTTAATTGATTTAAGTCCGCTTAAAATTACCGGTAAACAAGCGGCTACGGCTTTGGCTGAATGTAACATTTACACCAATTTCAATGTTATTCCTTTTGATGATCAGCCGGCCAATAATCCTTCCGGTTTGCGCTTAGGCTCAGCCGCTTTAACCACTCAAGGTATGGCCGAGTCGGAAATAAAATTAATCGGCCAAACAATTGCGGACATATTAAAAAATCAAAATAATAACGATTTAAAAAATAAAACCAAAAATTTAGTTAAAGAATTAACAAATAAATTCCCGATTTATTCGGGACTTAAATATTAATTAGCTATAAGTATTGATCACTGGTTAAGGTGCAAAAATTATGCCAGCAAAACTAATTGACGGGAAAAAAATCGCTGATGAAATTTTATCAGCAATTAAGCAAAAAATAACCAAACTTGAAAAAAGCCCAGGTTTGGCGGTTATTTTAATTGGCAACAATCCGGCTTCCAAGCTTTATTTACGGCTCAAAGAAAAAGCTTGCCAAAAAGTGGGAGTTGATTTTCATTCTTATTTTATTGAGGATGATTGCTCGGAAAAACAGATTTTAAATGCTATTGATTTTTTAAATAAAGATTCTGAAATTGACGGGATTTTAATTCAATTACCATTACCTCCAGACTATAATATTGAAAAAATAATAAAAAAAATCAAACCGGAAAAAGATATGGACGGGTTTCATCCGCAAAGCCAAGTTATCTCACCTAATGTTTTAGGTATTATTGAATTACTCAAAGCAACCGATAAAAATTTAAAGGATAAAAAAATAACAATCTTAAGCAATTCAAAAAAATTCGCCCAACCTTTTAAAAAATTATTGCCGCAATCTCAAGTTTCTTATTTAAGCCCTCAAGTTTCAAACCTCAAATCTCAAACTCAAAAAGCTGATGTTTTAATTGTAGCTATTGGCAAACCGAAATTCATCAAACCAGACATGATCAAAAAAGACGCCATTTTAATTGACGTCGGTATTAATAAAATGAATAATAAAGTTGTCGGTGATATTGCTCCGGCTTGTGATAAAAAAGCCGGCTGGCGTTCACCCGTACCAGGCGGTGTTGGCCCCATGACAGTGGCCATGCTCTTGCAAAATTTAATTAAATTAGTAAAATAATTTTAAAATCAAAAGGAGGGGGGAAATGTATATTTTTCTAATTTTATTAATGGCCTTTATTATAATTGCTCTGGCCATAGACATTAACAAATGGAAAAAACATTTCAAAAATCGCTTAACAGAAACGGAAGCTCAATGGTCTGATTGGTGGCCAACAAAAGTTGAGGGTGTGCCGGGGTTTGAAAGACAAAAAAAAATTAAAACTATTTCCAGTGACAGCGCAACTTTTGGCAAACCGATTACGGCTACGATTTTACAATTCATACCATTAAAAAAATTTATAGGTAAAAATTTTAAATCAGTTTCAAAAAAAGAATGGCAGGAATTACATGATAAACAAAAACCATATAAATTACCGGCTAACATTGGTCAACAAATAAAACAACAAAAACGGACTCAATAAAGTCCGTTTTAATTATCTAAATAACTATAATTAATCAATTCTATTTTAAATAATTCTGCCAAGCTTTAACCAATTCTTCATCAATATCGACCAAAATAACTTTTTCCAAATGCATTGGTTCAAATTTTTTAATCTCGTCAATCATGGTTTGCGCAGCCTTTGTTTTAGGAAAATTACCTATGCCGGTACCCATACCTGGCATGGCAATCGTTTCAAATTTCTGATCATCAGCCAAAAGCAAAGCTCCCCTGACTGACATAGCCACATTATAATCCTGAGCTTTTTCAGTCGGGCTGGTCATAGTTGGCGCATGAATTACGGCTTTATGAGGCAGCTTACCGGCAGTAGTGGCAACAGCCTTACCGACTTCTAAAGGCGCTTTGTCAACAACTTCTTTTTCAATCTCTTCTCCGCCATTTTTTTTAATAGCGCCGGCTGAACCGCCGCCCATCCAACCATAAGAATTAGCCGGATTAACAATAGCATCGGCTTTAACTTTGGTAATATCACCTTTTTGAATTTCTATCTCTAACATAATATTAAATATTAAGTATTAAAAACTCAATTATATTATACTATAAAAAATTTTTTTTATAAATCATCATAATGAACTGTTTGTAAAAATTCACCTTCTACAAAATTCTGCTCATCATCAGAATCATATTCAACTTCATTTTCTTCATTAACCTGCCACGGCTCAAACAAATTATCATTTAATTCCTGCAAAAAACTGGACGGTTTATTAATATTTTGCCCGGTACTAAAAGAAAAAGAAATAATCGGATAAGTCAAATAAAGCTCGTCTTTGGCTCTGGTAACCGCCACATAAAATAAACGGCGTTCCTCTTCAATTTCTTCAGGATGCTCATAAATTTTATAATGAGGAAACTGACCTTCAGCCAAGCCGATCACAAATAAATATTTCCATTCCAAACCTTTAGCTTGATGAATGGTACTCAAAATTAAAGCTTCAGATGGACCGGCTTGATATTGTTCAACAGTCTCGCCTTTAAAACCCTCTGACAAAGTTACGTCGGATAAAAAATCTTCTAATTTTTCATACTGCAAAGCAAAATTAGCTAATTGATTTAAATCTTCCAGCCGATCCTTGGCATTTTCAAAATTAGCTTTTAAATAATCCTGATAATCGGCTTTTAGAATTTGTTTAATGGCTGTGGCAATAAAATCTTGATTTTGTACAAGCAAAAATTCAAATAACTGATTAAGTTTTTCCAAACTGCGAATTACTTTAACCGAAGCCGGAATCCTGATTAATTGTTCTACGGCTGATTTTAAGGTTTTTAATTTACTAATTTCCTGCCAAATCATTTGGGCATTCGCCGGGCCAATTCCTTCGTACAATAATAAAACTCTTTTCCAAGAAAGTTCGTCTTGCCAATTATTGATTATTTTCAAGTACGCTACAATATCTTTAATATGAACCTGTTCAAAAAATTTGATACCGCCACGCATTTGATAAGGAATATTACGCTTATTTAATTCCAGTTCCAGTTCCATAACCTGAAAAGAAGACCTAAATAAAACCGCCATATCATTTAAACTCCGCCCTTCATCTTGCAATTCCAAAATACGCTGAGCAATAAACTGGGCTTGCTGTTCTGAATCACGCAAAGCCACCAAGGCTGGTTTTTGCTTATGATCAATAATTGTATTCAAGGCTTTTTGATACTGGTTAAAATTATTGGCAATTGAATTATTAGCCAAATCTAAAATTTCCGGTGAAGAACGATAATTAGTTTCTATTTTAAAGACTTTAGTCTTTTTAAATTTTTCAGGAAAATCCAAAATATTATTAATATCAGCAGCCCGAAAGGAGTAAATTGACTGGCAATCGTCACCAACTACTAAAATATTCTTATGGACAGTGCCTAATTCATAAATTATTTCTGACTGGATTTTATTAGTATCTTGATATTCATCAACTAAAATATATTTAAACTGGCTGGCTAATTTATTTTTGATTGCTTTGTCCTTTTTTAGCAGTTTTAACCAATTAATCAGCAAATCATCAAAATCCATAACATTGGTTTTTAATTTCTTTTTTTGATAAGCTTTGTTAATTGTCTCAATAACCGGGATTAATTTAGGCTCCAAATAATTATATTTTTCTTCAATTACCTGACTGATTGGCTTTTGACTATTAGCACTAAAAGAAATAATATTTTGAATCACATCAGCTTTGGGAAAATATTTATCCTTATACTTTAAATTTAATTCACCCATTACCGCTTTTAATAAAGTTTTGGCATCTTCCTTATCCAAAATAGTAAATTTGTTATTATACCCCAAAACTTTGGCATAACGGCGTAAAATAATATTACCAATATGATGGAAAGTCCCGCCCCACAACCCCTTAGGTTGGCATTTTAATAAAACCTCTACCCTATTTAACATTTCTTTGGCCGCTTTATTGGTAAAAGTAACCAATAAAATATTTTTAGGATTAATACCCTTTTCAATTAAATAAGCTACCCGATAGACTAAGGTGCGAGTTTTACCCGAACCGGCTCCGGCTAAAACCAAACAAGGCCCCTCCCCATTTAAAACCACGTCTAATTGCTCTTTATTTAATTCGTTTTGATAATCTATTTTAAAATTATCAAGACAAGCTTGTTGTTTTTGTAATTGATACTTTTTCATGCTTTATATTGTAGCATAAAATAAATAATTGAGCGAAAACGGCCTAAGCTGGACAGACAGCCTTTAGGCTGTTACAAGATAAAACTCTAAAGAATGTCTTCCCCGCAAGCCTCATCTGCCGTTTTCGCCCGAAAAATCTTTATAATGACGTCCTCCCCGCACTCAGTCGTGGCTCGCTTCTCGCCACTCCTTCATGCGGGGTTTCCTGTTTGGAAGTAAAAAGGCTCCACACTAATAAGTGTAGAGCCTAAAATTTTTTAGGTCTGCCTTTGACTTTTAAGGATAACCAGCTCATAAAGCTCGATTAAAGCTTCAGCTGAAGCCAATAGCAAGTTTTCAGACATGCCAGCAGTCACCTCATAGCCATAAGGCGTTGAACCAATGATTGCCACCCGAACCTTGGCCGCAGTGCCTTTACCATTGCCTGGCAATTTTCGCACTTTATAATCAATTAAGATAACTTCTTCAAGCTGCGGATAACTGGGTAAAAGCGCTGGTCTTAAGGCATTATCAATTGAATCCAATGGTCCTTTCTTGCCCCTGGCCCAAAGACGCAACGGTTCTTTTTGATTGGGCAAATAAACCTCTATTTCGGCTCGGGAACGATGTTTCCAAGGACTGTCATCTTTTTTAACCAAAGTCGACATTGGTTTAATAACAGTTACCTTGAAAGGCGGCTGATAATCAAGTAATTGACGTAAAGCTAGCAAAGCAAAGCTGCCGGGCACTGATTCCAGATGCAAGCCTTTTTTATCAAGCGCCCTTACTTTACTTAAAATTTTACGCACAACCGGATCATCAGCTTCAAGTCCAATATTTAACTCAGCTAAAGCGGCTGCCACGGATTTACGACCAACCTCACCAGAAATCGGATAACGCCTTCTGGCACCAACCAAGTCAGGATTAATATGTTCTTGCAAACTGGGGTCGATCTTGGCACCAGCCTGATGTGTTCCGGCCGAATGGGTAAAAGCCCATTCACCGACATAAGCTCGTGAATCCGGTAAATAGTTATTGTTTCTTTCCGCCACAAACTCGGCCAGGGCTTTTAACCCTTTAGTTGACTCTATGCCCTGACACTTGATGCCTTTTTTATGAATTAAAGTCGGCACCAAACTGGTCATTTTCGGCATACCAACTCGTTCACTTTCACCGTTAACAGTGACTTGAGCGTAAGTAGCGCCATAATTAATAGCGCAAAGTGTGTTAGCCAAAGCTAAATCTCCGTCATCATGCATATGCACGCCCCAAGGAGTATCGCCTAAAACCGGTAAAACTTCTAAGACTATCTCGATGACTTGCTCTGGCAACATACCGCCATTAGTATCACAAAGAATAATCACATCAGCGCCACCGGCTTTAGCGACTTCCAGTGTTTTTAAGGCGTATTCCTGATTTTCTAAAAAACCGTCAAAAAAATGCTCGGCATCATAAAAGACCACCCCGCCTTTTCTTTTCAAGAATTTGACTGATTCTTGAATCATGCGCAAATTTTCTTTGAGAGTTGTTTTTAGAACTTCAAAAACATGCCTTTTGGAAGTTTTGCCAAAAATTGCAAAATTCTTCACGCCTGTCTGACCCAAAGCTTTTAGCCTTTTACTTTGTTTTGCTTCAACCTCTTTTTCCATGGTTGAACCAAAAACAACAATTTTATCCCTAAAAGGAACTGCTTGAACTAACCGATAAAACTCTTTGGCTTTTTGTCTGGCTTCTTCCTCCTCTTCCTCTTTTGTTTCATCTTCTGGCACCGGCCACGGACCTTCAATCCAGGGCACGCCAAACTCATGGAGCTTGGTGGCAATCGCCAGCATATCAACCGGGATCAACGTAGTTGCCATTGATTGTCCGCCTTCACGTAGGGTTGTGTCACTAATCAAAACCGCCTGTTTTGCCATTTTCCCCTCCTTTTGCTTGTTTTAATTTTAAGGTGCTTTACCAAAAAATCCAGCCTTCTTTGGAAGGCTGGATTTTATATCTTAATAATTGACAATAAATTAACAAATCATAAAGCCTTCCAAACGAGCTGGAATAATACTTCTAATAATCGCAATGGTTGGAAAAACTTTTTTCATAATTAAAAAAATTATATTAATTATAATTTAACAAACTATTTTTTAATAGTCAAATTTTATTTTAAACTCAAAGCCTTATCGATCTTCTCTTTGTCAAAACCAACAATAATTTCTCCCTCTATATCAATTACCGGAACGCCCATTTGGCCCGATTTATCAATCATCTCTTGCGCTTTATCAGAATCATTAGCAACATCCATTTCTTGATATTCGATTTCATTTTCTTTTAAATAATCTTTGACTTGCTTGCAATAAGGACAAGTTGGCGTAGTATAAATTATAACTTTTTTTTGCTGCGCCATAAATTTTATGATTATTATTTAAAATTTTTATAATTTCAAATCAGACAGCCAGCCTCTAACTGCCTGACGCGCTTGATCTTTATTTTGCAAAACTTTATTAAAATATTTTTCGGATATTATATTGGCTCCCTGACATAAAAGCCTTAAATTATTAAAAACTTTTTCAGCGCCCATACTGTCTTGAGTACAAAATAAAACGACCTTACGATTATTTAAATCAACATCTTCTAAAAATGTTCTTAAAGCCGGCGGCATCTGCCCGGCCCAATTGGGACAACCAATAAAAATGGAATTATACTTACCCGGCTCAAAACTAAATTCTTCTATTTGAGCTTTCTTTTTTCTAAGAGCATCAAAGCCAGCCATAATCCAGCCCCAAGGCCCGCTACGATCCTTTTTATCAATTAATGGCCGTAAATCGGCTTCTAGCTCAGTAGCTATTTGCTCTGCTACAAATTTCGTATTACCGGTTCGGGAATAAAAAATAACAATTGATTTCATAAAATTATTTTTTCCTTT
Organism: uncultured Gammaproteobacteria bacterium; assembly: GCA_964531215.1. Classification (GTDB taxonomy): domain Bacteria; phylum Patescibacteriota; class Patescibacteriia; order CAIXNZ01; family CAIXNZ01; genus WJKP01. The sequence continues at coordinate 8,637 of CAZHFK010000005.1, read as the reverse complement.
TTCCTGTTTTAGATATTATTTTTAAAATATTATCAAAATTTTCCTTAATATTATTAATTTTCACTGCAATCAAAAAAGCTGAAAAAGCAACAACAAAAAACACCAAAATAAATAAAATCTGCAAAATTTCCGGATAAAACAAAATGGACACGGCTAAAATAAAAAACAAGAAACCGATTAAAATCAAATGATTAATGACTGAACGCAATCTGCTGCTTATTAATTGAATAACTTCTTTGGTAATCATATTTTTATAGTTAAATATTAATTAAATTTTATTCAAAATCACTTTCTTGATATGTTTGGCCGGCGCGATCTTCTTCTTCAGACTGCCAGATTTTAGCTTCTTTAACCATTTTTTCTGTTTGAGCGGGACTAAATGTTTTTCCCTTGGGCACAGTCTGATTTTTTTTACGAGCCTTGATTTTTTTAATTTTGTCCCCGCCACGACACCCCAACATTTTACCTATTTGACTGCGAAATTTCTTGCGTTTAGCTTTACTAAAATTTTCAGTATTAAAAACCTTGTCACAGGCTGATAAAAAACTTTCGCCTTGTTTCATTTGCCGGGCAACCCGATCAGCCAAATTTTTAATCTGAGCTACCTCCTTTGATTCTTGATTTTTAACAATTGCTGAATCAGGCTCTGATTCTTTTTGGGCTGGCAAGGGTTTGGGTCGCTTTTCTTTACCCTCGACAAAATTTAATAATGGTAATTCTCCTGGCATAGATTTAATAAATATCTTCTTTTTTTTCTTTAAAAAAAGCCAACCATTCTTCTATTGCCTGTAAAACTATCTTTAATGGCGCCTCAATAATAAAATCCAAAATAAATACAAAAATATTTACTTTGGAAAAATTTAATGATAAAAATCTGCCTAATCTAATAAAAGGCAATGTTAAAAAATCAAAAAGTTCACCCAGAATATTTTCTCTTTTTCGCAAAACCACCAATTCGCGAGCCGAATGCCTGATTCTGACACCAAAAAAGCTGACAATACTTAAAAAGACCAAAAATAACACAATACTCAAAACACTGAATTCTATTTTGTGCAAAAAGTAAATTATTAAAACAAATGGAATTAAAAAGCTGATTAAATAAATAAAATTAAACAAAATCCAGGTAAACCAATTTCTTTTCTTGGGTTCTTTAATATACTGAACGTCACCAACATTACCGCTTAAAATATCTTTAATACCCTTAATCATTGCTTGGGTATTTTTTTCACTTGGTGCTCTGATGGTTGTGGCAATAAAAATCATTAATAAGGGGGGGAAAGTTATATTAATAATAATCGCCAACCAGTTAAAACTTTGTAAAATATAATAATCAAAAGGTATTTCCAGCACCAAAGCCAACAGCATTTTTGTTAAAAAAACATAAATAATTGCCCGCCAGATTTGAGTCTTTAATCTATTTTTGGTTTCCTTGTATTTTTGTTGACACACTTCCCGAATACTTGATTCCAAAAGCTGCGGGTCATTAACCAATTCTTGAGCCTGTTTAAAATTCTGATAAATTACTTCTCTTAAAATAATCGTCATTGTGGCATAAGGCCGGCAAAATTTCAAAAGCTTATTAGCCAAGCGATGATTAATTTGCTGATTAATTTGCTCTTTAACGGTAAATATTTCATCAATAAATTTAGGTAAAAATAATCGATAATCTTTAATCCATTCCGGATACCAAAGTTTTAAAATCAAATATTCCAGCATTGACCGGTCAGATTTTACCAAGGAACGATTTACGGCAATAAAAATCTGCAAATTTTTTTCATCAGCAGTCATGTTTTTGGAAACAATCTCCAGCCTGGCCTGTATCTCATCATACATAAAACGAACCCAAACTTTTTCTTTATTGGCCGGCACAATCACTTCCTCAATTTCTACAGCGGCAATACCCAAAATCCAGTCGTATAATTTCAAAGATGCTTGCAATCCTTTTTGTTCTTTGACTCCGCTAAATAATAAATCATATTTTTCAATAATCTTGGCGACTTCAATAATCTTAGTTTCGGGAATTTGATTATTGGGTAAATATCTGGCGCCAATTAATTCTTTAATTAAATTTTCAGCAATTTTATAATAATCATCGCCTTCCAAAAAACGCCTTTTTAAAATACGAAAAATAGCACTTTTACGTAATAAGTGTTCTTCCTTATAATCAACAATGGTTCGCACCTTTTCATAAATAACAGCCACGGCACTGGTCATCACATTAACCTGAATTATTTCCTCACCTTCTTTTTTGATTATCTTATCTTTCTGATCAGCGATATTTAATTTTTCCAATAAAACTGCCGATTTCTGCATATATTATATATTAATAATAGCAAATTTACGCTTTTTGTAAAGCAAAAAAGGATGAAATAAACCACCCTTTAATTGCTAATTTTTAATGAAATAATCATCTTAATATTGTAAAACTGTTTTCATTAGCTTGGTTTCCTCTACTTTCTGAGAAATGATTTTTTGAATGTTAAAAGTGCCATATTTAGGCGCTTCCATAAAACCTTCCATAGCTGCTTCAGCAAACCAGCCAGAATCCAGCCAATCATATAACCATTGATCGGTATATTTAACATCTTCCTGATCAATACCGGCAGCAATAGTCCTTAACCATTTACGATTAAAATGTTCTTGAGCGCCAATCGGCGGTGCCATGATAATCGGCAAGCCCAAAGCAGCATAAAAAGATAATTCGCTTGGCTTAGTCCATAAAATATCAGTCGTATGTAAAGCTTTATTAAATTCTTTAAAATATTTTTCTTTATTAGCTGCATGAATAACTTTAATATTTTTATCCAAATTAGACCCAAAGCCCAAATCTTTAATAGTATCCCTGAAAAAATCATTAATTTCTTTATGAGTACCTGCTATTAAATTTATATTGACTTCTTTTCTTTTTATTTTACGACCTAAACTCTTAATAATAGCTATACCAAGATCTCTTTGCGCACCGGCACCACCGACAGCAAAAGCAATAGTCAAATTATGATGTTTTTTATTGGGCATATTTTTACTGCCCAATTGATCACGAATAGTTTCGTCATAACTTTTAATGTATTTGCGTTTGGGATCCAAATTGTATAAACGTCGCCCCAAATCTCTTTTTAAAATATTTAAATCCGACCCGCCAATATTATCTAACGGCAATGGAAACCCTGTTAAAAAAATCCGATCAGAACTCACCCCGTATAATTTAAGTCTTTGTTCAACTCTATAATTAGGTGCAAAATAATTAATTTTACTGGTTATTGGTTCTGGCGAAACCCAAGTACGGCTAATATCAGTATCTGTCGCCAGACAATAAATATCTTGACTGTATTTAAAATGCTCTGCCATAAAAGCCGTGACAAAAAAAGTGGTTATCAATGGCAAAGGTTTTTTTTCTAATTTTTCAATCAAATGCTTGCCCCAATTTTTGTATTTAATCAGCCACATAAAATATTTTAGCTGCATATTGGGATCGGAAAGATCTCTTTTAGGGTAAAATTTGGGAATTTTCTGTAAATTATCAAAAAAACTCCAAACGAGTTCCCCAACTAATGGTGTTTTTTTAAATAAAGAAATCCATTCGTAAAGTTTACGACTATCATGCCAGATTTCCTTATCGGACTCAGGAATTCCCGGATAATCATTGGCATTAATAACTTTGCCTTTATAAGCCAAAATATGCAAAGGCTGAGCCGCTCGTTGATGGCCATAACCCATATCAACGGCCACAACATGAGCCTTTTGCCCGTTTTTATCTTTTTTCCTCATAAATATTAAATTAAATTTAAATAAAAATACTATTTTTAGTATAACAAAAATAAACCCTTTTTACGAGCTTATTTCTGTGTATAATCATTTAAAGGCTTAATAACATCTAAAGGATAAATCCTACCCGCCAAATAATCTTCAATTTCTTTAATAATATCTGAATCTCTTAATCGCTCTTTCATTTCTATTATTTCCTCAAAAGAAAACCAGCTAACATCAAGTATTTCATTTTTATCAAAATTAATCTCATCACTTAAAGGATTTGCTGCAAAGATAAATTTAAGTGCGTGAATTAATTCATTTTCCTGATATTTGATTAAAGAATAAACTCCCAGCAA
>CAZHFK010000005.1:257-4524 GCA_964531215.1 uncultured Gammaproteobacteria bacterium | reverse complement strand
AAACCTGTTTCTTCTTTAGCTTCTCTTTGGGCTCCGGCTAAAATATCTTCTTTTAAATCAAGCCAGCCTGCCGGCTGATTCCATTTGCCTTTTTCAATAGCAGCCTCCTGAACCAATAAAAATTTATTATTTTTTTCCAATATTACACCGACAACCACGAAAGGCTGGCTAAAAACTTTATTTTCAACAGGTATTCCGGACATATTATTCTGTTTCTGTTTTAATTGCTTTTTTGTTTTTCAAATATAGCAAATAAGCGATTAAGGCTACCAATAAAATTAAAATTATATACCAAAAAGCAATTAGCAGACTTGATAATACTGTAAAAAGCAGACCAATTATTAAACAAATAATCAAAAGACCGCCTTTGCCGATTTTACCTAAAACAGGAATGGCATCAAGCACCAATAAAAACGGCCCCAATAACAAATATAAACCAAAACCAAATAATAAAACTGTTCCCAGCTTCAAAAGCCACCAGGTAAAATTTTCAGAAGATTTTAAAGATTCGATCAAAGCTTGGTTTGATTTATTAGAAACAATAAACGGATCACCGCCTTCAATGCGATTATTATAAAGTTCACCAACCGCAATCAAACTATCACCGGGCAAAACCGCTTCAATTTTTTGTCGGGTTTCTTCACTTTCCATTGAATAAATTTCAGTCAAATCAAGTAATTGCTTGGCAAATTGGGGTTTAATAACTATTTTATTATCCAAAACTATTTCTGCCCATTGAGATTCGTCCACTTTAGTCACCCATTGTTCTTTTTCCACTTCTTTTTCAATGGTCTGCTCAATATCCTGACCTTCACGGCTAACTACTTGGGTATCGGTTTCGGTTTTAGACACTGTTTCCAATTCTTCACGAACATGATGATAATAAAGCACGTCTTTTTTTTCAATCGGCGCCTGAATTGGCGACTCAGTCACTTTACCGGCAACTTTAACCAAACCAGTAGTATCAGCAGCCTGATCAACCGTTAAAACCGGTAAACTGGCGATCAAATCAGCTGATTTATCAAATTTTTCAGATTGCCAAATAACAAAAAAAGAAATCACAATTAAAAGCAATCCCAATAAGACGCCGCTCAAACGACCGGAAATCTGCTTTTTAACTTTACGACCAAATCTGGCGATGCCACTGGAACTACCTAAAACTTTTTCTGAAACGACTTTTTGACTAACCACTTTTTCTGTGCCCGCTTCTTTATTAGAAACTTCTGATTTTTTTTCTGTTTCCCCTTGATTAATTTTTTCTTGTTCCATAATTTTTAATTATTAATATTATTAATTTACCAAGTCTTATCGATGACCGGCACATTTTCAAATAAGCCGCCATAATGTAAAACCGTATATAATTTACCGGAATCATTATTACCGTCAAAATAAAAACCAACGCCGACATGAGTCAAATGATCATGCATAATCGTCTGATAATGAATCCCGTTATAAGGTTCTTCTGACATAAAATAATCAAATAAATTATCCATGGAATTCATTATACTTTCATTGATTCCCTGGGAACGATTATAATTACCGCCGCCGATATTTTCATAAAGCCAACCCCAATCTTGGGCAAAAGCGATTTTAAAATTCTGCCAGACCCATTCTCGGGCAATCATATTAACCGGCTGTCTGGTATGAGTAATTTGCCCCTGCTGATACATTTGTTCGGCCCAAACAGAAGCAGTATCAACCATACGCTGATCAGACACAATCGGAAATTGCCCGCGACTGGTTCTTTCCTTATTGATCCTGTTCAAAACATATTGATTAATAACGGCGTAATTAAATCCGGACGGCACACTGCCCTTTTGAAAACTACCGTCACCGGGTATTAATGAACCACTGGAAACAAAACCTGCGCCCACATCTTCTGATAAAGGAATTTCTAGACTTAAAGTGGTTGTATCCTGACTACTGGTAGCAGTTGAATTAGAACTTGAAGCCGAAGAACCAGCTGTAGAACCGGACGACACGGATTCAGCTGCAATTAACTCTAAATTCTGATTTGTTATACCCAAACCTTTTTCTCTCATAATAGCAAAAGCATCAGCCGGTCGGCCTAAATAATAACCTTTTAAATTTTTAGGATAAACATAATAAGCTTCGCCATTCATTTCCACATCAAGCATAATTTTGCCTGATAATCGGCTGGGGAATTTATACCCCAAATAATCAACCAATTCACTGTGTTTAATACCAAGTCCCAATTCCCGCATAATGGCAAAAGCATCAGCCGGTCGGCCCAAATAATAACGTTTATTGTTTTCCGGATAATAATAATGGGCCTCGCCATTATTTTCAACTTGCAGTAAAATATAACCTTTTAACCTTTGTAAAGAATAACTTGTTTCAGAGGAGCCGGATGAACTAGAAGAACTGGAAGAACTGGAAGAACTTGTTAAAGGTTTATCAGTCATTTTAAAAAACTGCTCACCTGACCAGCCTATTTTACCACTGGTACTAATAACCTTATACCAGCCGTCTGTCCGATGAGTAATCTGTACGACCTGGCCAGCCTGTAAAGTATCAATAATTTCACCGGTAGCAACACAAGCCTCATCTCTAACCCAAACAGCACTTATTACTTCGCCATGATTAGAATACTCATAAACGGGATCACAACCGCAACATCCGGCAGAAACTGTCCAAGGTGTTATTATTAAACCAAGAGCAAAAAACAAAATGATTATTTTTTTTCCGCCAAAGGCGGATCCGCCTTTGGCGGACATAAATTTATCTATTAGTCTTTTCATAAAAATTTATAGTTAATATTATTTATGTAGTCTTTTAATAATTTGATCTTTAAACAAGCGAAATGCCGGCCTAGTTTCTTTAATATAAATATAGGGTGAAGCCAATAAATTCTGGCATTGCTGACATTTTAAATAATCAATGGTTTTAATATCTTGTTTCTGCAAATCAACTAATTCCAAAGGCGCAATAATCCGGTCAAAATATAATCTTAATAAATTACCCGGGCCGTCTTTTTGATAAACCAAGACTTTATAACCGCATTTGGCACAAATAATATCATACAATCGTGAATTGCCAATTCTAGCCTGTTTATATTTATCACGTTTTAATTTTAAAACCATAATTATATCCTCTACTTTAATAATACTAAAACTAGTCAAAAATTACAACAAAATCCTTGACAAAAAATAATTATAATTTAATAATAATTAAATAATGTTCTTTAAGGAGGAAAAATGAAGATTTTAACCAAAGTACAGAAAAGAATTGATAAATACAGTCCGCAAGGTGGATTAGCTCAAACAGCTAGAATTATCCTTTCTTTGGCAGCAGTAAACCATCCTGAAGTCAAAGATCATAAATGCAGAGTTGCTGTTTTAGCTGAAGAAGTAGCCACAAAGCTAAAAAAAGATGCCAAAGCAACTTTTTTTGCTGGTTTGCTTCATGACACAGGCAAACTAACCGAAGACCATAATTTCTTTGACGGACATAATATTTCTCAGGAAGAATATGAAAAGGTCAAAAAACATGTAGAAGAAGGCTATGAAGCGCTTAAAAACCATCATCGTTTTGTTGCTTTTTGCACTGCTTTTCATCATAACATGTATTATGGCGGCTATGGCTTAACTGCTAAAGATTTGCCGGGCGACTGGCATATGGGCACTATTAAAAAAGTCTTAGAAATTTCAGCTATTATCAGTATTTGCGATTTCATAGATGCCTTTACTCATAGAAAAACCACTCTTAAAGACGGTTCAGACCCAAAAGCTCCTGATCTTAAAGGGATGCTCTATAAAAAATATCCTGAAGACCGACTAATCATTGACACTGCCCTTAAAGAAGCTCAAAAAATGGACTGGTTATAAGACTCAAAAGCCCTGTATCTATAGATATGGGGCTTTAATTTTTATTTAAAAATTAAAGCCCCCGCCAAAAACTGACGGGGGCATGTGTTGCCAAAGACTTAAAATCACAGTAAGTTAAGGGTGCCTGAACAGCTCTTTCCCCAAGGCAATGGGTACACCAGCCTCTTTTCACTTGAAAAATAATCCTTTGCGTCGTGATGAGGACGCCTCCCCAGGATTTCCCCCAAGCTAATTCACTGGTATGCGACTTTACTGCTTCCACCTTAACGCTCCGGTCTTAATGGCAGAACACGCCCTGCCACCCGGATGTCCTATAATTCTGGCCAGGTCTTTGGCAATCTTTATTATCATTTTTTATGATATTAAAACCTTAGCAAACTTATTTTTTTTTGTCAATAATAGAGCTTGATTTTTTTGTA
>CAZHFK010000005.1:0-247 GCA_964531215.1 uncultured Gammaproteobacteria bacterium | reverse complement strand
ATAACAACGGTCTCCAAAACCGTGGTCGGGGGTTCGATTCCCTCATCGCCTGCAAATAAAAATACACCGCCTTGTGTGGTGGATTTTTATTTTAAGATGAGCGGGAGAGAACACCTCCCTGTTAAGCCTTCGGGCAACACTTCGATTCCCTCATCGCCTGCCAGTTAAAAATTTTTCAAGTGCCTCAAAAACGCGTTTCCAAGCTATTGGTTAGAAAACGGTAAAAAAAAGCCGCTAAAGCGGCTTT
>CAZHFK010000004.1:0-34550 GCA_964531215.1 uncultured Gammaproteobacteria bacterium | reverse complement strand
GGTTCAATTAAAAAATATTTTCCAGCAATTATGAATATTTTAAGCGAATTTATCAGGCGAATATTTTATTGGCCGCCGGCTTATCCGCAAACTATCCAGATCGGTATTACCAATATATGTAATTTTAAATGTCCGATGTGCCAGCGTTTTGATTTAAAAGTTGATTTGCAGCATATGGATTTTGATTTATTTAAAAAAATAATTTCTAAAATAGATGTCAGCCGATGTCCCAATTTAATTTTAACCGGCTGGGGTGAACCTTTATGCCATCCTCGGTTTTTAGATATTGTTGCCTTGGCTAAAGATCAAGGTTTTAAAGTTCGTTTTACCAGTAATGGCAGTTTGCTCGATGAAAATAAAATTAAAGCTTTATTAGAGCAAAATATTGAAGCTATTACTTTTTCTATCGATGAACTGGAATCAACCGATAAAACGATTGGCCATGAAATTACGGGCCAGTTGGCTAATATTAAAAAGTTAATTCAATTAAGAAATCAATTAGGCAAGCCGACACAGATTTATTTTCAAACAACTTACCCGCAAAACGGTGAAGCCAATATTTTAAAGATTATTGATTATGCGGAAAATATCGGGGTTGACCGGGTAAAAATTTCGAGACTGGATATTCGTTTTCAGCAATTTGACAGGCCGACTCCTCAGCAGGAAAAAGAATTTGTTAAGCGTTTGGTAAATTATACTAAAAATAAAAAAATCCAAGTCGATTTTTTGCCTTATTTGGCTTTTGACGGTTTAGCTCGCCAAATTTATAAAAAGGTTTATCCTTGGCTGCATCGTCGTGGCAAATTTTGTTTAAGAACTTTGTCAGATTTATATATCAATGTCAACGGTCAGGCCACGCCTTGCTGCGCTTTGCCCAAACATGAAATAGGTGATATTTTAAATAAAGACATAAATGAATTATGGCAGTCTGTGGATTTGAAACGTTTTAGAATAAATCAAAAAAAGATTTGCGGCGCTTGTGATATTTTGGAAATAAATTATAAAGGCTAAAATCTTTATTATGAAAATTTGTTTAATCAACAGTTTATACAAACCTTATCGTCGCGGGGGAGCTGAAGTGGTTTTTAATACTATAGTCAAGGAACTTAAAAAAAACGGCCATGACGTTTTTGTGATCACTATTTCAGGCAAGCCCAATAAGAAAAATTTTTATTGCCAGGAAATGGATAATATTAAAGTTTACCGTTTTTATCCGAAAAATATTTTTTCTTTTATTGAAATTAATCAAAAACCTTTTTGGCAAAGAATTATTTGGCATATTATTGATACCTTTAATTATCATTCGTATCGCCAGGTCAAAAAGATTTTAAAAAAAGAAAAACCAGAACTGGTTCTGACGCATAATTTAAAAGGTTTGGGATATTTGACTTTATCGGCGATTAAAAAATTAAAAATTAAAAATATTCATACGATTCATGATGTTCAGCTGGTAAATCCGACCGGATTATTGATTAAAAATCAGGAAAAGCAATCTTTATTTTTAGCGCCTTATTATCTGATTACTCGTTGGTTATTTTCCAGTCCCGAAGTTGTTGTTTCGCCTTCCAAATGGCTGATGGATTTTTATCGTCAATATGGTTTTTTTAAAAAATCAAAAGAAGTTATTTTAGCCAATCCTTTGGTTTTAGATAACCAAGAAATGCAAAAAAAGTTTAATGATAAAAAAGTTAATTATTTGTTTTTGGGTCAGTTGGAACCACATAAAGGCATTTTATTTTTATTGGATGTTTTTAGTGAATTTAATGAGCTTGATAATAGCCGTTTGATTATTGTTGGCAAGGGTAGCTTGGAGCAGATGTTAAAAGCCAAATACGGCGGTCAGGATTGGCTGGAATTTTTAGGTTTTATTCCGGCTAACCGGTTGGGCAAGCAGGTTTTTAAAAATATTCATTATACTATTGTGCCTTCACTTTGTTATGAAAATTCACCGGGCGTAGTTTATGACAGTTTTAAATACGCGACCCCGGTTATTGCCGCTTCACTTGGCGGTATACCCGAGATAGTTCAGGAAGGAATGGCAGGTTATTTATTTGAGCCCGGCAATAAAATTAGTTTGCTTAATAAACTCAATCAAAGTTATTATAATTTGGATAAGTTTGAACAAATGGCAGAAAATGCTAAAATAAAAGCAAAGGATTTTGATATTAAAAATTACGTATATAAAATATTAAGTCTTTAGTTTTATATAATCTATGTATTATTATCGTCGTAAAACCAATCCTTGGAAGTGGGTAATAATTGTAATAATTATTATAGCTTTAGGAGCTTTAATTTATTGGTTTTATGCCAATTATTTTAGCCGGATTAATATTGATCAGCCTGATGATCAGGTTGAGCCACCGATTAACCGGGATTTACAGGAAAAATTATTGGTTAGTCTCGGTTTTTCACAAGGCGATGTTTTAATGTCTATTGATGGCCAGGCTTATGAATCGGCTGTTAAAGATAAAATTTTACATCAAGGTGATAAAATAAAAACCGGTTCAGACAGTTTGGCAGTTTTGAATTTGGAAAACGGGTCAATTATTCGTTTGGGTCAAAATACGGAGATAAGTTTAAACAGTTTATTGACTGATAATATAATGATTGATCAGATAAAAGGCCGTAGTTATTATAATTTGCAAGAAGTGGATAATTTTCAAATCAAATCTTTGGATTTGATTGTTAAAAATTTAAGCAATAAATTTGAGTTAATAACCAATAGTGAAGCCCAGTTTGTGGCCGCTTTAAATTTCACTGGCCAGCCGATTGTTGAAGTATATGATCAGCAAGGCTTGCTTTTAGCCAGACGTTTGGCTGATCAGCAGAAAGCTTTAATTGATTTTAATAAATCAATCAGTAATAGGTTGCAAATTCAAGAATTTAATCCTGATAATCTGACCGGTGAAGAATGGTATCAATGGAATTTTGATTTGGATGAAAATATCGGTCAGCCAATTGAATCTGAAGATATAGAACAAGAAGACGAGGAACCCGCTTTTAGTGTAACTGATCAGAGTTTGGAATTGGCGGCCGATTTAAAACAGAGCGGCGTATTTTTATCTTGGTCAATTTATCATGCTGCTGATTTTAAAAATTATAAAATTGTCAGATCAAAAAATGATAATAATTTGAAATACCCTGATAATACAGAGATAAAATCATCTTTAAGCCGGGGACTCAATTCTTATTTGGATCAAAGTATTGATTCTGGAGAGTCATATTATTATAGAGTTTGTGTAATCAAAACCAATGATAAAGTTGTTTGTGGTAATGTGGTTAATATGCAAGTTCCGGCAGATGAAGAAGAGCAGGAAGAAGAAACACAAGAAGATACACAAGAAGATACTACGCCCCCAACAGCGCCTAATTTATCAGCGGCAATTTCTATTGGCGGAGTTAGTTTGACTTGGGAGCAAAATAATGAAAATGATTTTAAGCAATATATTGTTTTACGCTCAATTGGTAAAACCAATCCAAATTATTTGACTGATCAGTTTAGCACAACCAATAATCCACAGCTAGTTGATAGCAATGTTAATATTACCAGTGTTGGCAGTTATTATTATCAGGTTTGCAGTGTTGACCAGGCTGATAATTATGCTTGTTCAAATATAATTGCCGTTGAAAACGGTCAGATAAAATAAACCGGGTAATCTTAAATTTTGATTACCCGGTTATGATTTTTTTATCATTATCTAAAAGCCATTGATTGGCTTTTTTTATTTGCGGAAATTTTTTTTCAATTTCTGCAAATGAAGGACAATGAGTTAAGTAAAGTAAATGAATACATTCATGAAAAATCAAATAGGCCAAAACATATCCGGGCATTTGCCGGCTGATTTTTTTTATGTTTTCATTTAAATGAATTGTCTTGGTGTCAGGTTCACAAACCGCCCATAAACGGTAACGGCAAGGATACTTTGAATATAAAGTAGTGACTTTGGCCCATTTAATTTCCTTGATGCTTAATTGATTGTCAAAATATTTTTGGTTAACCTCCTGAAAAATTTCCTGTAAAGTTTTTGGCGTTATTTTCAAAATCACACCTCCTTTTTATTTTGAATATTTGTAAATATAAATATGCTCATTGATTGTGGTAACCAGTTCGGCATCTTTAGCGGCTTTTTCAGCAATGACTGTGGCTTGATTCCAATAATTTGGTAAAACAAAATAAGCCTGCTCAACCTCGGTTAAAGCCATTGCTTCCAGCATAATTTGCCGATTGGCATTATTGGTCATTTGCAAAAAATACCGGTATAGTTGTCCACCGGTCGGGATAGGGTAAAAATAATAATCATTATAATAACGGTTAAAGCCAAAAGTCTTTAAAGCAGCTGCCGAAGTCATTTGATTTGATAATACTATATAATCACGGCCTTGGGCATTGGCTTCAATATAATCAACAGCAGTAAAATCTAATTGAGAAAGATTAACAAAATTACTGTTATCATAATCATCATAACGAGGATAACTAATATACAGACTGGCTGTTATAGCTATTATTAATAATAAAATTATAAAAAATTTATAAATTAAAGCGCGCTTGAAGCTTATTTTAATAAATAAATACAAACCATAAATAACTATTGGCAGTAAAAAATAAAAAGCCAGCTGCCAAACCCGTTCGGAAAAATAAGTTTGTTCATAATCTATAATATAGGAAATTTTTATCAATTTTAATAAATAAGCATTAAAAATCAAAATTATAAAAGTTAATATTGAAGCCATAAATAGCTTGGCTTTTTTTTGTTTAATTAAATAAACCAAAGTAATTGCAGCTATTATGATAAATAAAATATAGATTGAATTTTTGTATAAATAAGCAAGGTCAAGAAAAAAATTAAATTGCTGGGCAAATATGTCCGGCAGTTTGAAAAAATTAATCTTTTGTAGATTTATTTCAATTTTATAAATCGATAAAAAAGAATTTAAAATTAATGCCGCCGGTAAAGCCAGAGCCGCTGCAATAACAAATACCGGCAAAATTATTTTTTTGAATTTATTTTTATTATTTAAAAACCAGATAATAATTAAATAAATTAAAATCGGGATACCGGATATTGGATGAATTAAAATCGTTGTTAAAGTTAAAAAGCCAAGCAGGTAAAAGGAAATTTGTTTGTCTTTTAAATATAAAAACGATAAAAATAAAATAATAATAGTAAACAAATTAGCCAAAGCTTGGGGATTGGTGGCAATAAATAAACCAAACGGTAGAAACAAAAAACTTAAAGTCAAAAGCCGGCAACGGCTTTTCGGCCACTTGAAAGTTTTATTAAGGCTTAGCTGTATAAAATATGGCAAAAACAAACTTAGGCTGATCGGTACCAATAATTTATCAAGCCAGTCAATTGAGACTTGCAGTAAATGAGCCAAAAAAATAATAATTGAATACTGGCCCAGATAGTAAAAAGGTTTTGGTAAAATAAAGCCGTTTTGATAAATGGCTTGTTCGGTTGCCTGATGAATAAAAGGATCAAAACCATAGCCTAATTTGTAAACAATTAAAGCAATGCCGGTTGTCAGAAAAAAATGCAGGCCAAGTAAAATACTGGAAATAAAATTCTTGTTAAATAAAAGCAATAAAATTAAATTAAGGCTGGCTAAAAAATAAATTATAAAAAAGGCAGGATTAATTACTTGCCAGGGAGAATTAATGGCATTGACGGTTTGAGCCTGCCAGAGTAAATAAAAATTAACAGCAATTAAAATTAAATAAGTACCGATTAAAATAAGATTGTAAGGTTTTATTTTCGGCAGTTTATTTTTTAAATTGCTAATTGGCTGAGTTTTATAGCTTAAATAAATAATAATTAAGGAAATTATTATAAATAATAAGCTGATTGTCAGTTGATCAAGTTTATAAAAATAATAGACTAGAGCGCCGATTAATGAGTAGCCGGCCATTAAATTAAATCCGCCCAAAATCAGCTGACTGCTCGGGCTATAATCAGGCCAAGCAGTTTTGCCTAATAAAAAACTAAAAATTAAAATATAAAGCAAGCCGCCAATTAAACCCAAATCAGCCGAACGCAGCCAATTTATATTTAATAAAATAGCTAAAATTAGAACCAAAATTATTATAATTTGATAAATTTTAGACATATTTTAATTTTAGCATATTTATCAAAAATAAAAAGGGCATTAATGATATCCCTTTTTATAAATAATTTTTGGATAATCTGGCTTATTTTTCTACCATATAATCATTCATGGCTTGGAGCGCTTTATCATAAGTTCCCCAATGTCTGATCATGTTGTAGAAAAGCTGCCGATTTTTTTCAGATAAGAATTTGATTCCTAAACAGCCGCGACTTTGTTTGATTGATTTCATTTGATCAAGGGTTTGCTCTGGACAAATAAAGTTGACTATTTCCGTTTCTTTTTCTTCATCCTGAAATTCAAGGATGAGATTTGCCAAGAATTTTTTTTGGCATTTGGGACAAGTTGTCCTGAGTTCCTGAGGATTATCAGAAAAACCAGCCTTGATGTCTTTTTCATTGAGTTCATGCCCACATTTGGGGCAGATTGCATTTGGAGTTGAAGTAAAATCACCAAAGTAAATTCGCATGTATTGGTTAATTGTTAATCTGTTAGACAATCTTTGCGTTTGTCTTAGAGATTGTCCCATTCTCATTCCTATTCCTACCATTTTGATTACCTCCTAAATTGATATTTTGATTATATGAAAATATCATTTATTTTGATTTTCGTCAAGATCTTGTGAATTTAGCATAATATTTATTAAATAAAAAAAGCCCGTCTCACTGAGACGGGCTCATGTTACAGATTTAAAGTAGCATTTTTGTATGCCAACCTGCGTCATCAAAGTTAAACCGATCACCAGGATCATACGACTCTTTTTTTACCCAAGCAACATAGATATCGTCTTTCAAAAGATATCGGATTTTGATAATAGTAAAAATTTCACCTTCATTATTACCCTCAACTACGCTATCAAAAATTTGCGAAATTTCCAGCCCTTCTTGCAAATAGGGAATCTCAATATCTTTTTTTGCTATAAAACCAATCGTTCGACATACATAAGTTAACTGGACTTTGATCATCTTCTTTTTTCTTTCAAACATCTGATTTCCTCCTTTTAAATTGATGCTAAATAATAACATTTTATTGTGTTTTTGTCAAGTATTTTAAAAAATTAATTATTTTGCTAAAATAAAGAATATTATGTTAGTTAAGTTAAAAAACGATAAAAAATTACAATTGGGGATTTTGCTTGTTTTGGGCGTGATTTTCTTTTTTATTTATTCTTATTTAAACTTTGGCAATAGTTTGTCACGCTTTACCTGGCCTGATGAAACTGCCAATTATTTTTTTATTGGTAATTATATTACCAATAATAGTTTTTCTTTTTACGAACCCTTGAATGAAGTCGGCGCCAATTTAATCAAACCGCGCAGTTTTAATGTATATCAAAATAATTTAGTGCCTGGTTCTTTTTTGGGGATGCTTTTGATTTATGGTTTAATCGGTAAAATAGTCGGTGCTAAATTGATTTTATTTTTAACACCTTTTCTGGCAGTTATTTCCGGTTTATTTTTTTATAAAATTTTACTAAAAATTTTTAAGCCGAATATTGCTTTTTTAAGCGCGCTTTTATTTTTTATAAATCCGGCCTGGTGGTATTATGCCAGTTTAAGCATGTTGCCCAATATTGGTTTTTTAAGCTTTTTGCTGATTGGTTTTTATTGTTTATTAAATTTAAATAAAGCTAAGTCCAGAAATATTTTATGGTTGATTTTGGGTTCTTTTTTTATTGCTTTGGCTTTAATTATCAGGACCAATGAGTTTGTTTGGGTTTTGGGTATAATTTTATTTTTAGCTATAGTTTATTGGCGTAAATTAAAATGGTCTTATATCTTAATTTTTATAACAGTGAATTGCTTGGTGTTTTTGCCGATTTTTTATTATAATCAAATTACTTATGGTGATTATTTATCATTTGGCTATTTACAATTGGAGCAAGGCAATGGTCTTGTTTCTCAATTGCCTCCGGAATTTCAAACCACTGCTCAATCAGCAATATATAATTTTATAAAATTTTTAATCTTGCCCTTTGGTTTTTCAGCCGGCGCAATTATTCATAACATTAATCAGTATTTTATTCAATTATTTTGGTGGCTTTTCATCCCGGCAGTAATCGGTATTTTTGTTTTAATTAAAAATTTTCATAAACAAGCCAAGGGGGTTTATTTATTAATTACTTTTTGCTTAGCGGTTTATCTGGCTATTTATTATGGCAGTTGGATTTTTGAAGATCAGATGACCTTGCAATTAAATAAAATAGGCCTTTCTTATGTCCGTTATTTTTTGCCGATTTATATTTTATGTTTGCCCTTTATTGCTACTTTTTATTTACATTTAATAGGTTTGTTTTCCGCCAGAGGCGGATCCGCTCTTGGCGAAAAAAGTAAAAAATTTAAAATCGCCCTAAGTGCTTTTTTAGCTTTTTGTTTTATTGCTTTTACGGTTGATGTTGTTTATTTGAGCGGCAATGATAATCTTGCAAATATAAAACAGCATACTCAGGATTATAATCAAATTAATAAAAAAATCGTTGAATTAACAGAGCCGGAAGCGGTCATTATCAGTCAAAGAAGTGATAAAATATTTTTTCCGCAAAGAAAGGTTATTGCCAAATGGAATTTTGAAGAAGCCGGTTATTGGGCTGATTTATTAAAAGCCGATGTGCCCTTATATTATTATGCTTTTGAAGGTCGGGAATATATTGATGAATTTAATTATAACTTATATGATTATTATGGTTTTGAATTAATGGCGCCGGTTAAAATTAATCAAACAGAAACTTTATATAAAATTAAATTTACAGAATATGAGCAAGAATAATTTAAAATTAATCAGGTTGAGCATAATTATTGCCGCCGTAGCTTCGGTCTTATTTATACTGTCTAAAGATTTTGCTTTATTGGGCAAATTGTCATTTAAAACCGATTTTAGAAAATTTACTCCTTTTGTTTCTTTATTGACGCCACAAGAAAGAGTTGAAGTTTTTGATTCGGTTTATATAGAACAAGAACCGGTTTATTTTGACGTTTATTTACCGCGTGATTTTGCTAAAATAGATTTAGAATTTACATATAAAAATTTTTCCAATAATTTAATTGAAATCGGTTCGCAAGCAGGTGAGTATAATTGGGATTTGCAGCCTTTGGATAATAAAATTATTAATCAATTGACCTGGCCCAAGTTGGAAAATAATAATATTATTTTATTTCAGCGTGAGAAAAAATTTAAGTCTTTGGCAGAATTTTTAAATAATTTACCGCCGGTCAGCGAAATTGCCGCTTATAATTATAATTTGGATTATGATTATAAAATGGAGAATTATCAGCCAACCGAGCAATTATCGGAATTGGATAAAGTTTTAAACGGGGGATATGAAATTTTTACTTATATCCAGGAGGAGGACTTGTATTTTGAATTTGATTTAGCCAGTGAGGAAATTGAGATTAATTCAGAAAATACCAATTTGTACGTTTATGATAATTTAGATAATAATATTGCCATTTTTTCACCAAATAATAATAAGATTGTAGCCGGTTTGCAGGGGTTGCCGACTGATTATTATAAATTGGCTTTATCCACTAATAATTTTGTCCAAACCAAAAAAATTAAGACAAAGCAGCAATATTTAAGTTTTGTTAATGGTTTTGATTTGGTCAGCCCCGCCCAATTAATAACTGAAAGTAATAATTTAACTTTTTTAGCCGCTACTAATGACGGTTTGCAAAAAATTAAAATTGATCAAGAAAATTTAAATATTGAAGAAATTTGGCAGCAGTATAATCTTGATTTTGAGCCCGGCCAAAAAGAAGTTGCAATTCCCAAAGGCAATTTGCAGATTACCGGTGAAGGGCTTTTTGCCTTTTCGCAGGAACAATATTTTAATCCGTTGTTTAAAAATTTATATAAGACAACCGATTTGGATAAGGAAAATATAAATTATATTATAACTCAATATGACTTGCCTTTAAGTAAAAATGATTTTAATATTAATAATATCAGTTTTGATTTGCATGATAAAGATTTTGATAATGGCAAATTACGATTTATAATTTCTGTACCGGGTTTAAGCTCGTCGGCTCAGGGAGTTTTGCTTAAAAATTTAAATATAACTTTGTCAAGAAAGCCTATTTGGCAGGAAGGACTGATGACGAATTTAAAAAAATATTTAAGATATTATGAAAATGAAATTAAATAAAGATCAAATTTTAATTATTATCAGGGATTTGTTTGTAATACTTTTTATTTTATTTATTGTTTTTTCTTTTTTGGAATTACTTAAACCCCGGATTATTCTTAATTATCTTGATTTGGATTTATACTTATTAATTTTAATTTTATTGGGGATTATTACCGCTTTATATAGTCCTTTGCCGGTCCAAGAAAACAAATTGAAATTTTATGATTATTTGACAATATTTTTATTGGCAATTTTAATCGGTTTTGTTTTAATTTATTTAACCAGTCAGCTTGGTTATTTAAGTATTTTGATTGGCTTGGCCGGTTTTGTGATTTGTTTCTTTTTTATAATTTTAATTTTTAAAGGACGTTAATATGATTAAAGATGTTATTATTAAAAATTTAAAAAAATTTGAAGATGAAAGAGGCTGGCTGGCAGAAGTTTATCGTAATGACGAGATGGATTATCAGCCGGTCATGAGTTATGTTTCTGTGACCAATCCCGGTGTTAGTAGGGGCCCGCATGAGCATAAAGAGCAAGCTGATTTTTTTGTTTTTGTGGGACCCGGTGATTTTGCTTTATATTTGTGGGATAATCGTAAATCTTCTGAAACTTATGGTCAAAACCGGATTATTGAAGTGGGTGAAAAAAATCCTGTTGCTGTTTTGGTGCCGCCAGGCGTTGTTCATGGTTATAAATGTATTTCTGAAAAGCCGGCTTATTCCATTAATTTACCCGACAAACTTTATGCCGGTAAATTCAAAAAATCAGAAGTAGACGAAATTAGATGGGAACATGATCAAAATTCACCGTTTAAAATAGATTAATTAATTATTAAATAAAAAAATTATGCCTAATGACGATTTATTTTGTAAAATAGCAGCCGGAGAAGAGCCGGCACATAAAGTTTATGAATCGGAAAATGTGATTGCTTTTTTGGATATCAACCCTGTTAATCCTGGACATACTTTAATTACGCCTAAAAAACATTATGATGATTTATTGTCAGCTGATGACAATATTTTACAAGAAATGATTTTGGTTACCCGCAAAGTTGCAGCCGGTATTATTTTAGCTTTTGACGAGTACGATGCTTTTAATGTGCAATTGAATAATGGTCGCTTAGCCGGACAGATTATCCCACATTTACACTGGCACATTATTCCAAGAAAATCAGGCGATGGCTTGACTCAATGGCCGGGTAAGCAGTATGAAGAAAATGAAGCCGAAGAAATCGCTCAAAAAATTAAAAATCAGTTGGCTTAATTTTTTAAGAAAATAATATTATGCCAGAGTTTAAGGTTCCGGAAAACGAATTATTGATAACTTTTTCTCGTAGTGGGGGGAGGGGCGGTCAGTATTTGAATAAAACCAGTACAAAAGTAACATTAAAATGGGATGTTTATAATTCGCAAATTTTAACTCCTGAGCAAAAATATAAGATTTTGCATAAACTTTATAACCGCATTAATGAAAAAGGCGAATTAGTTGTTTCAGCTCAAGACCAACGTTCTCAAGCTCAAAATAGAAAAGAAGCAATTATCAAATTAAATAATTTGGTTAATCGGGCTTTACAGCTGCGAAAAAAACGCATTCTGACTAAACCCAGTAAATCAGCCAAAGAAAAAAGACTTCAACAAAAAAAGAAAGTGGCTGAGAAAAAGAAATTAAGAAGAAAAATAGATTATTAAAAAAATATGGAAAATATCGAATTTAAATATGATTTAGCAAAATCCAAAGAAATTCCTCCGGAGGAAAAGGATATTATGATTGATGCTTGGCATGCTTTAATTGTAGGGGATGAAAATTTAACTGCTGACGTGGAGAAGCTTTCAATTGGGGAATTAAAAGAATATTTTTATGATAGTTTGATGTCTGAAATCAATGATATTATTTCTGATTGGGGAATAGCAGCTTCTCAAAAAATAATTAGTAAAATAGAAACTGAAATTAACTATGAAAAAAAAGCAAAGCTTGAATTAGAATTTCTTGAAGACTGCCAACGTCAGGTCAATGATTATATGACTAATAATAAAAAACCAAGATCCAAGTGGGATTCATGGCCAGCTAGATTTAGGGAAACAGGTCAGTTTAATTGTGTTGGATCAACTTTAATAGGATCAGCTCTGTTAGATAAGGCGGGGATAAAAAATTATCATGGTATTCCTGTCGGTCATATTTTAAATATAGTTGAATTGTCTGATGGACAGTTCGTTTATGTTGATTTAATAAATAATATAGTTGAACCAATCAATCCAGAAATTATTGAATTAAATAATGTCCCAGTTTTAAAAATTAATGAATCTTTTTCAGATTATAGACTGATAATTATAAGAGATAAAAAAGAAGTTATCGGTTCTATTTTTGGTAATATTGATTATTTGAACACAGTAGCACAAGATAAGAATACTGCTGAAGATGATTATAATAAGGAAGAAGCTCTAAAATATTATAATAAATTTAAAAAATTCTTTGATAAAACTGATTTTGGTAAGATTAATACAGATTATTTTTTAGGACATTCAGATGTTGGTGAAACAGAGGAAATGTTAAAAGAAGCTGCTAGAATTAATTTTATACATGGCGAGCTTAATGAGGCTATGAAAGACATAGTCAGTCACTTAAATAAATCAGAGTCAGAAACTTTAATTAAAAATATTATAAAAGAAATAAATAGTTTAGAAAAATATTTATTTAGCGGTGATGAAAATTTAATCTCAAGTCTTGATCAAAATTTGCAAATTTTTATCAAAGAATATAAAAGAGTTCTTGAAAAGGCAAAAAACAAAGACGTCGAACTATTCGAAGATATACTTAGAAGATTTATTGAAAAATTCAAAAAATAGATTTTTAAATGAAAAAAATATGATTATCACAATTTGTGCCTCAATAAAATTTTGGCCTCAGGTTATTGAAGTGAAAGAAAAACTTGAAGCAATTGGCCATCAAGTTTTAATTCCGCCTCATCAGGTGAAAAATGAGACGGGTGATTTTATTCCGGTTGAAGAATATTATCAAATTCGCAAAAATATGATTGAAAAAGGTGATAATGATGATTGGGTTTGGCAGAGGAAAAAAGAAGCTATCAATTGGCATTTTGATAAAGTCGGTCAGGCTGATTGTATTTTAGTTTTAAATTATGACAAAAATAATATCCCCGGTTATATTGGCGGGAATACTTTAATGGAAATGGGTGTGGCTTGCTGGTTAAAAAAGACAATTTATTTGCTAAAACCGATTCCTGAGAAAGTTTCTTATTTTGAAGAAATTAAAGGCATGCGCCCCGTAATTATTAATGGAAATTTTGATTTAATTAAATAAAAAATTGACGAATCCATTGACCGACAAAATGCGTGATTATAATTACGGCAATGGCAATTAAAACATGTTCAGCAATGGCTTTCCAGGGCTGGATTTTTTGTTTTTTAGCCAAATAATAAGAAAAAATACTTAATAGTCCCAGCCCCCAAATTAAACTGACAATAATCGCTTGTTCATCACTTAAAAACAAAATAGGCAAAATAAAAGTTAAAGCAAAAACAAGCTTGGTTAAAAAAGCAGATATAGCAGCTACCCATTGGAATTTGGTCTCTTTATTTAGTTCTGATTCTTCGGCAATATGAATGCCAAGAGCATCGGCAAAAGCATCAGCAATGGCGATTGATAAAATACCGCCAATAACAGCTACCTTTGATTGGGTTGAAGCATTTAAGCCGACTATAATGCCCAAGGTGGTAATCACAGCTGAGGTCAGACCAAAACTAAAACCTTTTCTAATGGGAATTTTCATAATTGATTTTAATAAATTTTTATGATAAATTATACATATATTTTAACATAATAATTGGTTCTGGGCTATGAGTAATAAGCTTTGAGTTTTTTGACTAAAGTCCAATGCTTGAAGCTCTAAGCTAAAAATATATGAAATTATTAGTTACCGGCGGTGCCGGTTTTATTGGCTCAAATTTTAGTTTTTATATAAAGTTAGTTAAATTACTAGGTTGTGGGTTGACTTTTTTAAGATAATATGCTATAATTTTATATGAAAATAGCGTGTAATTTATCAACCGAATAACAAGACACCTCTAACCCCATGAGTAATGGGCAAGAACAAAAGGAGGGCATGAGCAATGCCGAAAGTAAGTGAAAAAATAAGGAGCAGGATTTGGAGTCTGGAAACACAGATCGGAAAGGGCATTCTGGATGGGACGCATGATCCGGAAGAGTTTGTGGCGGTTTTGCAGAATTTTCTGGAGAAGAAGCCGCAGACTGAAACCTCTGACGTTTCTCTGACCTTGGAACAGGCCATAGACATCCTCGGCCAGAACAAAGTCATCTCCGCGGACCAGGCGGCCAAAGCCTGGATAAAGGAAGATCCAAAGGATATGGCCATCCGCTACAGTGAGGCGACTCTGCGCGCCTGCGCAGAGCAAAACAAAAGCGGCGAGGACTGGCGAGTAGTCTACTGCTTTGGCCTGAGCTTGCGAGAACAGCACGACAAGCGCGGAACCAGCCAAAACAGCCAACCCTGTTTTTACAAAGATAACACCTGGTGGCTGGAACGTTCGGAAGACAAATGGGCGACCCATAAAGCCCAACCCGGCTATTATCTCATCAATTTTCGCGGCCAGTTCGCTAACCTGAACTGGAAGCAGAAGGAAAGAGAGATTGACAAACTTGGCAAAGAGTACGAACGTTGCCATGAGGCTGTCTTTAGCGAAACCATTTTGACCATTTACATGGTCAATAATGGAGAGCGGATCGCCGAAGACTGGTGGCACCGGGGCATTTCGCTGGACTCCTATGGCTACCGAGTCAGTGTCGGCGATTTCGATGCCGATGGGCTCAATGTCTACGACGGCTGGTATGACTACTCCAATCCTTACCTGCGCGTCGCGCTCGTTCGGAAGTTTGAAAATTGATCCTTGAGTCATTGACTTTCTTGATTTTTTGAAAATTGAATCTTGAATTCAATTTCAGAAAATGAGAAAATAGCAATCCCGCATTGTATGCAAAATATGATGCGGGATTTTTTAAATTTTGTTATAATAAAGATGGACTGCTTGCCCAGAACCGATTCTGGTTCTGGGCTTGGCTAATGTAGTTTGGGTTAAGGCTCAAGCTCGCCAAGTCCCTATCTTAGGGATTGCTAGAGTACCTGTCTTTACGGAGCCAGGTAGCGCGCAATTAAAGATAGAAAAAGAACTTCTTGCCCGTTTCTGGCGGAGACGTCTTGGTTTATCTAAGATTTTGCTCCCAAATAAAATACAGAGAGGAGAAGATATAATTCTGAAAAGGACGTAAACTTCAACTTTCAGTGATTAATGATGGAAGCGGGTAAATTTTCGCTGGACTCCAATGGCAACCGAGTCAATGTCGGCAATTTCAATGCCAATGGGCTCAATGTCAACAACAACTGGAATGACAACTCCAATCAAAACCTGCGCGTCGCGCTCGTTGGGAACTTCTTTTTCTTACCAGTCTAAATGCCCTCGCCCTTAGCGGGGGTATTTTCTTTAGGATTTTTAACCGACTTTATCCAGCCACCCAGCTGTCTGCCAATTTCATCAATTATCATCTGCAGATGGACGTACTTTTTATTGTCAATTGTCCTGACCTCTTTTGCCACCCTTAGCAAGACTCTCAAAATGTTTAATTGGCGGCTTAAGTTCTCCATTTCCGCGAGTTTTTGCTCTTTGGACAGTTGCGCGCATAAAAGCAATAGGTTTAAAATCTCAATCGCTGTATTTTCGCATCTTTGCCAGATAGTAAAGCGGTCCTGTTTAGGGATTGAATTCCTGTAAAGATGCAGGGTTTTGTAAAGATCAACGATTTTTTTATAAATCGGCGCTTCTAAAATTTCCATATGCGTTTTTACAATGAATTATTTAATAAAATTATATCCTTGGAAAATTTATTTTCAGCTTGGGACGAATTTAAAAAAGACAAAAGAAAGAAAAAGGACGTTTTGGAGTTTGAATGGAATTTGGAAGAAAACATCTTTAAATTGCACGAAGAATTAGCAGCCAAAACATATGGGCATAGCCCCTATACCTCATTTTACATCAATGACCCAAAACAGCGGCATATTTACAAGGCAGAAGTCAGGGATAGGGTTTTGCATCATGCAATTTTTTCTGTTCTAAATTCAGTTTTTGAAGTAGCTTTTATCCCGAATTCCTTCTCTTGCCGTATTGGTAAGGGTACGCATAAAGGAGTGGAAGCTTTAGTTAAAATACTGCGCCAAGTCAGCGACAATGGACACAAGCCGTGCTATGCATTAAAATGCGACATTAAAAAATTTTTTGATACGGTGAATCATAAAATTTTACTGGAGATTATCTGCCGCAAAATTAAAGACAGGGACGTTATTTGGCTGATTAAAGAGATTATTGGGAGCTACCAAACAAATTACTCTGCCTTATTTGAGCGACGAGGTATTCCTATCGGTAATTTAACTTCCCAGCTATTTGCCAACATTTATCTTAATGAGCTGGATCAATTCGTAAAGCAGATTTTAAAAGTTAAATTTTATGTTCGTTATACTGATGATTTTGTCATAGCCGCAGACGATACGGCTTATTTGAAGCTTATAAATTTAGAGATTAAAAAATTCTTAAATAACAATCTTGATTTGAGGCTGCACCCAAATAAAATAAGCATCCGCAAATTTTCCCAAGGCATTGATTTTTTGGGTTATGTTTTAAGGCCGCATCACCGGCTTATCAGATCTAAAACAAAAAAGCGGATTTTTAAGAAATTGGGCGCAAGGATTGATGAATATAAAAAAGGTAAAATTAGCGCGGTAAGATTAGAGCAATCGCTACAATCATATCTAGGAGTTTTGTCGCACGCGAATGCTTATAAGCTGGGCAAGGATTTGAAAAATTTATTCTGGCTTCATTGATTAATTTTATTAAAGCTGATAAATTAAATATATAAAAAAATATTTTATGAAATTATTAGTTACCGGCGGGGCCGGTTTTATTGGCTCAAATTTTATTCATTACTGGCTAAAAAATTATCCGGATGATTTTATTGTTAATTTGGATAAATTAACTTATGCCGGTAATTTGGAAAATTTAAAAGATATTGAGAATAAAAATAATTATAAATTTATTAAAGGCGATATTTGTGATTTTGATTTGGTTAATGATTTGGTTAGTCAGGATATAGATTTAATTGTCCATTTTGCTGCAGAAACGCACGTTGACAGGTCAGTTATGGGTAGTAGTGATTTTATCAGAACAAATGTTGAGGGAACCAGAGTGCTTTTAGATTCAGCCAAAAATAATGGCCATAAGAGGTTCCACCATATTTCCACTGATGAAGTTTTTGGCGAATTGACTATTGACCAGCCGGCTTTTACTGAAAAGACTCCTTATGATCCCAGAAGCCCTTATTCTGCCAGTAAAGCCGCTGCTGATCATTTGGTCAGGGCTTATTACCATACACATGGTTTACCGATCACAATTTCCAATTGCTCCAATAATTACGGGCCGTATCAGTTTCCGGAAAAATTAATTCCTTTGTTTGTAACTAATTTAATTGAGGATAAAAAAATTCCCATATACGGAGAAGGGGAAAATATCAGGGATTGGATTCATGTAGATGATCATAATAAGGGAGTTGATTTGATTATTAAAAACGGAAAGATCGGTGAAACTTATTGTCTGGGAGGGAATAGGCAAATGACAAATATTGAGCTGACTAAAAAAATTTTAAAATTAATGGATAAAGGTGAAGAAATGATTGAATATGTTAAAGACCGACCAGGCCATGATTTGCGTTATTCAATTGATTTTACAAAAGCAAAAAATGAGCTCGGTTGGCAGCCTAAGATTGATTTCCAAACCGGCTTAAAAGAAACAATTGATTGGTATAAAAATAATCAAGACTGGTGGCAAAGGGTTAAATCAGGCCAATACCAGGAATATTATAAAAAACAATATCAAGAGCGATGAAATTTGAAAAAATTAAGCCAAAAATTAAAAAGATAATTGAGCATGAAGAAGCGCAATTAATTTTAGCCAATAAAAAGTTTCAAAAATTTGAAAAATGGTTATTATTGATTATTTGGGCAGGGGCTATTTATTATTTGTCTTCTCAACCATTGACTTTTTTATCCGCAACCGATGAATGGGGTTGGATTATTAGAAAATTTGCCCATATTTTTGAGTTTGGTGTTTTGACTTTTTTGATTTTTAGGATTCTTAAATATACTGAAAAAAGGTATGTTTATTGGGATTTATTTTGGGCTTTTGTTTTTGCTGTTTTATATGCTATATCTGATGAATATCATCAGACATTGGTGCAGGGCAGAGTGGGTAATTATAAAGATGTTTTAATTGATTCTATCGGTATTATAATTGCAACTTGGTTATTGTATTTATATTATCATCACGAGAAACTGCGTAAATTAAAACATAAAAAATCAGAAATAAAAAAAGAGACCCTTTGATGGATCTCTTCTTTTTTATTGTATCGTGTTATTTTTTAATTGTTCAACAGTATCTTTTAATTCTTGGGCATCTTTTAAATCACTTTGGATTTTTTCTTTTTGAGCCGCTAAAATATCGGGACTGGCTAATTGTTCTTTGTAACTATTAATGATAGCATTTAAATCATCATCATTTTTTTCATAAATATATTTTTTAACTTTTTCGCTTTTAGCTTCTTTGGCTTTTTTCATTTCTCTTAAAACATTATCAATTGGCTTTTCGTCTGGTTTGCTTAATATATCCAAAGTAAGATGACCGGCTTTTTGCAAAGCTTTAGCTCTAACATCCAGATACTTAAATCTGAGATCCGGATAGGTTTTAAGCAATTTATCATTTTGCATTTCTTGGCCTAGTTTGCTGATAAATTCAGGCATATCTTCTGGCGATAATTCTTCAATGTCTTTTTCCCAGTTAATGAATTTTTGCATAGCTTCCATTGTTTCTCCGGTTACACTTTCTTTTGTTTCTTCAGTTTCCAGACCCGGTATTTTATCACCGGGTTCGCCAGATAAGGCTTCTGGCGGTAATTCAATGCCCTCGTCAGAGGGATTTTGAGGTTGATTGTTTGGCATAGATTCAAAGTTCATATTTATTAAAATTAAGAATAAAAATTTAATTAAAATTATTGTATTTATAATATAATTATATCATTTTTTTTAAAATATGTCAATAGTTTTTGTTGACAAAAAGTTGTTTTTACGATATTCTTAAACATAAGAAAACAAAAAAGGAGGTGATGAAATTGGCACACATATTTAGTGACGAGTTTGAAGAGCAGTACTTTATCAACAATATCAAGCAGCTAAACAACAAATTTGACGAGTCTAAGTTTGAAGAGCTTGTTGCCGATTTTTCTTTAAGAAGAGAGCAACAGTCTTTTACGGACGTAGTTAATTGGCTGCTGAATCAGGATCCGGCTAAACTGCCAATAGTCAATGGTATTTTGGCCAAACTCTACGAAGAAGAGGCAAATCTGTCTCGGCAAAAGGAGATTATCCTTTTTGCTCGGATTTATGCCTTGGAAGCGCAGCAATCTTTTCCTCAGTATGATTGGTCTTCGATCATCAACCTGCAAATCGTCCTTAATGTTAAGGAACGAATGGCTCATTCTTCTAATGAGGAAGATGACGGAGAAGATCCTTTCAGTGTTGAAGCCTTTATTAAAGCCCTTTGTTAAACATTGTATCATAAACAATGGAAAAACAAAGGGCTTTTGATTTGCTTAAATTTAAAGTTTATTTTAAAATACAATATATGAATAAAAAAATTTTAATTTTAGGTGCCCAGGGTATGTTAGGCCAGGATTTACGCACAATCTTGGCTGATTTTAATTTGATTTTATGGGACCAGCCGGAAATAGATATTACTGATCAAAATCAGGTTAATTCTAAAATTAAAAATTTAAAACCGGATATTATTATTAATTGCGCTGCTTATACTGATGTTGACGGCTGTGAAACAAATCAGGATTTGGCCATGCAAGTTAATGGTTTGGCAGTCGGTTATTTGGCAGAAATAACAAAAGAAATGGACACGACTTTAATGCATATTTCCACTGATTATGTTTTTAATGGTCAGAATAAACAAGGCTATACTGAAGATTCTCAGGCAATTGATCCTTTAAATATTTATGGCCGGTCAAAATTAAAAGGCGAGTTGTTTTTAAAGGAAAAAGCCGATAACTATTATTTAATTCGGACTTCTTGGCTGTATGGTAAAAAAGGTAATAATTTTGTAGAAACCATGTTAAAATTAGCTCAGGAAAAAGATAGTTTAAAAGTAGTTAATGATCAGTTTGGCAAACCGACCCGGACAATTGACTTGGCTGAGCAAATTAGATATATTTTAGATAATAATTTGGATTTTGGCAGTTATCATGTAACAAATGAAACAAAAACCGGCGGGATTTCTTGGCATGATTTTGCTCAGAAAATTTTTGAATTGGCTGAAATTAAAATTGATTTACAGCCTTGCTCAACAAAAGAATTTCCTCGACCGGCCCAGCGTCCGGCTTATTCAGCTTTAATAAATACTAAACTACCGCAATTAAGGAATTGGCAAGAAGCATTAGCTGAGTATTTGGCAAATGATAAATAGCTAATGGCATATGGTTAATAGTTGATACTATTGGCTATTTGCTATAAGCTATAAGCCAAATTTATGAGAGGAATTATTTTATCAGGAGGTGCTGCTACCAGACTGCGACCTTGCACCAAAGTAACAAGCAAACAATTATTGCCGGTTTATAATAGACCGATGATTTATTATCCTTTAAATACTTTAATTAAGGCCGGTATTAAGGAAATTTTAATTATTGTTTCACCTGAGCGCGCCGGGGATTATTTGAATTTACTGGGGAGTGGGAAAGAATTCGGTGTCAAATTTACTTATGAGATCCAGGATAAGCCAGGCGGTTTGGCCGAAGCTTTTATTATTGGTGAAAATTTTATTGATGAAGAAGATGTGACCATGATTTTGGGTGATAATATTTTTGAAGACGATTTTACAGATGAGATTAAAAATTTTCAAAAGGGTGGTAAAGTTTTTGTTAAAAAAGTTCATGATCCGGAAAGATTTGGTGTAGTAAAATTTAATGAAAATATGAAAGCAGTTGAAATCAAGGAAAAACCACAGGAATGGATGAGTGATTATGCTTTAACCGGGCTTTATATTTTTGATCGGCGTGTTGTTCAAGCCGCTAAAAATTTACAACCGAGTGATAGAGGTGAGTTGGAAATAACTGATATTCAAAACTGGTATTTGCAAAAAGGCGAATTAGACGTGGCCATGGTTAAAGGTGATTGGATTGATGCGGGTACGTTTGACAGTCTCTTGGAGGCGCAAAATTTAGCTAAAAATAAACTTCAGGATAAATTAATTATCTAAAAACAGTTTTTTTATTATTATGAAAGGAATAATTTTAGCCGGGGGAGCCGGTACCAGGCTTTATCCGGTTACCAAAGTAGTTAATAAACATTTATTATTGGTTTATAATAAACCAATGATTTATTATCCTTTAAATAGTTTAATTAAAGCCGGTTTGAAAGATATTATTATTGTTTCCGGTAAAGAGCATTTGGATTCTTTTAAACAGCTTTTAACCAGTAATGGTCAATTTGTCAATATTAATTTTAATTTTGTAGTGCAAAAACAAGCCGCTGGTATTGCTGATGCTTTGCGAACTTGTAAAAAATTAACCAAAGGCGAGAAAATTGTGGCTGTTCTGGGCGATAATATTATAGAAGATGATATTACTGAAATAATTTCAAACTTTGAAAAGCAAAATCAAGGTGCCAGGATTTTTCTTAAAGAAGTGGATCAGCCGGAAAAATTCGATATAGCGGTTATTAAAGATAATAAAATAATTGATTTTGAAGAAAAACCGGTTTCACCTCAGTCAAATCTGGCTGTTACCGGTTTATATCTGTATGATAATCAAATTTGGCAAATTATCGATGATTTACAGCCGTCTTTTCGAGGTGAACTGGAAATTACTGATGTTAATAATTATTATTTGAAAAGAAATCAATTAGGCTATAATATTTTGAAAAAAGATTGGTTTGATCTTGATACTTTTTCAATTTTATTACAAGCTAATTTAAAAATGGCGCAAAAACAAAATATTTAAGATATAAAATTAAATAAAATAAAAAATCGCTTATTGAAGCGATTTTTTATTACTTATATTATTTTATTTCCAAACGATAAATTCCTTGCTGTTTGCCGATTTGGCCGTTAAAATAAATATTTTCCCCTTTTTTGTCCAGATAAAAATCATTAAGGTCATCAAATTCGACTAATTGTATGGAATTTCTCACACCATTACCTAAAATCAAGTCAATTATTTCTGTTTTAGTTTCAAATAAAATTACTATGTAATTCAAGTTTGGATACCAGTCAGCTTTCTTTATTTCTTGCCCGTAACGGTTGATAAATGTTTTTTCGTTTGTTTTGGCATTATAAGTGGTAATTTCAAAATCATTATAAATTAGAAGTTGTTTTTCCCTGGGATCCCATATGGCATTTTTGGCATCAAATTCTTGAATCGGGTCTTGGCTGCTGATATTGGTTTCCAAGTCAGATATAACTTTTTGAATTAAAAATAATTTTTGCAAATCCAAATCCAGTAAACCAATGAAATTATTACTACTGGCAATAAATTCATAATTATCAGACCTGTTAAGTCCGGTAATTTTTTTAGTGGTGTTAGAATTTAAATTATATTTAAACAAAATATCACGATTATCTTCTCGCTGAATATAAAAAATATCATTTGATTCAATAAAAAATTCAAAATTTATATTTTTTTCCGTTTCAAATAATAGCTGACTGGTTTGACTGACCAAATCAATCTGCCAAATGGATTTTTGCTTATTAGCATAAAGCAAATTGTCGCTTGAGATGTCCCATTTTATTTTTTGAGGCTGGAAATCAAGTAGCTGTTTTAAATCTTTGGCTTGATTTGTATTATTAACATCAAAAACCAAATAATTGTCATTAAAATTAAATAATATTTTTTTACTGCTGGCTGCCCAGCTTAATTTCATTTTGTCAATTTGTGAAACACGATAAAGTAAGGTGTTATTTTTTGTATTTAGGTCATAAACATATAATTCTGAAAAGGGCTGTTTTTGGATAATATAAACAATTTTTTGCCAATCAGGTGAAATTTTAAAATCACTAATTTGTCCGTCAATAATTTGTAACGGGATATTATCTTGAAAGAGGATAATATCCTTGGCAAAAGTGGTTAGCCCGCTATTTATAATGATTTTTTTGGACCAGGCATGATAGCCTTCTTTGTCCAATTTAATATTATATTCGCCGGGTAAAAGATTATAAATGAATATTTTTTTATCAAACGGTTCTTCGTGCAGTTGGCCATTAATATAAAGTTGAGCATCTTTAATATCTTTGGCTTCTACCATTAAAGTCCCGGTTCTTAAAACTTTTTTTCTTTTAAGATCAAAACGATAACCAGAAGCATAAAAAATTAAAATTGGCGCTAAAATAAAAAAAGCCAAGATAAAACCGATCATGATGATTCTTCTTTGTTTCAGATTCATAATTATTGTTTAATTTGTTTAATATCGGCACTAAGTTTTTGTAATCTTTCAATAAGATTTTCGTAGCCGCGATTAATTTGATAAATGTTTTCGATTACAGAAGTGCCTTTAGCGGATAAAGCAGCTAAAACCAAAGCCATGCCGGCTCTTAAATCAGGACTGACTACGTTCCGGCCATATAATTGAGTCGGGCCCTGGACAACTACTCGGTGTGGATCACACATAATTATATTGGCCCCCATTTGGTTGAGGATATCAGTATAAAAAAGCCGGCCGTCAAAAATTGTTTCATGAATCAGGCTTAAACCTTTGGCCTGGGTCATTAAAACAGTAAACGGTGCTTGTAAATCAGTGGGGAATCCGGGGTATTCATGGGTTATAATATTGGTAGAGGTTAATTTTGAGGGTTTTGTAATAATATAGTCAGTGCCGATTTCCAATTGAGCATTGGCTTTTTTTAGAGAATAAAGCAGATTTTCAATATGTTCGGGCTGGCAATCGGTTATTTTAATATTGCTATTGGTAATTAAGCCTAAAATAGTAAAAGTGCCTGTTTCTATACGGTCAGGAATAATTTCAAATTCGCCGGCATTTAATTTTTCAACGCCTTCAATAGTTATTTCCGGAGTACCGGCACCTGTAATTTGGGCGCCTTGTTGGTTTAAATAATCAGCCAAAGCTTTAATTTCGGGTTCCATGGCAGCATTTTTGATTTGAGTGGTGCCTTGAGCCAAAGTCGCAGCCATCATTAAATTTTCAGTAACAGTGACACTGACTTGGGGCAGGATGATTTTATTACCGAGTAATTTATCAGCTTTTAAAGTATAAGTTTCGCCATTATCAATCATTTGAGCACCTAGCTTTTGAAACCCTTCAAGAAAAAGATCAATCGGCCTTTTGCCGATTATACAGCCACCCGGATGAGCCAAGGTAACCCGGCCAAAGCGAGCCAGCATAGGTCCGGCCAGCATAATTGAGGCGCGTAATTTTTTAACCAATTCATTATTTAATTCTGTTTTGGTAATATCTTTAGTTTCAACGGTATATTGACCGGGATTATTTTTTTTAATCTTAACACCTAAATCTTCCATGATTTCCGAAAGACGGAGCGTGTCTTCGATTTCCGGTACATTTTTTATTAGGCAAGTTTGTTCTGATAAAATTGTTGCCGGAAATATTTTTAGAGCTAAATTTTTCGCACCGGCAACTTTGATTTCACCTGATAGCTGATTATTGCCATTAATAATATATTTTTCCATAATTTTATAAAATTTATGTTTTTATTTTAGTAGATTTTAGAAAAATAATCAAGTCTTAAATTTTGCCAGATTAATTTTATTTTGTTAAAATATAGATATAATTTTTAACTTATTTTATGCCTAAACCAAGATTATTTAAATCAAAAAATCAATCGGATAGTGTTTTTAAACAGTTTGTAAAGCAGTACGCTATTTTATTGATTGTTTTTATTGTTTTTATTCTAGGAATTTTAATTGGTCGCCAGACCAGTGAACCAGAAATAGTTTATAAAAATGATGAGCATGGTTCAGTTTATAATAAAGGAGGAAAACCGGAATTTTTATCAAAAGATCTTAATTTTGAACTTTTTTGGGATGTTTGGGAGATTATTGAAGATAATTATGTCCATCAACCGGTCAATGAAACAGAATTATTATACGGTTCAATGGCGGGCAGCGTGGCTTCGTTGGCTGATCCTCATTCGGTATTTTTTGATCCGGAAACAACTAAAGATTTTAATGACGAATTAGCCGGTACTTTTGAAGGGATTGGCGCTGAAATAGCTATAAAAAATGATCGTTTAACCATTGTCGCGCCTTTACCTGATTCGCCGGCCCAAAAAGCCGGATTGCGAAGTGGTGATAAAGTGTTTGCCATTGACGGTATGGATACGACCGGGATTAGTTTGGATTATGCCGTTAAAAAAATCAGAGGCCATAAAGGTACCGATGTTTTTTTGACAATCGGTCGCGATAGTTTGGATGATTTCAAGGAAATTAAGATTACCAGGCAAACTATTGATATTCAAAGTGTTAAATGGGAATTATTAGAAAATAATATAGTTCATTTGGAAATTCGTTATTTTAATGAAGATACGAAAGATGATTTTAATCAGGCGGTTTTGGAAAGTATCAGTAAAAATCCTCGTGGTATTATTTTGGATTTACGCAATAATCCGGGTGGATTTTTAGATACGGCAATTAATGTCGCTGCTGAATGGGTGGAGGATAAGGTAGTTGTTTATGAAAAATCAGCCGATGGAAAATTAAAACCCCATAAGGTTAATGGTCGCGCCAGGCTTAAGGATTTTCCTACGGTAGTTTTAATTAACGAAGGCAGTGCTTCCGGTTCGGAGATTGTAGCCGGTGCTTTAAAAGATTATGGTTTGGCAACGTTAATTGGTGAAACCACTTTTGGTAAAGGTTCTGTGCAGACATTATTTCCTTTAAAAGACGGCTCTTCAATTAAATTAACAGTAGCTGAATGGCTAACACCCAATGAAAATACAATTGAAGGCGACGGTGTAGAGCCGGATATAGAAGTGGAATTAACAGTTGAAGATTTTAATCAAGATTTGGATCCGCAAATGGATAAAGCTCTAGAAGTTTTAATGGATAATCAAGAATAAATTTTAATTTTAAATATGTAAAAAGCCCTGTACCGAATGGTACAGGGCTTTTGGGTAAAGAAAAACGGTTTAGATACCGAGGACGGTATCGCGGTTATTGGCGTCCTGGTCGAGCACACCGCTGGTGATGCCGTTTAGGGTGAACTCGTAGTATGCCGGCAATGTGGTCTGGAAGTTTTCCGCATGTCGCAGTTCCTGCGAGGCTCCGGCGGTTCCTGACGGCAGAGGTGTCAGAGTCAGTTTCTGGTCGGCGCAGGGTACGTCGGCGCTGCCAGTGACTTCACGTCCCGGATGATAGCAGGCAAACCGGCTGGCCATGCCCTCGAGCAAATAGAAGTCTGCTTCGTATCTCGCACTGGCCGCGTTGAAGTTGGTTATTTCTACCGGCGTTGAATTGTAGATCAGGTTACTGGACATCATGATCGGGCCTTCGTCGTCTCCGTCAGCACCGTCATCGTAGGGCAATACCGAGGGACTGTCGCTGTATAGCGGGTTGTCCTGGGACACGCCGCTCAATGTCCAGAGCGCGTTATAGCCGGTTTCGCTGCAGAATTCGCTCTCCTCAACCACGATCGAGCCGTCACTGAGGCGATTGACCTTAAAGGCCGCGACGCCCCAAGTCCAATAATCTACCGGGTCGCCCAGCGTGCAGAAGCTGTTAATGGTCGTACCGTTGACCGAGATATTGTGGAACATCATCACGCCTTGGACTATGTAGCCCAGATGGTAATAACGTCCCACGGGTACGGTAAACGACATGGTCAACACGTTGCCACTGACAAAGGCGGAGACGTCTCTCACGTTGGCCTGGGTCGTATCCCATGGATTCCAGCGAGTATCGTCTTCCCAGGCATCCTGCGAGACCAGGGTACCGAAGATCTGGACAGGCGGGGCGCCCGTGACGAGCTGGGGACAGATATTCCCGCTTTCTTCGCAGGTCTGCTCAGCTTCCTTGAGTGCCATCCATTCGGCCAGTTCGGTGTTGGTGGACAGGTATTCGTCCGTGAACTCAATGGCCACGCTCACGTTTTCAGTGTCGCTGGGATTCGGGGCCGGGTTTTCGCCGATTTCTTCGGGACCTACGATCGGGTTTTGGGGAACGTTGTTGTAGCCGTCTTCTGCCGTGCCGCAGCCGATTGCCATGGTCATGATTATGCCCAATACCATTGCCATCAGGGAAAGCCTTTTTTTCTTCATGTTTTCTCTCCTTTCTTTCCTTTTGTGTTTGATTTTTCCCAAGCTTACATTAAAACGCAAGCTAACTTGTTTCTTTACCCATTAAATATTTATTGATTACAAAGAACACCTCCTTTGTTTATATTTAAAGATTATAATAACTTATCACAAGAGTAAATATTTGTCAATAGTTTTTTTGTTCAATTTTGTTTTTTAGGCTAATTTTAGGCGATAAAATTGAATAATTGGTTGCTAATTTTAATAAATTATATTAAACTCAATATATTAGTATAATGAACTTATATGTCAGACTTTATCAAAAATTTCACACAACTAAATAAAACCGACACTCATCTCGCCGGCGGTAAAGGCGCTTCTTTGGGTGAAATGACTCAGGCCGGTATTCCTGTGCCGCCCGGATTTGTGGTTACTGCTTCAGCTTTTGATCAGTTTTTAGCGGAAACTGATTTAGTTCAGGAAATTGAAGCGCAGTTAAATAAAGTTAATTATGAAGATGTAAATTCTGTTGACGAGGCTTCACGTACTATTGCTGATTTAATCCATGATGCTAAGTTTCCAGAGGATTTGCAGACAGAAATAATGGCAGAGTTTAAAAAATTATCCGCCTCTGGCGGAGATGTACGTTGGGTTGCAGTACGTTCCAGTGCGACGGCTGAAGATTCATCTACTGCTTCCTGGGCAGGAGAATTGGAGTCGTATTTAAATACTGACCAAGATCATTTGATTGGTAATATTAAAAAATGTTGGTCCTCACTTTTTACGCCGAGAGCCATTGTTTATCGGATGGAAAAAGGTATGCGAGAAATTAAGGTTTCAGTCGCAGTGGTTATTCAAGTCATGATTGAATCTGATATTTCAGGCATTACCTTTACAGTTCATCCGGTAACTAAAGATAATAATCAAATGATAATTGAAGCCGGTTATGGTTTGGGTGAGGCTATTGTTGGTGGTCAGATTACGCCTGATTCTTATGTGATTAATAAAGATGACTGGGAAATAATTGATATTAATATTTCCAAACAGGATAAAAAAATTGTTCGTGATAATACAGAAAACGGTGGCAATCACTGGATTACTATTGATTCAGAAGATAGGGAAAAACAAAAATTAACCGATGAACAGATTGTTGATTTGGGTAAAATATGTCAGAAGATTGAAAAACACTACGGCCATCCTTGTGATATTGAATGGGCTATGACTCAAAAGTTTAAAAATTGGGATTTTTATATAGTTCAAGCCAGACCAATAACAACACTTTAAAAAACATAATGTCATCCTGAGCGTGTCGAAGGATCTACAATTACTCATTTTTTTAATACTTGAATATTTGATAGACATTATGTTTTTCTTAGATATTAATATTATGAATTCTTATTGGATATATATTATGATGAATAATTATAACACAGTGAATTATACTGGAGTGACAAGCGATTTAGTTGGTCGTGTATATCAACATAAGAATAAATTAATTGAGGGATTTACTAAAAAATATAATGTCACTAAATTAGTTTATTTTGAAGAATATAACAATATAAATCAAGCTATTGCCAGAGAAAAACAGATAAAGGGATGGATAAGAAAAAAGAAAATAGCTTTAATACAATCAATGAATCCTGATTTTCGCGATTTTTACGATGATATAATTAAATAAGGTCGTTATGTCCGGTAGAGATTATAAATGATTCTCGTCTAAATGGGGTCGTAGATCCTTCATATATTCAGGATGACATAACGACTGTTATGTGATATTGAATGGGCTATGACTCAAAAGTTTAAAAATTGGGATTTTTATATAGTTCAAGCCAGACCAATAACAACTTTATAATTTATCAACAATTGAGCTGTTTGATAATTTTGTGTATAATAAATTAATCTTAATGATTAATTTAGAAAAGCATGTCAAAAATACAGGAAATTTATGATCGTATAAATCAATTTAAAGAAGAACAAAAAGCAATTCGTCAGGCTTATAAAGATGAACTAACCAATAATCAGGAATATCAGGAAATTAAGGATGAATTGGAATCATTAAAACAGCAAAAAAAAGAAATAGAAAATGTTATCAAGCAGTCAATGGTTAAAGATTTTGAAAAATTGGAAGATTTGAAACTGGATATAGATACTGATAACGAAATGATTAGTGATTTGGCTTTTAATAAATTAATGAAAGGCGAAACAGTGGAGATTACTGATGAATGGGGGAATAAATATATGCCGATTTTTAAAGTGAAATTTGAAAAAGAGAAGTAATATGAATCTTAATATACTTAAAGAACAATCTATCCTCGTCCCACATTGTCATTCCTAACGTTATATTTTTTTAATAATATGATATAATTGACATATATAGTTAAATTGTGTTAACTTTGATTATCATGTCATTTACAAGAAAAATGAAAGATATTTTATTGAAGAAATTGTGGGGAAAAGAATATGTGCCCAGTGGTCTTTATGAATTGGAGCATTATTTTCGTATTTATGAACCGATTAATTTTAAATTTGAAAGAAAAGACGACGAAGTAATTGCTGTTAGTACAAATTTCAAGTATGGTTCAATTATTACCTCTGCAGAAAATGAAAAAGAATTAGATAAAAAGATCAAAGATGCGATTTTAACCTCTTTTGAGATTCCTTCTTCATTTGCTAATAAAGCTGGATTGCATAAAGTTAAT
Source organism: uncultured Gammaproteobacteria bacterium (assembly GCA_964531215.1). GTDB lineage: Bacteria > Patescibacteriota > Patescibacteriia > CAIXNZ01 > CAIXNZ01 > WJKP01. The sequence goes on along the minus strand of CAZHFK010000004.1, from coordinate 4,236 downwards.
GCCAATCAAGAAGCTTATGCCCTCGCTTAGCGAATTGCCAGGAGAAATTAAGCGTAGAAAATTTACCAAGGCGTTAAAGCGACTCGGTTTTATTATAGATAAAAAGGGTGGTGATGGTAGTCATTATAAAATAATTTGGCCGGCAAATGATAAGTCTGTGACAGTGCCAGTAAAAATAAGAAAAGATGTTTTGTTTTATGTAATTAAAGAAATAGAAGAAATTAGTAATGTTAATTGGCAAGATATAAAAAAAGAATTATGAACCTTAATTTTAAACAAAAATTCAATATACCGACTGATCAATTAATTCGCCGTTGCGGTTATGGCTTAGTGCGTGATCCCAGAGCTGAGCAACGCAGTTATTCTCGTCGTTTAGGCCAGTCAGGTTTTTATCCGCGGTTTCATATGTATATTAATTCTGAAGATCCGTTAATTTTAAGTTTGCATATTGATCAAAAGCAAGCTTCTTATCAAGGCCAAAAAGCTCATTCGGGTGATTATGATTCGGATTTGGTTAAGCAAGAAGCCCAAAGGATTTATAATTTAATAATGCAAGAAGCAAGAGCTGGGAGTAGTGAGCAAGAAGAAGAAAAAGGCGGTTTTTTAAGTCGCTTATTTGGCAAATAATTGGAAATTGTTAATTTGAAATTAGCAATTATCAAGAATTTGCCAATACATTTTTTTTTATGTAAAATATATTAAAGGGGGAATTAAGATTAATAGCTTAATTTTTTTATTTATGAAAGTAGTTTTATTAAAAAAAGTGCCTAATTTAGGACAAACAGGTGAAATTAAAGAAGTGGCTGATGGTTATGCTCGTAATTTTTTATTACCACAAGGTTTGGTAAAAGTTGCCACTGAATCAGTTATCAACCAGCTTGAGTTTAAAAAACAGAAACAACAGAAAAAAACAGCCAATAAAGTAAAGCAATATAAGGAATTAGCAAAAAAAATTAATAATTTGAAAATTATCATTAAAGCTAAAGCTGATGATAAAAAAACACTTTTTGCTGCCATTAAAGAAGCTGATATTGCCCAAGAATTAAAAAATCGCAATTATGATATTCCTGCAGAGTTTATTAAATTGGATCAGCCAATCAAGCAGCTTGGTTATTATGATATTAATATTATTTTTAGCGACGATGTCTCAGCTAATATAGGTTTAACCATTGAACGAGAAACTTAAATATAAAAAAGGGAGCAACAGCTCTCTTTTTTGATTTAAACAATATACTAATAAACTAATATACAAATACATATGTCTTCAAAATTTATTTTTGTGGTTGGCGGTGTAATGTCGGGAGTTGGCAAAGGTGTGGCCAGCGCTTCTATTGGTAAAATTTTGCAATCAAAGGGTTATAATGTTACAGCTATTAAAATCGATCCTTATATTAATGTTGATGCCGGGACTATGAACCCGACAGAGCATGGCGAAGTATTTGTAACTGATGATGGTGATGAAACCGATCAGGATATTGGTAATTATGAAAGATTTTTGGATCAGGACATTAATTCGCCTAATTACATGACAACCGGTCGGGTTTATTTAAGTGTAATTCAAAGAGAAAGGAATTTGGAATACGGCGGTAAATGTGTAGAAGTGGTACCTCATGTACCGGAAGAAGTAATTGACCGAATTAAAAAAGCAGCTGATTTGGCTGAAGCTGATTTTACAATTATTGAAGTCGGCGGTACTGTTGGTGAGTATCAGAACATTTTGTTTTTAGAAGCGATTCGTATTTTAAAAACAGAAGTGCCTGACGATGTGATGACTGTTATGGTCAGTTATTTACCAATACCTTCAAAAGTAGGTGAAATGAAAACCAAACCGACCCAAAATGCGGTTAGAACATTAAATTCAACCGGTATTTTCCCAAGTTTTATATTATGTCGTTCAGCTAAGCCGATTGATGAAATTAGGCGTAAAAAATTGGCAACTTTTTGTAATATTCCCAAAGATAATGCCATTTCAGCGCCTGATGTTGATAATATTTATAAAATTCCGATTAATTTTGATGACCAAGGTTTGGGAGATAAAATTTTACAATCATTTAATTTAAAACCTCAGCAAAAAGATCTCCAGGATTGGCGTGATTTACTTAATAAAATTGAAAAATTAGATAAAAAGGTTAAAATCGGTATTGCCGGTAAATATTTTGCAACAGGTGATTTTACTTTGGCTGATTCATATATTTCAGTGATTGAAGCTATAAAACATGCTTGCTGGGCCAATGATGTTTTACCGGAATTAACTTGGCTTAACACCGAAGAATACGAAAAAAATCCCGAAAAGATAGAAGAATTAAAGGAATTTAATGGCATAATTGTACCAGGCGGTTTCGGTAGCCGGGGTGTGGAAGGTAAAATAACGGCCATTCAATATTGCCGGGAAAATAATATACCTTATTTGGGTTTATGTTATGGTATGCAATTGGCAACTATAGAATTTGCCCGTAATGTTGTGGGAATAGAGGATGTTAATTCAGAAGAGGTTAACCCCAATTGTAAAAATCCGGTTATTCATATAATGCCTGATCAGAAAAAGAAAATTGCCGATAAAGATATGGGGGGAACAATGAGATTGGGTGCTTATCCTTGTGTTTTAAATGAAAAGTCAAAAGCTTTTGAAGCTTACGGTCAAAAAGAGATATCGGAACGACATCGTCACCGTTATGAATTTAATAATGCTTATCGTGCCAAAATGACAGAAAAAGGTTTGCTTTTGGCCGGATTATCACCGGATAATAACTTAGTGGAAATTATTGAAATTCCTGAACATAAATTTTTTATCGGCACCCAGTTTCATCCGGAATTTAAATCAAGGCCATTAAAGCCTCATCCGTTATTTGGCGCATTTATAAAAGCAGCTATTAATTAATAATTAATTATGAAATTATGCCAGAACAGGTTAATGAAAAATTAAATAAGAAGAAAGAACCGAGTATTAAGACTTATGAGACGGGCTTGCCTGGTCAGGAAGTCAAGGTTGCTAATTCAATGACCGGTGATCAGTTGGAAGTAAGCAAATTTGAATTAGTTGAAGATTATTTAGAAAATAATGATAAGACTGAAATAGCCGATTTATTTTCTGAAAATCCCGAGGATATAATGGAAGTTAGTGCTAAAAATATGGATTTGGAAGGGTTTCCTAAAAAAGGTGAATATTTTTTAATTACAGCTGATAGTCAAGATAAAATTAAAAAAACTTTGAGCGAATTGGGTTATAAGGTAGAAGAAGTTGCGGATATTGGCATTACAGCCAGTAAAGAAGGTCAGTCTTTGTCTTTTATTTTTGCCGAGACCCCGGAAGCTGGAGAAAAAAGAGAAAAAAGGGAAAATAAAGAGGATTTGGCTGAGTCTGAAGTTAATGCCAAGATAAAGGATAAAGCTATGGTAGAATCACGTAATTATTTTCAAAAAAAATCAGAAGCATTGACCCAAACTCTGGTTGCTAATAAAAATAAAATTAAAGAATTTTTTAGCAAGATAAAATCAGCTGATAAGATAAAAGAATCAGATTTAAAATCTTTGGTAAGTATTGGTTTGGATAAAAAAGAGGTTAAAAGTGTATTAGTTAAGATATTGCCAATTAAAGATCAGTCTTCTGCGACAGATCTATTTGTTAAAATTATGTTAGAAGAAAATGATCCAGCCAAATTGTCCGCCGAAAGTGAACAGCTTTTTAGTGAAAGTAATAGCTGGTATCATACTACTTCAGAGGGGCAGTCAGCTTTGCAAAAAATAGAATCAAGAGTTAGAGCTGAGATTAAAGATAAATCGAAAGCCGAAACAGAAATTGAAAGTGAAATTAACGATTAATAAATTGATAAATTTTAACAATAAACATATCCGAGATTATTTTTTTGTTATTTTTATTTGTTAATAAGTTTCAAATAAAAAATTGGTTTTTTGCGGATTTCAATCTTTAGGATTTTAATTTAAAAGGCTAAAGCCTGTCAGTTCTTGAAAGGGCATTTTCGCCCAAAGTTTAATTAACCCAATTACCTAATTGTCAAATAATTTAAATAAATATGGAATTACCCAAATTTGAGTACAAAAAACCTGAACAGCCAAAACTAAGCGAAACCCAGGAACGCCTGGAGAATCTTTTTGAATTAAAAAAACAGTATCAGGAACAGGTTAAGGCCTTGCTGGAAACGCAGGTAATTGAAATCCTGCCCGAATCAAGCGAAAAAGCAGGTAAAGGAGTCTTGGGCATGTATGATATCAACAATA
>CAZHFK010000003.1:28940-43831 GCA_964531215.1 uncultured Gammaproteobacteria bacterium | reverse complement strand
AATGCTGCCTAAAGATCTGAAATCATCGGGCAAAATACTGATTTGGGCCAAACTGCCGTAACTATTGCCAAAATAAGCCAAACCATTTTTCAAATCAACCCTGCTGGTAACCAAATTATTTAAACCGATATTTAAGCTGTCGGTTTTTTCAAACTTTAATAAATTAATACGAATAACCGTTCCTTGATCAGTTACAAAATAGCCCAAATGACTAAGCGGATCCCCAAAAGCGGTAAAAATTTCTTTTTCATTGCCGGCTAGTTCCAATGAATCAACACGCTCAAAAGTTTTTAAATCTACTTTAATAATTTTTCTTGGTTCATTGATATTTTCCTGAACACTGAAATAAGCATACCCCAAAGAAGGATCAACTATACCGCTGCTAATATTTTTTTCACCACCTGGTAATTTAATAACCTCTAATTGGCTTAAATCAACACTGCTGTCAATATTAATTTTATTAATATAACTATCATTGCCAATAGTTGTTAAATAAAGTAAATCATTGGCAAAATCAGGCATGACTGATTTTAATTTTTTTGAATCATTATATAAAGAAATTTGTTCTTGCCTGCTAAAATCAGTTAAATTTATTTTGATTATCTCTAAAGGCGCTTGAGCTGCTACCGAAACATGAAAAATTGAAAACTCATCTTCTTCTTTATTTTGCAAATCAGTTGATGTAATAGAACCGGTCGAAGTTATGATATAACCATAATGCTTAAGCGGTTCACTAAAATCAGTTACCATAGTCTGACAATTTGAAATTGTGTTTAAATTTAAAATATCACTATCAAAACTTAAAGTATGCAAATCAAGTCTTCTTAACTGAGTATATTTATAAGCATATTTAGTCGAATAATAAAGATGGCCCAATTCATGATCAACACCCAATAATTTATAAACAAAGTGATCGTTTGGCTCAACAAATTGAGCTAATTCAAACTCGGCCAAATCAACAATGGCTATTTTATTTTGATTAGCTAAATAAATAAAACCTTGATTTGGCTGTGCTGATAAAACCAAGCTATGCGCATAGTTTAAAGCTTTATTATCACTGCCGATTTTAATTAATTTTTCCCTTTGAAAATTATCAGCAGATACGTTTATTTTCAGCAACCTGGTTCCTGTGCCGTCAGAATCCCAATAATACACAAACTGATTTAATTTATCAAAATAAGGTTGAGAAATTATATCATCTGACTGCAAATCAAGAGAATCTTGAATAGTAAAATTATTTAAATCTATCTTAATAATTCTTTTTTTAATGGTTATCAATTCATTGCTTGTTTCAACGCCCAGATAAATTTTTTGCTTATCATTATCAATAACCCCGCTTTTGATTTGATAATCAGGCACAATTAATTCAGCTTGCCTGTCAAAATTCTCCAAATTAAATTTAAGCAATAAACTCTTATTATCTTGATTCTCAACAGCAAAATAAATATAATTATTGGCTTTATCAAGCAAAGAAAATTTAACCCGGTCAATCTCGGAATAAAGTTTCAATTTATCCAAATATTTTAAACCCGCTTGCTGATAATTATTAGTTCCAACTTGAACATGTCCGAAAGTATCAAAGGCTTTGGCTGATTCACGGTTAATTAAAAGGTAAGAAAAAACAACATGATTAATAGCCACAACTAAAACTAAAGCTAAAAAAATATTAAGCAATTTACCCTGGGAAAGATTTTTTATTTTGTTTTTATTAATAAAATTCATATTTAATTATACTTACTAAAATTTTAACAAATTTTAATAAAATTTAAAACAACCTTGACTAAAAAGGCTCTTCTACTAACAGAGAGCCTTTTTATTGTTTGAAAATTTAATTTTATCTAACGTTGAAATGAAGGTTTAAAATAATCTTGCTCCAGTGCCATGAAAAAATCAACAAATTCGCCTAATGGTGAAACTATTTGATAATCAAATACAGCGCCATCGACATTTTTAACTACAAATTCGTCTCTAAAATTATTCGCTTCAAAAACTTCCTGGCTAACCAATCTGGCATTGCCTGCTTCTATATAATAAATTTCAGACATACCTGCATATTGCAATAAAGTCGCAGTTGGATGTATTAAACTGTCAATACTGTCACCAATAACATAATCTTCCAGTAAAATATCCGCCAAATCAACTACTCGTGCTTGCCAATCAGGCCCATACAATTTTTCAGCAATTTCTCCGGTTTCCAGCCAGCGCGCTACTCCACTCGGTTCTATAGCATAAACTTTTTCAGAGCTTGGGGTTGTCATTAAGTATGTACCGGCTCGTAAAGTTACATTATTACCTAAAGTAATTTGATTTATAATATCCTGACTAACAATTTTTAAATTGGAAAAATCAGTATAATAGCTATAATAAATAACCTCATTGGGAAATATTCTTAACTTACTCTCTGCTGTAACCAGATAAACTGTTGGCTCATTTTCAGTTTTAAGCAAATCACCGACTTCAATGCCTGTCGGCAGATCAATAAACGGACTCGGCTCTGGCGCCGCTGATGGTTCATCTTCTTTTACAATGGGTTCTATTTCTTTTTTACCTCTTTTATAAAGCGGGTTTATAGTAAAAGTATCAGGCGCTAAGGTATATCCATCGGTAGGACCGTCAAGACCTGACCAGCTAAACCAGCCGAAATCACCATTATCATATAATCCATTACTGTTATTATCAACCAATTGATGAATGCCAAAATTAACTGTACCGCCATAAGCATCCGGATTAATATCAGCAACTAAACAACCAGTGTAAAATCTGGGATATCCTATATCAGAAAAATTAGTTAAAAAATTACCAGCCGAATCAGATGTAATACCACCTACCAAAACATCACTTGAATCACAGTTACCATCGCCGCTCCCCAAAAACCAAACATCGGCATAAAACCTCATATTGGTCAAATCAGTAAGAGGCGCGCTACCATTATTAAAAAAAGTTGCTCTATTAAACGATTCTCTTTGCCTATCAATTACCCCGTTTGGCACGCCAGCCGGACCTGTTTGCACATTACCCACATCTTCTAAAACAGTATCATTAGAAGTTAAAGAGCCGGAAGAATCGGAATCAGCATAAATTAAGGGCTGGCCATTAGGTCCTAAAGCAGTACTCAAATCAAGCAAAGTATCACCGGCAACCCCTCCCGGAATATTCTGCACCTTGACATCAGCTGAAGAAGAATAAGTTGCTGATGGCCAAAGCGGCAGCCATAAAGATTCAGTGCTTGCTGCACCGGCTCCATAATCATAACTACCATTAGAAGGAGTATGATCATAATAAGTAGCTGAATAACCCAAATTAGCCCAAGTGCCACCCAAAGCGGTACTGGCATTTAAACCATCACTTGAAGCATCAAGCAAAATAACATCCGTACCACCACTGCCAGGAGTACAATCATTATCACCATCAATATATATATCCTCAAGCCCCCCGGAAAAATCTTGACTGGCACAAACATCCTCAGATGGTGAAAGACTAACCAAATTAGTACCTCTTGCAACTGGATCATCATTTGTACCTACGCCGGTACTGGCTGTACCATCAGCTTCTAACAATCCCCCCAAAGAACCCTCTATATTGGGATGCCAATAATTTACATTATCAATCTCCAGCCATAAAGATTCTGTCACATCAGCACCGGCTCCATAAGTATAACTATTAGATGAATCGGCATCATAATATAAAAAAAGATTAGCCCCATTAAAAAAGGTATAAGGCCAAGTGCCAAAATTATTAGCAATATAAGTCATGCCATTACCCGTATCATCTCTTAATAAAGTATCGGTACTGCTGGGAACACAATCCCCGTCACCATCAACATAAATAATCATATTTGGGGAAACCGGCCCGGCCCACAAACTATTAACACAAACATTATCAGAAACTGCTAAATATGTTAAAGAATCACCATCATCCAAATTATCATCATCAGTGCCAATGCCAGCGGTAGCACTGCCGTCAGCTTCAATTAATTCATCCGGGTTATTAGTAAATAAAGAATCGCCGTCCAAATCAATCACCGCCGGCTCCTGAGGACTCCCTTGGCTCCCCTGAAAAACTCCGTCACTAGAACCATAACCGGGATCCAAATCAATAAAGCCTTCACCGCCCGGATTACCTAAACCCAGCCAACTGCCGGCAACGTCACCCTGGGCTTGATTGGGATAAATATTCTCCCAATAACTACCTCGGGCTAAAACTTGATCTTCTCTCATTTGCATTATATAAATATCTTCGCCATCATCATAAGCGCCAACGGTTCCGCCTACTGAGTCAACATGCACCCAAGCTCCATAAAAACTAGTAGGACTCGACACTAAACTATCAGCAGCAGCTGCGCAACCATTACCCAATAAATACGCGTCAGTTGTTGTACCATCACAAGCCGTACCGTCGCTACTATCAATATAAACGCAAGTTACTGGCGCCACATTAGGATCAAGAGAATCAGTACAAACTCCATCAGCAGTAGTAAACGTAGCATTAGGTATATAATCGGCAAATTCTAAAAAATTATTAACCGGATCATCAGCTGAACCAGCTGTCGTTGTAGCGCTACCATCTCCATCAATAAAAGTAGTACAAGGATTGCCACTTAATAAATAATTACAAGTCAAACTGTCTTCTGCCCAAGCATCAGGCACTGTAAACTCAGCCAAAACAACATCATTTGTCCCGGCATTAATAGTTTGATCACCAAAGGTTGTCCATAAAGTTGAAAAAACACCAGTAGTTGTAAAAGCTTTAGCCTGGTCCCTTTCAAATAATAAATAAGAAAAAACAATATGATTAATTGCTACCACCAAAACTAAAGCCATAAAAGCAATCGCCAGTTTATCATTAAATGTTTCTTTAAAAGAGGATTGTACGTTTTTTAATAAATTAGGCATAAAAATATTAATTAAGATTTAAATTTTATAAATATATTAATTATTATAAACAGCAAAAATTTTTTACCAATTAAATTTATTGATAAATTATCAGTCATATTTAATAATTTGTCTACTTATACATTTTAACAAATAACTTTTAAAAATACAAACCAATTAAAGCAAGGCATTGCTTAAAGCCTGCTGACACTGACAATTAGTTTTGACTGATAAATTTTTTATTTCCATATTAATTACCATGCTGAGATTTCCAAAACATGACTTTATTTATAAAATTTTACGCGGCAATAAATAAATATATAAAGCACTGCCAAAACAAAGCAGCATCATAATAAAAAACAATAATTCAAAACCAAAAATACTGACTAATAACCCGCCAATTACCGCTCCCAGCCCATATATAAAATAATTCATGGTTTCCCAAGCGCCCCATTCCAAACCGGCTTGATGGTTATCAATATGTTTGGTATAAAGCGAATCAAAAGCCGGTGAATAAATTGCTTCGCCAATACCAATAATTGCCATAACCAAAAATAAAAACCAAATGGAGCTGACAAACATATACAATAAATAACCAATTCCAATTAAAATATAACCTAAAACAATAATTAATTCATTTTCTTTTATTCTGTCAGAATAATGTCCGGAAACCAAAGAAGCCAGGCCGGCGGCTACGGCAAAAACAGCCACAGTCAAACTGGCATCAAGCAAATCACCGCCGATTTTTTCAACAAAAAGCGCATAAATCGGCCCCAGCATGGCATTGGCGATTAAAATCAATCCGTTAGTAATCAATAAAATCCTTAAAGCTCTATTAAAAAAATGTTTTTTCTTAAGCACTTATTTTTTATTATATCACAATATTGATTATTTTATCTTTAACATAAATAAATTTCTTAATCGGCTTATCCTCCAGCCATTCCTTAATCTTTTCATCAGCCAAAACTTTTTCTTTGACTGCTGCTTCATCCAAATCTTCGGCAATAAAAATTTTTGATCTGACTTTGCCATTGATTTGGACCGGTAGTTCTTTAACAGTTTCTTTGACCAATCTTTTATCATATTCTGGCCAGGTTTCTAAAAAAATTGAATCCTGATGGCCTAAACTCACCCACAATTCTTCACAAAGATGCGGAGCAAAAGGTGCAAAGATTTTTAAAAACAATTCAAAATTTTCAGAATTACAGCCTTCTTCCTGATACTTATTGATTAAAATCATTAGAGCTGAAATACAAGTATTCAAATCCAAGCTTTCGGTTTGTTCCGTAACTTGTTGAATTGTTTTATGAGTTAACCTAACCAAATCATCATCATTACCGCGTTTTTTATTATCCAAATTATTGCCAATTTGCCAAACTTTTTCAATAAATCTTCTAACACCCAATACGCCTTGAGTATTCCAGGGGGTTGCCTGCTCAAAAGGTCCCATAAACATCATATAAACCCGAAAAGTATCAGCGCCGTATTCTCTGACTACATCATCCGGATTAATTACATTGCCTCTGGATTTTGACATTTTTTCCCCGTCTTCGCCCAAAATAAAACCATGGGAAGTTCTTTTGGCATAAGGTTCAGGTGTTGGCACGACATCAATATCATATAAAAATTTATGCCAAAATCTTGAATACAATAAATGCAAGGTCGTGTGTTCCATGCCGCCATTATACCAATCAACCGGTGTCCAGTATTTTAATTTATCTTTATCAGCCAAAGCCTGGTCATTATACGGATCAATATAACGCAAAAAATACCAAGACGAACCAGCCCATTGCGGCATGGTATCGGTTTCTCTTTGTGCTCGGCTGCCACATTGCGGACAAGCTACATTCAGCCAGTCTTTAGCTAAAGCCAAAGGAGAATCACCTGTTTCAGTTGTCCGATAATTTTCCATCTCAGGCAATTTAACTGGCAAATCATTTTCCGGTACCGGCACATAACCACATTTGGGACAAATAATAATCGGAATCGGCTCTCCCCAATAACGTTGGCGGGAAAAAACCCAGTCACGCAAATGATAATTGGTTGTACGAAAACCCAAACCTTGTTTTTTCAACCAATCACAAATCTTATCAGTCGCTTTTTGCACGGCCAAACCATTTAAAAAATCCGAATTAACCAAAAAACCATCACCTTCATAAGCCCGGAGTAAAGCCACCTGATCCCAGATCGGATCAAAAATAAATTCCTGCCATTCTTTTTGAATTTTTTTTAAATCCGCATATTCCTGAGGAATTTCCATTGCACCAACCAATCCCTGGGCTTTTTTAAATTGTTTTTTATCATGCAAATCAAAAATATCAGACTTGCTAATAATATAGACAGTGCCATTAATCCATAAATCTGCATAATAATTAGAATTAATATATTTTTTTATTAATTGAAAAATGGGCTGTTTTAATTTTAAATCAGCTTCAATATAATAAACAGCTGATTCTTCATGATAAAAATAAGCTATTTCTAATTTTTTAAACTCTTTTTCAATTGCTTTATCGCAACCAGCCAGTGCACCCAAAAGATAAGGCCTGATAACTTCCTTAACTGGTAAATTATATTTATGAGCAAATTCATAATCACGTTGATCATGGGCCGGTACAGCCATAATCGCACCAGTCCCGTAAGAAGTTAAAACATAATCAGCCGCAAAAACAGGTATTGCCTCTTCATTAACCGGATTAATAGCTTTTAAACCGTGTAATTCCACACCGGTTTTAACCTTTTCCAAATTAGTTCTTTCTTGTTCTGATTTATGTTTGGTTTGCTCAATATAATCTTTAACTTCCTGATAATTATCAATTTGATCCTTAAATTTTTCAATTAACTCATGTTCAGGTGCCACAACCATATAAGTAGCGCCAAATAATGTATCTGGTCGAGTAGTATAAACGGGTAAATCATACATATGCTCCCCTTTAAGCATGGTAGAAGATTTAACTTTAAAAACCACTTGGGCGCCATATGATTTACCAATCCAATCAATCTGCTGCTTTTTTATTTTTTCCCAATAATCAACTTTATCCAAATCAGCCAGTAAGCGATCAGCGTATTCGGTAATTTTTAACATCCACTGCTCTCTTTCTTTACGGACAACCTCACCGCCACAACGTTCACATTTACCGTCAACCACCTCTTCATTAGCCAACCCCACATTACAAGAAACGCACCAATTAATATCCATTTTGGATTTATAAGCTAAATTTTTTTCAAACAATTTTAAAAATATCCACTGAGTCCATTTATAATACTGCGGATCAGTAGTATTGATTTCCCTGGACCAATCAAAAGAATAACCAAGTGCTTTTAATTGACGCTTAAAATTTTGAATATTTTCTTCAGTCTTAACTCTTGGGTGAGTCCCTGTTTTAATGGCATAATTTTCTGCCGGCAAACCAAAAGCATCCCAGCCAATCGGGTATAAAACATTAAAACCTTGCATTCTTTTTTTACGGGCTAAAATATCCAAGGCAGTATAAGAACGCGGATGCCCCACATGCAAACCTTCAGCCGAAGGATAAGGAAATTCAATCAAATAATAATATTTTTCTTTTTGGGAAAAATCATCAGCTCGATATAATTCCTTGTCTTCCCAGCTTTTTTGCCATTTAGGCTCGATTTGTTTTGGGTTGTATTCTAGCATAAATTGTTAATTAATAATTGCTCATTGATATTCCCAGTTTACTTTAAAACCTAAAAAATTTCAAATTTAAAACCTCCTGCAATTTATAGGAATGACAATGACTTAGCATACCTAAATATGACTGCCTTGATTGCTCGAAACTTTCTCTTGGATTTCGGCCCAAATAAAACTCTTTATGTCTAACTGCTAATTTTTTAAACATTCTCTTCTTTGTTTTTGTTCTCAATACGCGATAATGAGGTAAGATAACATAACCTAAAAAATCTATACCTTGGCTTATTTTTCTTATGAAAATTTTATTTTTATTCAGTGACAATTCTAATCTAGTCTGCAAAAATTTATCAATTACTCTGACCAGATCTGCTAAATATTTTTGATTATCATCCAAAATCACAAAGTCATCGCAATACCTAATATAATATTTTATTTTAAGAGTATGTTTTATAAATTGATCCAATTCGTTTAAATAAATATTAGCAAAAAGCTGAGATGTTAAATTGCCCAATGGCAAACCTCTGCCACTACAATCATCTTTATTAAAACTAGAGATAATTTCTTTTATTAGCCAAAGAGTGTTTTTATTTCTGACTTTATTTTTAATCAGCTTAAGCAATATTTTATGATCAATGGAGTCAAAATATTTTTTGATATCACATTTTAAATAATAACCTGTTATATTGTAATTACTACTGATTTTTCTGCAGAAATTTTCTAATCTGAAAACCGCCTTATGAGTCCCTTTTTGATTGCGGCACGAATACGAATCATAGATAAAACTTTTATCAAAAATTGGGTATAAAATACTATAAATGGCATGATGAACTATCCGATCCCTTACTTTTGCTTTATGGATATGCCGTAATTTTGGATCTGTAATGTAAAATTCTGTATAATTGGAATGCCTGTAAATTTTCTGTTTTAAGTCCTGATGTAAATTAAACAAATTATCCTCTAGGAACATCTCAAATTTTTGCACATCAGGCTTTTTAGTTTTGCCACGTTTAAATTTTTTCCATGAAATATATAAATTTTCTAATGAAATAATATTTTCAAAACTATGATTACTACAAAAACTTTTTCTCCGCCTGCTATAATTCATAACCTTGCTGATTTATACAAAAACATTTATAAAATTAATAAAAAATTACCCAAACAAGACAGATTCAGCATCGGCAAAAGGACTGAAGACATTTGCTTTGATTGTTTAAATTTGGCTATTGAAACCGCCCTGTCAAATAGACAAATAAAAAATGGGGTTATATCTAAGCTACGAATAAAAATAGAAACATTAAAGCAATTAATTCGCCTAGAAAATGAATTGGAAATAATTACAGATAAAACTTATTTGGCTTTGCAAAATCAGTTACAGGAAATTTCTAAAATGGCCACTGGCTGGCATAAATACTTAACAAACAAGAAGCCTTAAAAAAGACTTCTTGCCCGAGAAACTTCGGAACGAGCCCGCAGGTTTTCATTAGCATTGTCAGGATTGTAGTAGTTGACATTGACCTTGTCGTCGTTGAAGTTGACGTTAGGCATATTGCCATTAGGATTACGAGAGCCCGAAATATTATCTGATCCCGTCTTTTTCACCGGCATCTTATTGCTAAAAACGCCTGAGTTAACTCCACGTCGCGGAGCTATGTTTTGAGCCAATATCCTGTAAAAGATCCGCTCCACAGGACCAGATAAGCAGTTTCTATTTTCAAGGCAAACCAATACTGGACGTGTTGCGCCCAAGCTGGTTGTAATAGCCTTCTTTATTGTACTACAAAATTTAAAACCCCGCACTTTCATAGAAAGTGCGGGGTAAGGGGACAAGGTACAAGTTTCAAGTTTACGAAACTGCGGAACGAGCCCGCAGGCCTCCATCAGCAACGCCAGGAATGCAGCAGCCGACACTGACCCTGTCGACGCGGAAGCTGACGAGAGGCACATCGCCATCAGGACTACGAGAGCCCGAACAAAGCGTCACACTCTGGATGTCCAGGTGTTTGCCTGTCCGCCAGTGGTAGAAAAGCTCCAGGATCAATCTCTCTTCCAAGGTGCTGCCGGTGATGCCTTCTTTTTCGCAGTCATTGGCTGACTTGTTTTTGTTCTCCTTATCAGCCTCAATTCTGTCGCGCACCCAAGCAACGTAGGTCTTGTCCGCGGTGCGCACTGACTTTATAATGTCCAGGTCGTCGGTGTAGCACCAGCTTGCGAATCGCTCTTGGCACTTGGCAAAGAGCTTATTCGGGGTCAAGCCGGCCAGCACGACGATCAGCCAGTTGAAGTCTTCCTGCTTTTCCGGTATTTGCAGCTCCGAGAAGTCTACGTCTTGGCCGAAAACTTCTCTGTAGAAACTCTGCCAATCTTCAATGCTTGTTGTGACTTCTTGTGTAAAAGGGTTCTTCCTTTTCAAGAATAAAGCCAGCTCTTCTGGTGATATTTTTCCGTGCTGCAGTTTATGAGCTAAGTCTGCTATCATGCCAAGCACATTGCCCGGCACATCGCCGATCATTTTTTGTTTCATGATCAGTACCTCCTTTACGTATTATGCTCGCCAGCATTATTTACCTAACCTAAGTCAGGATTTTAATATCTCAGTATAAAATATTTTAGTAAAAATGTCAAGCGCTAATCTCTGTTTTATACTAAATTTAGACCTCAAACTGCTATCAAAAGTTTACGCTAAATTAAAAATTTTTTCAAATTAAAACCTTCTGCAAAGCAGAAGGTTTTTAATGAAGCTGGGTAACAACTCCATCAAGTTTTTTTACTGTTTTAACCTGATCTCTGATTAAACTACATTCTGGACAAGCACAATTTAGCACATGGTCTTGATTAACAAAACCAAATACCTTGACCAGATTATTTTCAGGATAAAACTTGACTTGCATACGCAAACTAAAAATTGCATAATGTTCCAGGCCTTGCTCTGATTCAATAAAATAATATGCAGGCTCACACTGGTACCAAGAAATTACATCAAATAATTTTATTTCTTGATCTAAAACAAAATGCAACAAATGAATTTGCGTTGAAGGACAAAGTTTGTCAATTTCACCGGGAAAAGCATTGATAACACCAAACCGCCAAGCAAAGCTCAGCATCTTTGTATTCGCCGGGCCAAGAATTACAGTTGGCTTACCCAGTAATGCTTCCAATTCTTTAAGCTGACAATGATCAATATTGATCTGTGCCCCAGCTAACAAAATAACCGCTCCTTGCAAATTCGGAAACATGCATCCCTCCTTTTTTAAATATATCAATACTATTTGACTTTATTTGTTTGAACCATAATACATTCCCCAATAACTGTTTCAAAACCAGCATTATCAGCCAGTTTAACTGCTTTATCATACTCAGAACCAGGCTGGAACCAAATTCTGTTTAAATTTAAATCAACACAATCCTGTACAATTTTTTCGGCATTTTTTTCACCAACTACCAAAACTACTACATCAGGTCTTTCATCCAAAGAAATTAAATCAGGATAACATTTTAAACCAGCAATCTCATCATAATTGGGATTGACAGGTATTACAATATAACCTTTATTTTTTAAATCAATTAAAACTTTATAACCATACTTTTCTTGATTTTGTGTGGCACCAATAATTACATAAATAAAATCCTGATTAATAAATTTGGCTTTTGTTTTTTTATCCATATATTTTTATAATAACAAATTTACAAAAAAATAAAAGAGTTTTTTTAAACTCTTTAATTTAATGGGAGCTAATTTTGAAAACTTTATCACTAATTAATCATCATTTTTCAATTTCAGATATTCTGCCAAACCTTTTTTAAAAACGATCATAGCTTGCCTGGTATCTTTTTCATTTAAAACATAGGCTATTCTAACTTCGTTTTTACCTAACCCAGGTGTTAAATAAAAAGACTCAGCCGGAGTAACCATAACGGTTTGATTATTATAAGAAAAATCTTTTAACATCCAGGCTACAAATTTTTCTGCATCATCAATTGGTAATTTGGCAATTATATAAAAAGAACCTTGAGGCAAACTACATTCTACGCCGGGAATTGTTTTTAAAATATCATAAATAATATCTCTTCTTTTTTTGTATTCCTGCCGGGCTGAATCAGTGTATTCTTTAGGCGCATTTAATAAAGGTATAACCGATAACTGCTCCAAAGTCGGCACAGCCAAACGAGCCTGGGCAAATTTTAAAATATTATTTACCAATTCCTGGTTATGTGAAACCAAACAGCCAACCCGCCCCCCGCAGTGGTTAAAACGTTTGGAAACCGAATCAATCACAATCGCCCGATCCCTGATTTCCGGAAAATCTAAAACCGAATAATGGTCTTCTCCGTTAAAAATAAACTCGCGATAAACTTCGTCGGAAATTAAATATAAATTATTTTTATAAGCCAGATTGACTAATTTTTGCAGCTCTTCTTTATTATAAACAGCACCGGTCGGATTATTGGGATTACAAATTAAAATCGCTTTGGTCTTATCCGTTATTTTAGATTGAATAAAATCAGAATCACCCAATTGCCAATTATTTTCAGAAGTTGTTGTTAAAGGCACTAATTTAGTATTAGTCATGGCCGCAAAACCGCTATAATTGGTATAAAAAGGTTCAAAAACCAAAACCTCATCAACCGGATCACAAACAGCCATCAAGGTAAATAAAATGGCTTCTGACCCGCCCAGCGTCACTATAATATCTTCGGCAGTCAAACTTATACCATGGCTTAAATAATATTTTTGCCAGGCAGCGATTGTTTCAGGTATACCGCGTGACGGAGCATATAAAACAATCTTACCTTTAAAGCGACGAAAAATTTTCCTGATACGCCGAGGGGTTTGCATATCGGGCTGGCCAATATTAAAATGAAAAACTTTAATACCTTTTTTAACTGCCTCAGTTTCCAAATGGGCAAATTTTCTAATCGGTGAAGCCGGTGTATTTTTCGCCCTGTTTGATAATTTCATAAAAAATTAATTTAATGACCAATCCAAAACATCTCCTTTTTCACCTTTTTTATGCTGTAAATATTTATAAGCTGACAAGGCGGCCTTAGCTCCTTCACCGGCCGCAATAATAATTTGTTTATATTCGCCGGAAGCAACATCACCAGCCGCAAAAATACCCGGCTGACTGGTATGGCAATAATCATCAATGATAATTTGATTTTGCTTATCCAAATCAACAGTCTGACGAACAGGATCAGCACTAACCACATGGCCTATTTCAATAAAAACACCGGCAACCTTCAAATTATTTATTTCTTTATTTTTTAAATTTTCAACATTAATACTTTGCACAAATTTATCACCTTTGATTTCTTTAATAGTACTATCCAGAACCAATTCAATATTAGCTTGATTTTTTATTTTATCAACCAAAACCTCATCACCACGAAATTCGGAACGGCGATGAATTAAATAAACTTTTTGAGCTATTTTAGACAAATATTCAGCAGCATCCAAAGCCGAATTACCACCACCCACGACAGCCACAATTTTATCCTTATACAAAGGCGCATCACAATTAGCGCAATAAGTCACGCCTTTATTAGTAAACTCAACCTCTCCTGGCACATCTAAATTACGAGGTGTTACACCAAATGATAAAATCAAAGATTGAGCCAAATATTGCTCACCGGTTATGGTTTCGGCTTTAAATAAATCCCTTGCCTGACTGATTTTTTTAACTTCTTGAAAAATAAATTCAGTACCAAACGCTTCGGCTTGTTTTTTCATTGTCTCGGTTAAATTAAAACCATCGACTTCCATAAACCCTGGATAATTTTCAATTTTAGGTACTGTGGCAGCCTGCCCGCCAATATCTTTGGTAATTATTAAATTTTTTAATTTACGGCGTGAAGCATAAATACCAGCTGTTAAGCCAGCTGGTCCGCCGCCTACAATGATCAAATCATAAATTTCCGGCATAATGTATATCAAAATTATTAATTATAAGTTTAAACGACTAACTAAGCCTAAAAAAGCTAATTTTGATTATTTAAAGACTAATAATCATAAAAGCTAATAATCTCTAAAAATAGACTATCCTTTGGGGATTATAAACTTATTTTTCAATATATTTTTCTAATTTTTCTTTTAAAGCTTCTAGGCTTTGGGCGCCAACCCATTCGTCAACAACTTGACCGTTTTTAAAAATTTTAAAAGCCGGAATAGACATAATCTCATATTTTTCAGCTAATTCACCATTTTCATCAACATTACATTTGGCAATTTTAACCGGCTGATCAGCCATATTTTCAGCTAATTCTTCTAAAATAGGGCCCATCATTTTGCATGGCCCGCACCATTCAGCCCAAAAATCAACCAAAACAGGCTCGTCACTTTGTAAAACCTCTTGTTCAAAATTTGATGAATTTAA
>CAZHFK010000003.1:0-28930 GCA_964531215.1 uncultured Gammaproteobacteria bacterium | reverse complement strand
AGGCATAAAAATTAAATTATTAATTAATTAAACTACTATTGACATTTATGTTAAAATATGCTATAATTTAAATAGTTAAAGATAAACCTTGAAAACTTCCCAATATAAGGAGGAAAAAATGACTTTTGAAATGTTTACAATCGTAAACACGGTGCTGTGTGTAGTAGGATTCAGCTTGGTCATCGTCCGAAACTATTACACACCGTTACCCAAAAAGAGGGGGCTTTGGCTAAGAATCTATAATAGATCCTACTGGAAAGAAGGGCCCTGGGTTATTGGCAGCTGGTGGGTAAGTATTACGCTTACCTATCTGCTGTACAAGCTGGAGATTATGGCAGCCTTTGCCATAATTAACAGTTTGGGATCATGGCTTGCGGTGATGATCACTATAATCATCTTTCGCAAGCATGCCAAGCAAACTGTAAGAAGGATACCGATATTCATCATTACTTACTGGGTAGTGATAACCGGCCTTTTGCTGGTGACTGGTATTCTGACTAAAATGGGATTGGCTTCCGAAATGTTGATGGTCCTAGTACAAATTGCCGCCTGGCTATTTATAATAACGGCAGCAGTATCAATCAGCATTATCGGGCTAATCTTCACAGGGATTATTGCTTGGGACTTGGCAGCCAACGTCTCGGGCAAGCTCTATAAATGAATGACAATTTCATTCAACCACCGGCTCAGTTTTTCTGGGCCGGTTTTCTTTTTATAATTTTTTAGTTACAATTTCTTCCTGATAAACCTGCAAAACATCACCTTCTTGTATTTCAGCCTTACCTTCAAATTTTAAACCGCATTCCTGACTTTCCGGGACTTCATTAACTTCTTGTTTGCCGGCTTGCAATTCAGTTATTTCTCCGCTGAAAATCAATTCTTTATCTCGCAAAACATCTGCTTTTGCCGGTTTAACTACCTTGCCCTCTAAAACTTTACCGCCAATAATCATGCTTTTAGCTTCGGTTCTAAAAATCGCCAACACTTTTAATTTACCAAGATCATGTCTGATTATTTCCGGTGAAAGCAATTCAGACAAGCGCTCTTTGATATCTTCAATTAATTTATAAATAACGTCATAATATTGAATTTTTATATTTTTTTCTCTAGCTAAATCCTGGGCCAAAGGAATAGCCTTAACATTAAAACCAATAATTAAGGCGCCAGAACTATCAGCCAAATTAATATCAGTATCAGTAATATTGCCCAAACCCTTGGAAATAACTTTAACTTTAACTTCTTCTGTGTCTATTTTTTCCAAAGATTCGGTAATTGCTTCCAAAGAACCCAAAACATCAGCTTTGATAATTAAATTAATTATTTTAACGCCTGTTTCTTCTGATTCTTCTTCGCTGACAATTGGCTGTTTAACAACAGAATCTTCCTCTTTACTAATATCAAAAGCTTTGGTCTTTTTATGTTTTCTTTCAATTTTACATTTAACCTCCACAATATCTCCCACTTTAGGCGCATATTTTAAACCAATTACTTTAACCGGTACTGAGGGACCGGCTTGATCAATTGTCTTATTTTTATAATTCTTCAAATTTCTGGCTTTACCAAAAAACACATCATCAATACAAATATTATCACCCACTTGCAAAGTACCGTTTTGCACTAAAATGGTTGCCACTGGACCTTCTCCTTTATCAATATGCGATTCAATTATTGTGCCAATTGCTTCTTTGTCAGGATTGGCCACTATTTTATCTTTTTCCATTTCACTGACCAATAAAATGGTATCCAATAAATCATCCAGTCCAATATTTTCTTTGGCGGAAATCGGTACTGTAATAGTATTCCCCCCCCAATCCTCGGGAGTTAAATTCATAGCTGATAAATCTTGCTTAACTTTTTCAATATTAGCCTCTGGCAAATCAACCTTATTAATCGCCACGATCATGGGAATTTGGGCCTGCTGAATAATTTTAATGGCTTCAACTGTTTGTGGCTTAATGCTGTCATTGGCTGCAACTACTAAAATTGCCACATCAGCTATTTTGGCGCCTCTTGACCTCATGGCTGTAAAAGCTTCATGGCCAGGCGTATCAATAAAAGTAATTTTATTATTCTTTTTTTCAACTTGATAAGCACCAATATGCTGAGTAATCCCGCCTGCTTCGGCTTCAACAACATTGGACTTACGAATAGTATCAAGCAGTTTGGTTTTACCATGATCAACATGCCCCATAACCACCACAACCGGTGCTCTGGATTTTAAATCAGATTTTTGTTCACGGCCAATAATTGATTTAATATCTTCACGCTTAAACTCTGTTTTTCCCAAATCCTCAGCTAATTTTAGTATTACATTAAATTCATCGGCAATAATAGAAGCTGTTTCAAAATCAATTCTTTCATTTAAAGAAGCCATTACCCCATTTTTCATTAATTCTTTAATAATCTCATTAACCGGCTGATCAATTATCCGAGCCAACTCCCTAACTGTTACAACCGAAGGCACTTCAACTTCTTTTTTTTGTTCACTATCACCATCTTGCTGTTGTAAACTTTTAAATTCTTCCAATTTGGCTTTTTTATTGGCTTCTATTTTATCTTTAATTTCAGAGCTTTTATCCAAAATTTTACGTGCTACTTTATCATCAACTTTAATCGCTTTTTTACCAATATCAAAACCGAACTCCGGCAATATTTCCAAAAGTTCTGTGGTTGTTAATTTAAGTTTTCTGGCTAATTCCGTAACATTCATAATTGAATTTGATAATTAGGCATCAGGCCTTATTTATCAAAATTTGAATATTATATATTAAAATATATTTATTTACCAATTTAAATTGCCCAATAAATCCTTTTTAATTATAAAAACAAGGAGATATACTCGTCCTCTTGTTTATTCAATATACTGCTTCTTAGTTAAAAAGTCAATTTTAAAAGACTGCTAGCGCAGTCTTTTTTTAAATTATTAACAATATTCTGATTTTAAATTGGCTAATGACATTTTTTTTCGCCAAAACCCAAGCTACCCAAAATTTTAAAAGAACACTCAGGACAAACATGAATATAAAGATAGCCTTCCTTTGTCTCTGCTTGCTTTGCTCTTTGGATATTTTCCTTTAAAGTTTCACCAGACGATTCCGAACCATATATTTGCTCGCACTCAGTACAAGGGCCCAAAATATAAAGTCGTAGTTCATATGGCAAAAAATCAGTCATATCCAAAAAAAGCAAAAATTGTTTTACCAAAGCATAATCATTTTCAAAAATAAATCTGAAAGTTTTTTGTTGTTCGTTTATTTCCAACTTGACTCCTTGATTCAAAAATTGCTTATACTTTTTAGGTATTTCCATTGCTATTGCCTCCTTTTTAAATTTTCAAATTTACAGGTTATCTAAAATATAAAATATTTCACTAATCTTGTCAAAATATTAAATCTATGTTAAGCTAACATTACTTAAATAAATTAATAAACAGAGAAGAGGCTTTACTAAAAAAGTTATTTCAGGATCATCAGATTTTAAAAAGCAGAATTAAATTTCCCCAATGAACTCATATAACAAAATTTTAAACACTCAATTTCCAAACTATCGATTAAACACAATCGCTGGTTTTTAATGTTCATTTTAAAACCTTTATCTCTGTTTTACCATAGGAGAAAATTATGACACTTTTAAATTTTATTGTCTCGGCTGTTGCTATAATAGCCGGTTTTGCTATTGGTTATTTTGTGCGCAAATTTATTGCCCAGCGAGAAATTGAAGGCGCTGAAGCCAAAGTCCAAAATCTAATTTCTGAAGCCAAAAGCAAACAAAAAGAAATTCTTTTACAAGCCAAGGATAAAGCTTTAAACATTATTGATGAAGCCAAAAAAGAAGAAAGACAAAGGCGTGAAGAAGTTAATCATTTGCAAAAAAGATTGGAAAAAAGAGAAAGTGTATTTGATCAAAAATTACTGGACCTGGAAAACAAACAGCAAAAATTACTGGATAAAGCCAAAGAAATAGAACAAGTCAAAGAAAAAATCAATAAAATTAAAGATGATCAACTGGCTAAGCTGGAAAAAATTGCCAAAATGACTCGAGATGAAGCCAAAGAAATTCTTTTGGAAAATACCGAGCAACTGGTCAAAGACGATATTTTGGCCCGCATTAAAAAATTAAAAGAAGAAGGCCAGGAAGAAATTGACAAACAAGCCAAAGAAATTCTTTCTTTAGCTATTCAGCGCTGTTCTATTCCCCAATCACAAGAAATTACCACGACTACGGTTGATTTGCCCAATGATGAAATGAAAGGCCGCATTATTGGTCGTGAAGGCAGAAATATTAGAACAATAGAACAATTAACCGGTGTAGAGATCGTAGTTGATGATACGCCAATGGCAATTACTATTTCCGGTTTTTCACCAATCAGACGTCATGTAGCTAAACGAGCCTTAGAAGCTTTAATTTTAGACGGCCGTATTCATCCGGCCAGAATTGAAGAAGCTATTGAAAATGCCAAAAAAGAAATAGCCGTAGAAATCAAAAAAGCCGGCGAAAATTCTTTATATGAAATGGGTATCACTGGTATTGATCCTAAATTGGTTCAAATTTTAGGTCGTTTAAAATTTAGGACCAGCTATGGACATAATGTCTTGTTGCATTCAATGGAAGTCGCTCATTTAGCCGGGCTTTTGGCTGAAGAATTAGGCGCTGATGTAACTGTTTGTAAAAAAGGCGGGCTTTTCCATGACATAGGCAAAGCTGTTGATCATGAAGTCAAAGGCGGACATCCGGAAATTGGTTATGATATTATGAAAAAATTCAATATGTCCGAAGAAGTCGCTTATATGTGTATTGCTCATCATGAAGATTCACCGCAAAGCTTGGAAGGTATTATAGTTAAAGTAGCTGATGCTATTTCAGGCGCTCGACCTGGTGCCAGAAAAGACACTTATGAAAGATATTTGCAAAGATTGGAAGAACTGGAAAATGTGGCCAACACTTTTGATGGCGTACAACGAACTTATGCTATTCAAGCCGGACGTGAAATCAGAGTTTTTGTTGTGCCAGAAGAAATTGATGATTTTAAAGCAACTAAACTGGCTCAAAATATTGCTCATAAAATAGAAGAAGAACTGAAATACCCTGGCGAAATTAAGGTTAATGTTATTCGCGAAATGCGAGTAACTGAATATGCCAGGTAATAATAAATGGTCAAAGACGCTGGTTAAGTTATCAGTTTATAGAAATTGGTTTTAAAAACACCAACAACCGACTTCTCAAAACTTAACCAGCCTCCCTGCCTGCCATAGCTTTAGCAAAGGCAGGCTAACCCAACCAAGTACTAAATTAAATATGTCAATTAAAATTTTATTCTTTGGTGATATTTTTGGCAAAATTGGACGTGAAGCCATAAAAAAAATTTTACCTGAATTACAAAAACAATATCAGCCAGATCTTATTTTGGCTAATGCAGAAAACTTGGCTCATGGCAGAGGCGTAACTCCGGCGACAATTGAAGAAATGGAAGAAGCTGGCATTGATTTTTTCACTTCTGGTAATCATGTTTGGGACAAACAAACTGCTGCTGATATTTTAAATCAAAAAAATTCACCTTTAATTCGACCGGCTAATTATCTTGAAGATGAACCCGGCCAAGGAGAGAAATTACTTAAAATTGGCCAAAATAATTTGCTTGTGATAAACTTAATAGGTAGAGTATTTTTTAAAGAACAAGCTGATTTTAGTTGCCCGTTTCTTGCAGCTAAACAAATTATTGACAATTATCAGTCTAAAAAACCAGCTGGCATTATTATTGATTTTCATGCCGAAGCCACCAGTGAAAAAAAAGCTTTAGGCTTTTATTTGGATGGTCAAGTTTCCGCACTAATCGGAACTCATACTCATGTGCAAACAGCTGATGATCAAATTCTACAAAATGGTACCGCTTATTTGACAGACCTGGGCATGACAGGCCCCAAAGATTCGGTAATTGGTCTTGATAAAAAAACTATTATCAATAATTTTATTAATGAAACAACCAAATCAGCCAACTTACCGGAATCAGGTATTTGCCAAATCAATGCTGTTTATTTGGAAATCAATCCTAAAACAAAACTGGCTCAAAATATTCAGCGTATCAATACTGAAATAGAAATATAAAATATTTATATAACCTTAATTACTAATAACTAATGCCCAAAAATATGAATAAAGCAGCTTTAATTGAAGCTATTGCTTCAAAAAATCGCCTAACCAAAAAACAAGCAGAAGAAATTTTAGAATCAGCTTTGGACACTATCACCGAAACCTTAAAAAAAGGTGAAGAAGTTGTTTTAACCGGTTTTGGTACTTTTTCAGCCAAAGTCAGGCATGCTCGTAAAGGTGTAAATCCCCAAAAACCAGCGGAAAGAATAGATATCCCGGAAGTCACTATTCCTAAATTCAAAGCCGGTAAAGCGTTAAAAGACTCATTAAAAGGCGAATAAAAACTACTACCCTCAAGAAAAAAGACAAGCCTTAATATTATAAATGACTTTAGTCGTTGTATGATCCCAAAAAGCTTGTCTTTTTTTATTAAGCAAATTTAAAAGCCCCTGGATCCTTCTTTATGAAGAACCAGGGGCTGCTATGTTATCTTTTTTCTAGGTGAACCCGGATAAGTAGAGGCTCATTGTTTCCTCCTTTACGATGGAGGCACCGCCGATCGCCGGTGAAAGCGGTGCAGGGTTGAACTTAGCCACATCTGCTGGCTCCTCTCCCAAAAGCTCCATACGCCGGCCTCAACGGCGCGGTTGCTTTCTGGAGTAGTTGATTTTTGCGTCCGAATGCTCGGTCGAGCCTGCCTGAAAAATATTTTCAGACAAGCGGATTCCCGTTTCTTTTTCTGGGGGAACGACCAGCTAAGCACCCGGAGCAAAAAACTCCAGATTTTCAACCTTCACCTCCTTAATTTCGTCGTTGATGGTTTCCGATCAAATCAGTCTTTTTCCCTTACAGGAGTCCCATACGCCGACCCAAACAGCGCGGTTGCTCCGATCAGGAAGCAAAGGCCTGCTGTTTATCCGAATCTGAACCGCCCAGGGAACATCCCTGGAAACTGACATTTGCCATAACAAATACCAATAAATACTGTTCAAAATCCGGGTTACCACCAAGATCAGCCTCATCAACTCCTCCTTTCTTATCTATAAAACTTTTAAGGTTAAAAAAAGAACCTTTTTTAAAGTTCCTGCCTAAAACCACAAATCTCTTTATGGTCTTGGGTAGGCGGGGCGAACCAAGTTTGGTTCGCCCCGATATCGGTAGGAAGGAACGAATTTCGCTCCTCCAAAGGGGCGGCGTTTACTTGTCTGTGCCGGTCTTTTTCCGGGACTTCTTCTTTTTTTTGGGTTGCTTGTCCTCGGCGGCTTCCGCGGCCTGCATCCCGGCGATGTCCACGGTGGCCGCGGGCTCGTCGGACTGGTCGGTCTCGGGCTCCTTGGTGGGCTCCATGTCCAGCATGGACAAAGAATATTCCTCGCCGTCCTCGCCGATGACTGTCTCTCCGCAACACTTGCGGTAGCAGAGAGCCATCACCGAGATGTAGGGCCAGAGCGCTTCGCGCCGTGCCTCTCCTTTTCTGGCGAGGTGTTCTCTGATGTAATGCTCGACCTCGGACTGGCTCGGAATGTAATCTTCGGACTCGTCCAGGTAAAACCTGCCTACCAGCTCGTCGGGCCAATCCAGGCTATGCCTGGTTTCCTCGATCTCGATGGAGGTGTCGGTCTTGGAACCCTTCTTGAAGCCTATCACGTTGACGAAGCACTTGCCGAACTGTCCCTTGGCCGTCACAATGGCGGCATGGGACAGTCCCTGATAGCAGATCTGCCCATTGCGATCGCGGTAGGGCTTGCCCTGCCTGATCGCCATGCACTTTTCAGGCAACTGTTTTCCGCCAGGCGTGCAGGCCACGGTCGCGGTCATGCCTTTGACGTCGACGTATTCCGCGACACGGATGCCGAAGTAATGGACCTTGGCCACCACCGAGTTTATCACCGTAGCCACGATGTTTTCACCTTTCCTCTCCAGCTTGCTCGCCAGAGTGGTGGAACGGGGCCCGATGTTGACCACACCTTCCTGATTCCGCAAACTCTCCAACGGGATGTTGATCACCCCGTTGACCATAAACGGAAAAAATTCCCTTCGTTCCTGTTTCTTTCCGTTATTGCTGGCGTTGTTTCCTTTGTTGCCAAACGCACCGGGTACTCCATAATTCTTTCTCGCCATGACAATCCTCCTTTTTCAGGGTTAAACATTAAAAAAATGCAACACTTTATATTTTAAAGAGCCTTTGGCTCCTTTTTTTCCGCCTCATCTCAGGACAAAATAATCTACACGAGACTATTTCGTCCTGGGATGAAACGCAAGGGGTTTAGTTTAACTCCCTTGCGTGTTTTAAGGGGTTCCCCCTTTACATTGTTGATGTTGATGTCATGGTGGATGTTGCTGGCTGAATATCTTCAATCAGCCAGATATAATCCACGAACTTGGCCAGATTTTTGGCAATCGCCCATCTGGCCTTGCTCTCTTCTTCATCCCGAATCTCTCCGGTTACCAATCGAATTCTCCATAATCTCATCTTAAAACCTCCTTGCTTGTGAAGTTTACATCAGCTTATTGCTTAAGTTATTGCTTAAGCCCCAGATAAAGGGTCAAAGAGATCCCGCTATATGTTAAAATGTACATTTTGTTTTATTATATGGGATTCTTTAGCTGACCCTTTATTTGAGGCTTAAATTTTTCAATGTTCTAACTAATTGGTAAAAGCATGGAGGCATGTCTCTGAAAGAGACTGCTGGCTTTAAGGTCAAAGACCTGACCAGCAACATTTAGTGTAGACTGTTTCTAGCAAAAGCCGGAATCAATCTACTGGGCTAAATGCACTACTACCCCCATATTTTTACTAACTAATTATAAAGTCCTATTTTTAGCTTGATATATTATTATAGCATATTTTCATAATTTTGTCAATAGGTGTTTGGCTTTCTTTTAAAACTGGATGCTATTCAAAATTTTTAGCGTAATAGCGTAGTATATCACATTTAATAACTTTTGTCAATACTTAAAGCTAATAATAAACTGATTTTAGCTAAATTTAAATAAATAAAAAATATTTTGTTATAAAAAAATAACAAAATATTAAAATTAAAACTCGCTTGTTAATAGTTAATTAACAATAAATATCATCAAACAAAAACACCCCTTTCAAAAAGGAGTGTTTTTTATATTAAATCTTTTTTAAATATTTATTTTTTACTTTTGCTTTTCTTTTTAAAGCCGGTACCAGCCGGAATTAAGCGGCCAATAATTACGTTTTCTTTTAAGCCATCCAAAGCATCTACCTTGCCTGTAATAGCCGCGTTAATCAAAACTCTGGAAGTTTCCTGAAACGACGCAGCTGATAAGAAACTACGGGTTGATAAAGATACTTTGGTAATACCCAAAAATAATTCTTCAGCTGTGGCTTCTTTACCTTTTCCTTTTCTAATTTCAACATTAGCCTCTTCCAGTTCTGAACTTTCAATAATTTCGTTCGGCAATAAATTAGTATCACCAGAATCTTTAACCAAACAACGACTGAATAATTGCTTAATAATTACTTCAATATGTTTTTCATTTAATTTCTGGCCTTGTGAAGAATAAATATACTGAATTTCCTTAACAATGTATTTTTTAACCTCATCTCTACCTTTTAATTTATACAGCTGCTGTAAATCAAGACTGCCTTCGGTTAATTGATCTCCAACTTTGACAAAATCGCCGTCTTTAATCCAAATTCGATAACCTGGCGGTATTAAGTATTCTTTTTCTTTTTCTATTTGAGCTATAACTTTAACAGTTTTTTCAGTTAATTTAATTACACCAGCCTTTTTAGCTTTAACTTCTTTCTTGCCTTGTTCAAACAAAACATCGCCTTTTTTGACTTTTTGACCTTCTTTAACTTTTATAACCGCTTTATCATCTTTAATTGGATGAATATCTTCTTCCAGCTCATCGTATTTAATCTTGATTATTTTTTGGCCATAAGTCGTACTTAATAAAACATGGCCTTTTTCATCTTCGATTTTCTTGGGCGCTTCAGCAATACTGGCCACCCCGTCAACGTCAGCGATAAAAGCTTTGCGTTTGGGCGACCTGGCTTCAAATAATTCTTCGACTCTAGGCAACCCTTGAGTAATATCAGAACCAGCTACACCGCCGGTATGGAAAGTTCTCATGGTCAGCTGGGTGCCGGGTTCACCAATACTCTGAGCGGCAACAACACCAACTGCCGTACCTAATTTAGCCAGTTCATTATAACCCAGATCATAACCATAACATTTTTTACAAATACCTCTGGCCAGTTTACAAGCCAAAACAGAACGCACTGTAATTTGTTCCAAATCCATATCTTTTAATTTTCTAACCACTTCATCACTGATTATTTCATTTTTATTAATAATAACCTCGTCATTTTCCGGATTCGTAATCTTGTCCAAACAAACCCTGCCCCAAACTCTTTCCAAAAGATCAACTCCTATCTCCTGGCTTTCTTTTTTAGTATAAACAATACCTTTTTTATCCCCGCAATCTTCTTCCTGAATAACCACGTCTTGCGCCACATCAACCAAACGTCTGGTCAAATAACCCGCGTTAGCAGTTCTTAAAGCCGTATCAGAAAGTCCTTTTCGAGAGCCATGAGTGGAAATAAAATATTCCAAAACGCCAAAACCCTCTTTAAAGCTGGCCTTGACCGGCAATTCAATAATCTCGCCAGCTGGATTAGATACCAACCCTTTCATGCCAACCATTTGTGTTACCTGCCCCCAAGAACCTCTGGCACCGGCACTTACCATGCTGTAAACCGGTCCTTCTTTGTCCAAACTGTCCTGAGAAATCTGCACGATTTTATCTTTGATCCCGGTCCAAATTTCAATAATTTTAGAGTGTCTTTCGCTTTTGGTTAAAAGACCTTGTTCATATTGTTCATTGACTTCATCAATAATTTTATCACCTTGCTCGATTAAAGTTTGTTTTTGTTCCAAAATCGGCAAATCATCCATACCCCAAGAATAACCGCTTTTAGTTAAATAATAATAACCCAAATCTTTTACATCATCTAATAATTTGGCTGTCGCGTCTTTGCCTAATATTTCCAAACAATATTTAATTATTTGACCTAATTTTTTTGTATTAATCTGTTCATTATAAAACGGCATACCTTCTGCTAAAATCTTATTAAAAAAGATCCTGCCTACATTGGTCTCAATGACTTCTGGCTGCTCTTTATCAGGCAAAGTTGTTTTTACCTTAATTCTCTCTCTGATAGTAATTATTTTGGAACGATAAGCCAAAACAGCATCCTGAAAAGAAGCAAAGGCTCGTGGTTCTTCTCTAATATCCTCCAAGCTGGTTATATAATAACAACCCCAAACAATATCCATTTTCGGTGTGGTAATCGGATTACCAGTCGCCGGTTTTAATAAATTTCTCTTGGATAACATTATTTCTTTGGCTTCTTCTTTGGCTTGTTCAGTCAAAGGTACATGAACCGCCATTTGATCACCGTCAAAATCAGCATTAAAAGCCGAACAAACCAAAGGATGCAATTGAATCGCCTTGCCTTCAATCAAAGTCGGCCGAAAAGCCTGAATACCCAAACGATGCAAAGTCGGCGCACGATTTAATAATACATGCGCATCTTTAACTATTTCTTCTAAAATATCCCAAACTTCTGGCCGGCCACTTTCAATAAAACGATTGGCGCTGCGAATATTATGAACAAATTCGCTTTTAATCAATTGGCTAATCACAAAAGGTTTAAATAATTCCAAAGCCATTCTTTTAGGCAAACCGCATTCATCCAAGGGCAAATCAGAACCGACAACAATTACGCTACGGCCTGAATAATCAATTCTTTTTCCCAAAAGATTTTGTCTGAAACGACCTTGTTTGCCTTTTAAAATATCAGCAATTGATTTTAATTGTCTTTTTTGACCGGTTGAAGCAGTGGTAGTCTTGGAATGACGAGCGCTATTATCAATCAACGCATCAACTGCCTCCTGAAGCATTCTTTTTTCATTACGGATAATAACTTCCGGGGCGTTAAGTTCTTTTAATTTTTTCAAACGATTATTTCTATTAATTACCCGACGATATAAATCATTTAAATCAGAGGTAGCAAAACGGCCACCGTCTAAAGGCACCATGGGCCTTAAATCAGGCGGAATTACCGGAATAACATTTAAAATCATCCATTCCGGTCTAATCTCGTTTTTGGCTAAATTTTTAATTAATTTTAAACGTTTTACTATTCTATCTTTTTTGGCGCCGATAGCTTCTTCCTCGTCAGCTTGTAATTTTTTAACCAATTTTTCCAAATCAATTTCAGTTAATAATTTTCTGATTGCTTCTGCTCCGATACTGGCTTCAAAAAGATAACCAAATTTCAAAGACAAATCATGATAAAATTCTTCAGAAATTATATTTTTAACTTTTAATTCTTTTAAATCTGCCTCGGTTTTAGTAAACTCAGTTTCCAATTCTTTCAATGTTTCTTCTTTTTCTTTATTTAATTCAATAATTTTTTTGTCCTTATCTTTTGTTTTTAAATTTTTATCTTTTTTAATTTGATTAACTCGATTTTTAAAATTACTTTCTATTTGTTTTTTCTTCGTTTTATACTCGGCTTTTAATTGTTCATTTGCCTGATTTTTTAAATCTTCATCTACTTTGATTACAATAAAATTGGCAAAATAAATTACTTTTTCCAAATTCTGAGCTGAAATATCCAAAATCAGACCTAAACGCGACGGCACGCCTCTTAAAAACCAAATATGAGAAGCGGGCGCTGCCAATTCTATGTGTCCCATTCTTTCACGACGAACAATTGAATGAGTAACTTCAACGCCGCATTTATCACAAATAATACCTTTATAACGAATTTTTTTATATTTACCACAATAACATTCCCAGTCTTTTGAGGGGCCAAAAATTTTTTCGCAAAAAAGCCCATCTTTTTCCGGTTTTTGGGTACGATAATTGATTGTTTCAGGTTTTAAGACTTCACCATGAGACCAATTTTTTATTCCCTCTGGTGAAGCTAATTTTAATTTAATACTATCGAAATCCAATGATTTATTTTGATTAAATATCATTACTTTAAAATTATTTAATTAAAAAAAATATAAATATAATAAAAAAATTTATTTTTTAGTTTTTCTGGTTGTTTTTTTATCAGAATCACTAACAGCCTTGCCTTCTTTTAATAATTCCACCTCTAAACATAAACCTTTTAATTCACGAACCAAAACATTAAAAGATTCGGGGATATTTAAACGTTTAATCGGCTCACCTTTAATAATTGATTCATAAGCCTTAGAACGGCCCGGCACATCATCAGATTTAATCGTTAAAATTTCCTGCAAAGTATAAGCCGCACCATAAGCTTCCAAAGCCCAAACTTCCATTTCTCCGAATCTTTGACCGCCAAACTGAGCTTTCCCGCCTAAAGGCTGTTGAGTAATTAAAGAATAAGGACCGATTGATCTTTGATGAATCTTGTCTACCACCATATGATTCAGTTTCATCATATATTTATAACCAACCGTAACCTGTTTATCAAAAGCGTCACCAGTTTTACCATCATATAAAGTTACCTGTCCGTTTTTCGGCAAGCCGGCTTCCTTTAATAACTCTTTTATTTGCTGTTCGGTTATACCATATAAAACCGGCGTGGCAATTTTATAACCCAATTTATTAACCGCTAAACCAAGATGAGTCTCTAAAATCTGTCCCAAATTCATACGAGAAACAACACCTAAAGGACTTAAAATAATATCAATTGATGTTCCGTCTTCCAAAAACGGCATATCTTCTATTGGCACGACTTTGGAAATAATACCTTTATTACCATGTCGTCCGGCCATTTTATCACCGACCTGAATTTTTCTTAAATCAGCCACTGCTACTTGTATCATTTGACTAACTCCTGGTGATAATTTATCACCTTTTTCCTGAGAAAAAATTTTAATATCAATCACCTTGCCTTGATCTCCGTGCTCCAAATATAAAGAGCTATCACGCACATCTCTGGCTTTTTCACCAAAAATAGCTCTTAATAATTTTTCTTCGGCTGAAAGTTCTGTCTCGCCTTTTGGCGTAATTTTACCAACTAAAATATCGCCGGAAGAAACTTCAGCGCCGATTCTAATAATGCCGTTTTCATCTAAATTTTTTAATTTTTCTTCACCAATATTAGGTATATCAGAAGTTATAACTTCTGAACCCAATTTGGTTTCCCTGACTTCTACCTGGTAATTTTCTATATGAATTGAGGTATACAAATCTTTTTGCACTACTCGTTCAGAAACAATAATCGCGTCTTCATAATTATAACCGCCCCAAGACATAAAAGCGACCAAAACGTTCTGACCTAAGGCCAGTTCAGCATCATTAATTGCCGGGCCATCTGAAAGTACCTGGCCTTTTTTAACTTTTTCATCTTTTTTGACAACCGGATGCTGGTTAATACAAGTTGAAGCGTTTGATCTTTTAAATTTATTTAAATCATAATGCCTTAAATTACCATTATCTTCTAAAACTTCTATTTTGCCGCCATCAACACCAGAAACCTTACCGGCAGCTTGATTAATCGTTACATGACCAGAATAAAAAGCGGCCATTTTTTCTACGCCGGTACCGACCAAAGGAGCTGCTGGTTTAATACAAGGAACTGCCTGACGTTGCATATTGGTACCCATTAAAGCTCTGGCACCGTCATTATGTTCTAAAAATGGAATACAAGAAGTTGAAATACTGACAATTTGATTTGAAGCTACATCCATATAATCAATCTGGTGAACAGAAGCAATATCCGGCTGGCCAAAACGACGCACTTCTGTTTTTTCTTCTTTAAAATTCCCGTTACTATCAATCTGAGTAGTTGCAGAAGTTGTCACCGAACGCTCTTCAGACAAAGCATTTAAATAAACTATCTCATCAGTCACCTTGGCTGAAGCTTTAAAATTAACTCTATGAACTCTTAACTTATCAATCACTTCCTTAGGGATTTCTTTTCCTTTTTTAACAATTATTTTTTTAGTTTCCGGATCTTTTATATTTTCTAATGCTGTTCGCTTGACTACACGATAAGGTGTTTCAATAAAACCATATTCATTAATTTTGGCGTAACTGGCCAAATGCCCAACCAAACCGATATTAGGACCTTCTGGGGTAGCAATCGGACAAATTCTACCATAATGAGTGGTATGCACATCACGAACTTCAAAACCGGCTCTTTCTCTGGATAAACCGCCCGGGCCCATAGCTGAAATTCTTCTTTTGTGTTCCAATTCGGCTAAAGGATTGGTCTGATCCATAAATTGGGAAAGCTGAGAAGACATAAAAAATTCTTTAACCACACCCATAACCGGTTTGGCATTAACCAACTTGCCCGGTGTCATTGAATCAATATCTAAGGTGCTCATTTTATCCCGGACAATTCTTTCCATTCTGGCCAAACCGATTCTAAATTTGTTTTGAATTAATTCACCGACAGCCCTGATTCTACGATTACCTAAATGATCAATATCATCAGCATCTTCCTGCGTATTGTTTAATCGAATAATTTCTTTAATTACATCAATTAAATCCTCTCGTCTTAAAATTCTTGTTTCCGGAGTATTGGGAATATCATAATTAAAACGCTGATTAATTTTGTAACGACCGACTTTACCAAAATCATAACGTTCAAACCTAAAAAACATTGAATAAATCAATGATTTGGCATTGTCCGGTGTTGCCAAATCACCAGGTCTGATTCTTTTATAAACTTCAATTAACCCTTCTTCTTCATTGCTGGCAACATCTTTTTCCAAAGTATTTTTTATATATTTAACATTCGGATTATTATCTACGCCTTTAAATAACTCCAAAATTTCCTGTTCACTGCCATAACCAAAAGCTCGCAGCAAAGAAGTTACTGCGACTTTTCTTTTACGGTCGATTTTTACCCATAAAATATTATTACTGTCAGTTTCAATTTCTAACCAAGCACCGCGATTCGGAATAACTTTAGCGCCATAATATCTTTTGCCTCTAATATAATTGGAAGTAAAAAAGACCCCTGCTGATCTAATAATTTGAGAGACCACTGATCTTTCAATACCATTTATAATAAAAGTACCTCGATCAGTCATTAAGGGGAAATCACCTAAATATATTTCTTGTTCTTTTTTCTTTTTTAATTTGGTATTTTGTAAAACCGTCCTGATTCTTAAAGGCGCTTCATAAGTAACATTTTTTTCTTTGGAAGTGTTTTCATCAAACTTTGGTTCGTCTAAATAATAATCTTTAAAATAAAGCTCCAGATTACGACCGCCAAAATCAGTAATCGGAGAGACTTCTTCAAAAAGTTCTTTTAAGCCTTGCTCGATAAACCAATCGTATGAATATTTTTGAACCTCGACTAAATCTGGTAATTCTAAAGCCTGGTTCATGTTTGTTAAAAATTTTCTTTCTTTGATTTGAGTTGATTTAAGATTTTTTTTAGAAGACATAAAAAATAGCTCGCCTCCCGTCTTTTTGGCGAGTTGTATTATTAGTTAGTTTTTATCTAAGTTGTATATATAAGCCCCACTATTTTAGTGCGTTATTTTTTAACCTATAGCGGGAAATCTCTGACTTCTATAGCTTAACAAAAGCCCCAAAGGTTGTCAAGTTTTTTGTAAAAATATATAATAATTTAATGGAATTAATAACTATTAATCCATAGTCAATGGCAAAGAAGCTAATTAAGTAAATAGTTAATAGGGGTTGGTTTAGAAATACTAACACGCAACTTATATAAACTTAACCAACCTCCCTGCCTGCCATAGCCTTAGCGAAGGCGAGCTAACTTCATAATCAATAATTTATCACAAAAATATGCAACGTACTGAAAAAATCAATCAATTAATCAAACAACAATTAAGTCAAATTATTAATAAAGAAATAGATTTTCCTGACAATCTCTTGGCTACTATTACTCGAGTAGAAACAACTCCTGATTTAAAAACTGCCAAAATTTATCTGACTATCTTGCCTGAAAATTTAAGAGGCACGGGTTTGGAAATTTTACGAAAAAATAAAAAAAATCTTCATAATATTTTAAAAAAACAATTAAAAACTAAATTTACTCCTAATTTGGATTTTTTAATTGATCAACAAGAAGTTTACGCTGCTGAAATCGACCGACTGCTTGACGAAATAAAATAAACTTGCTATTTTACTAAATTCTAAACTCTAATATTTTAAACCGATATTACTTTTAAATTAAAAAATTTAGAATTTGTTTGGTATTTTAAATTTAGAATTTAGTATATAAAAAATTATGCCTTATAAACAGAACGCTCCGCAAATATTGGAAGCTATTAATAATTCTGATCATATTCTTTTGGTTTCTCACGAAAAGCCCGATGGAGATACTTTGGGGGCTTCTTTGGCTTTGGCTAATTTTTTAGAAAAACAAAAAAAAAACCATCGGCATTTTTGTATTGATTCACATGCCAATTACTTTAATTATTTACCTAAAATTGAAAATATTATTAATGATTATAATTTAATTAATCTGCCTGATCATGATTTGATTATAACAATTGATTGCGGTGATATAAAAAGAACCGGCATTGCTGATGATTTATTAAAATTTAAAAAAAAATTCACCCTAATTAATATTGATCATCATGCCAGTAATGATTATTTCGGCTATCATAACCTAATAAGCCCCCAAGCCTCATCAACCTGTGAAATAATTTATAATTTTTTTTCTTGGCACAATATTAAAATTGATAAATATATTGCTACCAGTTTATTAACCGGTATTTTAACTGATACTATGAATTTTACAAATGCAGCCACAAACCAAGAAACATTGACAATAGCAGCCGACTTAATTAATAACGGCGCCAAACTTAATCAAATTACTTATAAAATAACGCAAAATAAAAATCTGGCTGCCCTAAAATTATGGGGTAAACTATTTACCCGCCTAGAATTTAATTCTAAACATAATTTTGTTTATACTATTATTACTCAAACGGATCTTCAAAAAAATAAAGTTTCGGCTGAAGAAGTAAGGGAGGGCTTGGCTAATTTTTTAAGTATGATTAAAGATGTTGATTTTATTTTGGTTTTAACCCAAGAAGACAAAAACAAAATTAAAGGCAGTTTAAGAACAACCAAAGACAATGTTAATGTGGCCAAACTGGCTCAAGCTTTAGGTGGCGGCGGACATGCCAAAGCAGCCGGTTTTGTAATTAACGGCCAATTAGTGAAAAACATAAACGGTTGGCAAATCAAATAAATTTTGCTATAATAAAAATCTAATTAATATAAGTTTATTGTCTGGAGACTAGAATGCTGATTTTAATGTTATTTGTTGCTAGTGTTTATCTCATAAAAAATGACCAATTGACAAGACTATCTTCTTTATTTTTAAACTAATAACTAATTCAAAACTATGTCACAAGATAAAAAAAATGAAATCAAAGATTCTTATTTAATTCCTACGGTTATTGAAAAATCTACTTATGGTGAAAGGGCGTATGATATTTATTCACGTTTATTAAAAGAAAGAATAATTTTTCTTGGTTCACCGATTGATGACGGTGTTGCCAATACAGTGATTGCGCAAATGTTATTTTTGGAAAGTGAAGATTCTAAAAAAGATATTAAATTGTATATTAATTCACCGGGCGGTTCAGTCACAGCCGGCTTGGCAATTTATGATACCATGCAGTATATTAAATCAGATGTTTCTACTATTTGTATCGGGATTGCCGCTTCTATGGGTGCCGTACTTTTAGCTTCAGGCAAACAAGGTAAACGTTTAGCTTTGCCTAATTCCGAAGTTATGCTTCATCAGGTTATGGGCGGTACAGAAGGTCAAGCTTCTGATATTAAAATTAGAGCCGAACACATTTTAAAAATCAAAGACCAACTTAATAATATTTTGGCTAAACACACCAAACAGCCCAAATCTAAAATTGAAAAAGACACTGATCGTGATTTCTTTTTAAACTCTGATGAAGCTAAAAAATACGGCTTGGTTGACAAAATAATCAAATAAAAATTTATCAGCTAAAATTAGTTGAATATAATAAAATACCGTAATATTCTAAATAAAAATGCGACATAGATGATATAATTACAATGTCTAAAAAGTAATTTGAACACTATGTCACATTTCTACTATGATAATATCACAAAAATTAAAATTTGTAACAGTCTATATCAAAATGGAGTATCTCCCGAAGATATTCCAGGCCAGTTAGGAGTTCATCGTGCTACAGTATATCGTTGGCTAAAAGGCATTAAAATGAAAGGAATTCACAAGTTTGTACGAGATTACAAATATGCTAAAAAGGGCAGAAGAAGAACCAATAAAACACAAGGATATGTTAAAGCAATCGTATATCAAGTTCGTGAAGAAAACAGAAATTGTTGTGGTCAAAAAATCAAATACTTTTTAGAAAAAGAACATAATATTGAGTTATCGTTATCAACAATATATCGAATATTAGAAGAAAAATATCAATTAAGCTCTAAATGGAAAAAATATTGTAAAAGAGGCTTTGTTAGGAAGGGAAATAAGCCTAGACAGGTAATACAAACGGATACATTTGATTTTGGGAGGGTATATGCATTTACAGCAATAGATACTTTTACAAAGGAAGTTAGTGTAATATTTAAACCAGCATTAGATGCAATTGCAGGAAGGCAAGCACTTAAAAAACATTTAGATTATTTTAAAAAGATAGAACATATTCAAAAAGATGGAGGATCAGAATTTAAGGCAGAATGGCAGTTATATGCGAGAAAGGTAATCCCCAGCATTAGAACAGCAAAACCTTACAAAAAGAATGAACAAGCATTTATCGAAAGATTTAATGGAATTCTTAGAAAAGAATGTATGGGATATTTAAAGTACAAACCTAAAGATATTCCTAAATTACAGAAAAAAGTTAATGAATATCTTGAATATTACCACAATAAACGTCCTCATTTATCTTTAAACATGAAAACACCTAAAGAATTCTCTATGTCGCATTTGACATGAAACAGAACGAAAGGCACTGTTACAAAATTGGTTGGTAAAATAGCTAAAAAAGACGTAAAATTAGATAAAAATTAAGAATTAATATTAGATGTATATATGAAAAAAAAGAATTCGCTGTAAAAAATGTGGTAATTTAAAGACTCATAAATATGGTAAAAGACGCTGGCATTGTACTATTTGTGACTATACTTTCAGGCCTTTTAAGAAAAAACGTAAAGTAGATAAAAGATGGCTAGATAGTTATTTGCTTGATGGAGCATCTTTTCGCAGACTAGGTGACAGATGGGATGTTAGTTATGTTACAGCATATAGAAGAATACAAAGAACACTAAAGAAAAAGATAAAAATTAAATGGTTGATCATTTTCCCTAATGCAACTAAAAGCTTAAAAATTTATCTTGATGCAAAACATTTTGTTATCAGTAAGAACCCATATACTTTTTACCTCGCTATGGATGTTGATTCAAAATTACCAATAGCCTGTATCTTTCTGCCTCGTTATGAGTTACGAGAAGGATATGATTGTATTTTGAAGTACCTGCGTTCAAAAAATTGCCAAATTAAGGCAATAATTAGTGATGGGCATAAGGGATTACTTGCTTCTGTATTTGATTATTATCCTGACGCAATTCATCAAAGATGTGCTGCTCATGTTTTACAAGAAGTATATCGTAAACTAGGTGGCCGTCGCTTTACAAAAACTATTATAGCTCGACAGATATGGTCGGTTATGAGAAAAATCGCACTTGAATTTGATAATTATTTTTCTGCCAAAATGTATCTAGGAAAGATGAAGAAAAAATATCCATATTACAAAAGGGCTTTTACTGTTTTTGATAAACAATTAAAATATATTTATCAATTTGAAAAAAATAAGAGATTAAATATTCCACGGACGTCTAATCAAATAGAAAAATTTATGGGATTTTTAGAACAAAGATTAAAAACAATGAGAGGAACTAAAACACCAAATAATACTACTAAAATTATTTGCTCATTAATTGCGATTAAGATTAAAAAAACCAACCAAAAAGTGTAACAGTGCCGAACGAATACTTGACAAAATTTCAACCGTATGTTAAGCTGAAATATCGCTCAACTGACTCGCTATGACTGTTTTTATTCCCCCTGAAACAGTCTAGTTCAGCTGAGCGGTTTTCGGGAATAAATTCACAGATTTGTTCTCAAAAATCTGCAGACACGATAAGCATGGGAGCGTGAGCTAGGATTTAATCCGGCTTTTAGCTAGATTACTCCTTACTTACGTTTTCTTGTCTGCAGGTTTTTGGGAAAAAAATAAAAAAATACGCATATTGCGTATTTTTTTTTATAAATAGTTACTTTGTAAATATTGGCTAATGACTAAATTCATGTTAAATTAATATTATGAAAAAAATACTCTCGATTTATATTTTATATTTTGTTATTTTTGTGGGCATTTTAATGTGCACAAATTTAATTGATGCTAAAATTTTACCTGATTATGATAATGATGGACTGGCTGATCAAGAAGAAGAAAAAGTTTATGCCACTGATCCCAATAATCATGATACTGACCAAGACGGGTACCCGGACTCTTTGGAAATTTTTCATGGCTATTCACCAGTTCAAAACAATGCCGCTCGTTTAAATAAAGTTGCTCTAAATATGCCCTACATAAACGAATCACCGGATGGCAGCTGGACCGGTCCTTGGAAAAACGGCTGTGAAGAAGCCTCAATTGCTATGATTGAAAATTTTTATCTGGGTAATGAGGCCGTATCGATTAAAAATTCCATGGATTTTATGATGACTTTATTTAATAAACAAGATCAAATTTGGGGTTCTAACGCTGATGCAGATGCTGCCCGGACAGCCAAATTAATTAATGATTATACCAATTATAACGCAACGATTATTGATAACCCGACTATTGAATCTATAAAAAAAGAATTAAACCAAAAACGCCCGGTCATTTCTTTTCATTACGGCAAAGAATTGCAAAACCCCAATATCCCGTTTTTGGCTACCGGTTCTTATTATCATGTTATAGTTTTGATTGGTTATGACAATACAACCGGTGAGTTTATTACCCATGATAACGGTGATATTAAAACCGGTGAAAAACATCGCTATAATTATGATATTTTAATGAATTCATTAAATGATTTTGTTTTTGAAACACGTCAAGCCAATGGCACACCGCGAGTCATTTTTACTTATCCTAAACTGGCCAAACTAGCTGACAGCCCTCGTGTTTATTACTTAAAAAATAAGACTAAACAATGGATTGTTAATGAGCAAATTTTTAATGAAAATGGCTTTGATTGGGCAGCCATTAATATTGTGCATCAAGAATGGTTAAATAATTTTACAAAGGGATCGGATTTGCAAATTTAAAACCTCAAATATTTTTATGATAAAAAAACAAGGAAAATTGCCTTGTTTTTTTAGTTTATAAATATATTATTATGTGTTAAAGTATATTTAATAATTATTATAAAATTTTTTTATGGAAAATATTTTTGAAAATAAATATTTAGAAAAAAAACAAATTCCTTTGCCCAAAGACTATGAAAATAAATTAAAAGAATATGGTTATGAAAATCTAGCCGACGCTTACAAAAAAGTAATTGATATTAGTCAGGCTATAAAAGATGAAAACGGACAGGCTTTATTGGTTGGTGGTTGTGTTAGAGATATTTTTTTTAATAAAATTTCCAAAGATTTTGATTTAGAAATATATAAATTACAACCCGAACAAATTGAAAAAACAGTAAAAAAATTTGGTAAAGTTTCAGATGTTGGTAAAGCTTTTGGAATTTTAAAAATAAATTTGGGACAAGATATTGACATTGATGTTTCTTTACCTCGTCGTGACTCAAAAATCGGTTCCGGCCATAAAGGTTTTGAAATAAAAGCTGACCCCGATATGACTATCAAAGAAGCGGCTAAAAGACGTGATTTTACTATTAACTCATTAGCAGCTGATCCTTTAACAGGTGAATTACATGATCCTTACAACGGATTAGAAGATATTAAAAACCGAATTTTACGAATCACTGATGAAGAAAGATTTCAAGATGACCCCTTAAGAATTATGAGAGCATTACAATTTATGGGCCGATTTGGCCTTAGCCTGGATCGAAAAAGTGCTAAATTGATTCAGCAAATGACACCTCAATTGAAAGAATTACCCAAAGAAAGAATTTTAGAAGAATGGAAAAAATTATTACTAAAATCAGATAAACCTTCTTTAGGCCTAATGGCGGGTATGAGTCTGGGGGTATTTAAAGAAATACATCAGTATTTTCCACCTTTATTAAAAACTCCACAAGATAAAGAATGGCATCCCGAAGGCGATACCTGGATTCATACTTTAATGGTTGTTGATAAAGCCGCAGAAATTTGTCAACAAAAAAATATTAATAATGATAAAGCCTTAATAATTTTATTAAGTTCCTTATGCCATGATTTAGGTAAAACCACTACTACAAAAATAAGAGTTGACGAACAAGGCAATGCCCGGATAATTTCTCATGGGCATGAAGAAAAAGGTGAAGAACCTACGAAAAATTTTCTTGATGAAATTAAAATCGACACAAAAACAAAAGAAAAAGTTATTAATTGTGTTAAAAATCATTTAGCGCCTACGCTATTATATACTGAATCACAAATCAAAGGAAAAAAAGTATCAGACGGAGCTATTCGCCGTTTAGCCAAACGTATTTATCCGGCAACTATTCAAGAATTAACTTTGGTCGCTGAAGCTGACCATTTAGGCCGTGGCCCTTATTCAAATCCCGAGATACCGGAACAAAGCATTTTCCCTGACAATTTTCCGGCTGGTTCTTGGCTTTTAGAAAAAGCCAGGCAACTACAAGTTGAAGATAGCAAACCCGCTGATTTATTAATGGGTCGTGATTTAATTAATTTGGGCTTAGAACCTGGCTTTCAATTTGGTCAAATAATAAAATTGGCCAATGAACTACGTGATGAAAAAAATATGACAAAAGAAGAAATATTACCAATAATTTATCAAGCCAAAGATAACAATAAAGCCATAAAAAAACTTCAAGAATTATTAGTTTAAAATAATAATATAATGACATACTCCCCCCGGCGCCTTTCGGGCTTTCCGTCGTTGGGGGGCGAGATTAAAAAGCAAGGCGATTGCCTTGCTTTTTAATTTATAAATATTTTAAATTTTATTCAGCAGTATTTTCCATTGTTTCATTCTCAGTATCTGTTTGGGATTCTTGATTGGGTTCCTCTGCTTCACTAGCAATCTCTTCTTCTGTTTTTTCTTCAATACCTACTTCATAAATAGCCGGCCAAGCCACATAATGCGAACGCCAAATTTCTTTTTCTTTTTTTTGACCGGGTCTGGTAATATAGCGGTAAAAATGAGCATCGGCGCCTTTTTTGGAATACTCAATTATTTTCTTAGCACCAGGTTCTAAATCGGGATTTTCAATATATTTAGGTGCCGGCGGATTACGCCAATTATAAACTGCCGGTTTCGTCACTTCAACCTGACGGCCGTCACTTTTACCCCAAAAAGTAAAT
Source organism: uncultured Gammaproteobacteria bacterium (assembly GCA_964531215.1). Lineage (GTDB taxonomy): Bacteria > Patescibacteriota > Patescibacteriia > CAIXNZ01 > CAIXNZ01 > WJKP01. The sequence continues at coordinate 4,323 of CAZHFK010000003.1, read as the reverse complement.
GTTAATTTAGTGCCCTCAATGTCAGTCTGAAACAAAATATAATTGCCGGTATCATTAATAAAACGAACATCTGGATGTGGCCCGTAAATTGCAGCGTCAAAACCTATCGGATTGTAATAAGAAACTATATAAGAATGGGGCTTCCTTTCAGTAATCGGCAAGCCTGTATACATGGCTACCCGAAAGGTAGTAGTCGCGATTTGGCACAATCCGCCGCCGTATTCTTTAATTGTTCGATCGCCTTTAATTACATATTCCGGATAAAAACCAGTCGCGGCATTAACTTTGCCAATCGCTTTTACCAAAGAAAACTCCTCATCCGGCTTGATCAGATAACCGTGTAAAATTTTGGACGCATTTTTAATATTACGTACTCTGTTAAAACTAGAACCGGAAAAATCAGATTCGCCAACACCAATAATTTCAGTAATACCCATATTATTAACATCAGCTGTTTTAATCTCAGGTTCAGCTTTATTTACTACTAATTCTATTTCTTTTTTATTTTCCTGAAAAAACTGCCAATTAATTTTTGTTAAACTGGCTTGTGAATCAAGCTCCAATCCTGATTTGTGAGGTTCAAAATTAATAACTTTCCCATCAGAAAAATCAAATTGGGCGTCTTGTGGCGCAATGTTTATTTCTCCGGATATTTGCCTTAATTTATTAGTAGCCCAGGTTTCATCAAAAACCAAAAAGACCTGATTATTTTTTTTATCAAAAGCTAACCAATTTTTAAATTCTGATTTTTCAACTGGCCAATCCTTATCTTCATATTTTAAAATTATTTTTTCTTTGGCTAAAGTCTCGTCGATTATTTTTTTAGCCTGTAATGCTTCTATTTTATTAACATCCGGGATGGCCGGCTTGATTTTTAATTTGATCGTTTCCAAGTCAATTAAATTTAATTGATTTTTTAATTCTTCAATTGCCAAATCATAATTAATTACAAACCCTCTTTTTTCCGGCAATATTTCATATTGGTCATTAATAAATTTTATTTGAGCGTTTAAAGCAGGGCTTTCATATTTATGATATTTTTGCTGCAAAATATTTTTTAATTCTTTTTCATTTAAGTTATATTGTAAATCAATTTCTTTTTGCTCCAATAATGCCCTAAATTGTTGATAAATATTTACGGCTAAAATATTACTTCGACCGCATTGATAAGCCTGATCAACCATTTCTTCTGTTTCAAAATTTAAAATTGAAAAAGCCAAATCAGGATCTTGAGGTGAAACCATTGTCAGTCCCACATTATAACTTTGATTGCGAAAATAAAAATCCAATCCGGTTAATTTTAAATTATCAATATATTGATTTAATTTATTAATCGCCTCTTGTTTGGTCAAGCCGCCAAAATTAATCCCGTCAATATAAACACCGGCATAAATTTTATCCTGATACAAAAACTCATAAACCGCCAAAGGCGTGATTAAAATCAACAAAAACATTATGCAAATAAAAAAAACAGTTAATATTGTTATTAACCTTTTTCTGGCTTGCTCTCTTTTTTTCTTATTAAGCCTGTCTGAAATTTTTTTTCTAATCGCTTTAGCTTGGTTAACTAACCGATCTTTAAGTTCCTTCACTTTCATTTTGTTTTTTTAATATTTCTTGAAGTAAATCTTTGGCTTGTTTTTGTTTAAATTCGGTTTCAGCCGGATTCAAGCTTATATTTAAATAAACAACATCACTTTCTTTAATATTATCAGCCAAATATTTAAGGGGAATAATTAATTTTTGACCGTCTTCTAAAATTAAAACCGCCTTATCCTCTTCCACCCGATCAACTGTTGCCTTTAATGAGTCCATAAAATTATTCTTCAGGTTTGACCTGAACATTAATTAATTTTGACTTAGCTGCTTTAGGCATAATAATTGTCAAAATCCCGTTTTTAAAAACCGCTTCAACCTTATCAACTTGAATATCAACCGGCAAAATAATAGAACGCGAAAATCCACCCCAATAACATTCTTTATAAAAATATTCAGCCTCTTTTTCTTCCTGCGCCTGCTCTCTTTTACCTCTGATTGTCAAAAGATCATGGTGAATATAAATTTCCAAATCTTCTGGCTTTACCCCGGCAATGGTTGATTTGACAATAATTTTATCTTTGGTCTGATAAACATCAACCCCCAACTGGCCTTCATACTCTTCTGTAAACCATTCTTCTTCATTTTTCATTGTCGGTCCTGATTTAACAGACAAATCCAAAACACGCTGGTCATTATCTTGACCATTTTCCAGGCTATTTTTTAATTCGTCCAAACTCTTAAAAAAGACTGAAGATTGTTCTTCTGTCATTATAATTAGACTTAATAATTTATAAATTTATTATACTAAATTTTATAAATATCCACAATACGATCTGGACAAATCATGTTATAATAAAATTAAAGAATTTTCTGTTCTTTTGAAAATTTTCAAGGAGGAAAAAATGAAAAAAACAAAAAGGAATCAATTTAAAAAATCTGATTAGGTGACGACCATGGAGAATTATTACAAAAACCAATTTGAAAAACAACACCATTTGCTGACCGAAAATTTGAATGATTTTGCTATTTCTGCCGCAGAGCAGCCTCAAGCCTGGCAAACAATTTTTGTCAGACGGATTTGGTTTTTACGACCAGCTGCTAATTGCGAGTTAGGCGCTTAGCATCTTTGACTCATATAGGGGGAAGGCTTTATTAAAAAATTGCTTAATAAAGCAATCCGAAAATTTTTGTTTTTTCTTTTTTAGGCAAAGCCTAAGCCCGGTTCACCGGCTTAGGCTTTTTTTGTGTTTTTTTCAATTGATTGATAATTTTGCGCGCCCAACCAAGCCAATTCAAATAAAGAAGATAAACTTTGGCTAATATAATTATCATCAATAATTACTCCCATTAATTTATCTTTAACAGTTAACAGAGCCGCTTTATTATCATAAATAGTTATATCCGAACTAAAAGGAAATTTATTGGCAGGTAAATATCTCCTATCTTCTCCTTTAAAAACCGGCATCTTCGGTACCGGCAGTTTAGGATCATAAACTGCAATTGTTCTGGTATTAATTTTTTGTTTAAGTCGTTTTTGTCTATGATCATCAGGGCTATAGGGAAAAGCTGCCAAAACCAAATTTATATTCCAGATTGATAAAACCTGCTTTGGCCTGCTTTTAATGATATCTTTTTGAATTAAACCAACACCTTCTTTACCTTGATAAAACTTGACCATTGTTCTTTCACTGGTCATTTGCGCTAAGTTCTCCAATTCAGGCATTAATTTTTTAGCCCTGCCGATTCTTGATTCAATATCTTCTTTTTGTTTGTATAATAAATCCAAAATCTGCAAAGGCGTTTCCACAATAAAATAAGTTTTTTTCTTTTTAGCCAAACTGGTTGCCAACCCCTTTTTCATCAAACTTTCCAAGGCCACATAAGTGGTTGCCCGATTAACACCTGATTTGATTGCCAAATCTTGAGCTGTTGCCTCGCCCAATTCCAATAATGCTTTATACACTTTGGCTTCTTTATCAGTCAGGCCTAATTGTTCAAGTTGTTTAATTAAAAACATTAAAAAATATTATTTTTAAATAATAATCAATTATTATTGTCATTATAACTTTTTATAAACAAAAATACTATCCTTGGGTGTGGCATGTTCAATATATTCGGAAAATCCTTGGCTATCTTCCAGATGAAACATATAAGTCACAATTCGCGAACCTTTGCTTAATTGCTTGAATTTAGGCGTTAAAATCCTTAAAGCTTCGGGTGTTAAAAAACACAACAACACATCAAAATGATATAAATCTAAATTGAAAAAATCAGCTTTTACTACCTGGATTCTTTTTCTTAAAATCGGATGAAATAAAAGTCTTAATTTGGTAACTGTTCTTAAAATAAATGATTTTTCTACACCGACAATCAGATTATGTTTATATTTTTTGGCTGCTTCAATAATAATCCTGCCGGTTCCTGAACCCAAATCACAGATTTTCTCACCTTTTTTTATTTCAGCCAATTCCAGCATACGTCTAATCATTTTTTTCGGGGTTGGCACATAAGGCACAATATCTTTAAAACTGATTAACACAAAAGCGATGTAACCCAAGACAGCCACAAAAGTTGCCGCAAAAATATATTGTAAAACAATTAAAATATTAACCAATGAAAACATCTTTAATCTTTTTTATTTTTAATCTGCCAAAAATAGTACAAAGCGGTAACAGTCAGCCAAATATTTAAAATCAGATAAAAAGAATTTAAAATATTATAACCGGCCAAGTAAATTAATAAGGCCAAATGACTAAAACTTTTAAAATACGGGATATCCGGCCT
>CAZHFK010000002.1:0-43938 GCA_964531215.1 uncultured Gammaproteobacteria bacterium | reverse complement strand
ATACCACATGTGAACGAAATCCCAAATGTAACCCTAATTGCTGCAATTGTAACAACTTTTGTCAATTTTAAAAGCCCGTTTTTAAAACGGGCTTTTTTTATCAACTTTTAAGTGCCAAAAGTTTTGTCTTTTGTGAAGCTGATAATTTTGGGTTGTTACTCACCCTTTTTTCAAATTTATCAAACTGCCCTGTTTCTTTAAGGCAAATACCAATCAAAATTTCACAGAGCAATTCTATTTCAGAAATTTCCATAAACTTTCCATCACCATCTTCTGCCAAAGACTGAAAAAAACGATAAATCTGATCATTTTTATGTGTAGGGCAAAAAACGCTATAAAATTTTACACCTTTTTCTCTTAAACTAGAAATCTCTAATTTATAATCAATATTAGCATAACATTTACTTACTGGGTCAACAACTCCATGAGGAGGCATATCACCTATTATAACAACTGCTTTAGAAGCTTTTATTTCCCAATCAAGAAGATTGGCTTCATAAAAACATTCTTCCATACAAGTCAAACCATCAGGACCGCCCCCCCCTCTTTCAATCTCAACAATATAATCTCGTATTTCTTGTAAATCCTCTGTTAATGGGAAAGTATAATAAATTTGCAGATACCGGTCTTCATCACCATGATTACGAAAAGCAAAGATAGCAAACTGGGCATCAGGACTTTCCTTTTTAACCGACCCTATTATCTCCTGAAGTTTCTCACGAATAACCTCAAAATAAGCAAAAGTACTGCCAGTAATATCAAACATAAATACAACCTGTAAACTAGTCCCTGATTTTAATTCACCCAAAGATTGCCCTTTTTTTATCCCAATCTTTTTTCTCATGACTGAAAAATCCGGACTGCCATTAGATTTAATAAGGCTTTTGTCAGCATCTTTTTTTTCTATCTTATCGCTCATTAAATACCTCCTTTAACTAAGCCGGCTATCATATTCTGCTCGTTTTTGTGTATCTGATAATACTGAAAAGGCTTCATTAATTTCTTTAAACCTTTGTTCAGCCTGATCTCGCAAATCATCCGCCAAATCAGCATAACGATCGGGATGATATTTTTTGGCTAAATCACGATAGGCTTTTTTTATTTGTTCTTGGGACGCATCTTTGTCTAAACCCAAAATCTCATAATAATTTCTTGATTGTGGTGGAATATTTTCCTGCGAAGTCTCGGATCCTGCGTCATCAAAAGTATTAGCTTCAGCTATTATCCTAGCCTGCTCAATAATCATGCCGATTCTTTCTTTGATTTGAGAAAAAGAATCTTGCTGACTAAAACCTTGCCTGATCATTTTTAACTCTTCATAACATTCAATGATATATGATTCGGCTTCCAAAGATTTATGTTTTTGGGCGTTCTCAAGAGCATTTTCCAATTCTTCAATTGCCTCGCTTATCTTATTTTCAATTTCTCGCTTAACTTTTAAAGCCGGGTCAGCTTTTTTAATATTATCAATAGTATGCCCAAGAAAAGTACTTGCCACAACTCGATTTGGATCGATATGTTGTCTACGATATTGTCCTACATCTAAAAATCGTCGGAAATTTTGCAATAAAGCCAAAAATAGATCATAAAAATTTTTCTTAACTTTATAATGTCTATCCTCAATATCTTCTTCTTTATTAAATAAAATACTTAAAATATAAAATATATTATAAAGAAGAATAAAAATTAACAATAAAACAATGCCCCAAATAATTATTTGACCAAACATTTTTCAATCCTCCCTATTTTCAAATTTTAAATTGTAAATAACAATTATTTATTTATATACCTTAGCTTACAAATTTTTTTAAAACAAGTCAATAAAAAAGTGCCTCTCATTACTTTATAAGGGCACCTTTGTTAAAAATTAATTATTTTTAATAATCTCCCGCCAAATTTTCTTTTGTGACTGCAAAGATTTATCATCTATTTCAATAACTAATTTATCAGCTTCGGGCGAGTATTTTTCAATACCTACATTAATATCATTAGAAAGCTTTTTTATACCTTGCTCATCCATAACTTTTACCATTTTTAAATCATCTTCAGCTCGTCGCTGTAAATATTCTAATTCCAGAACACCAAGCTGGATATGTAAAAAAACTTCATCCAATTTATTAATATATGCTATTTTTCTTTGAATTAAAGCTAAATCATAACTAATGTGCGAATTATTCTTAGCCTGCTGATATGTTTTTATCTTATGCTTTCTTTTTTCACTTCTAATTTCATTTTTAAGAAAAATTATATCTTGCCTATATTCAATTCGCAAACCATTAATTTCATTTTTTTTCTTTCTTAAGTTATTACTAAGTTCATTTAATTCTTCGACTTGCTTTTCTAATTGTGCTTTATGTCCAAACTTCCATTTAATTATTTTTCTCCCCGTATCACAGTTATTAAAACCTAAAAAAACAGGTAAAACAAAACCAACAATTAAAAAAAATAAAGCAACAATAATTTTAGAAAACCTATCATATTCGTAACTGTCCAAAAATAAAGCAACAAAAAATGATAATAGACAAAAAATAGCTACAAGAAGTAATATAATAAAAATAATTAGATCCAACATTATTTTATGCCTCCTTTTTAATTTTTTTCAAACAACTTATTTAAATTTATTATCTATCATGCTTAATGTCAAACCAATGACTTATTCCCAGCACACCCCCAAAAGCCCATTGGGCGTTTTTGTACTAAAAACGCCCTTTTAAAAACAAAAGGACGTTATTAAAGATTAGTCAATCCAGGCAACAAACCGGGGCTTTTTACCGGAAAAATCAACCAAAGCGATTTTAAACTTTGGACCCATTCGCTCGGACCATTCCTGGGCAGAAGATTTATCATTGAATTTAGAAACTATATGATACAATCCGTCAGGAAACTCAACAATATCCAAAGCATAACCATGTTCCACTTTTTCACAAATAACATAAAATTGTTCCTTTTTATTTACTGACATTTCCCCTCCTTTTTTTATTTGATATTAAAACCGTATTTTACATTATAAATTATTTATTGTCAAATCTATTTTCTAATAACATCCACGATTGCCACACATTGATCATTTAGACACTGGCACGGGTATTTATCTTGTGGATCCCAATCAGTACAATCACAATCCTTATCAGTCTGACAAGGATAGATATTAACAAACAAACTATCATCAACGGTTTTACTCATCGGACAACCAACCGCACATTGCCCTTGCCAACAATAAATCTGATACGGACAATCTGATTTGGCAGCATATTCACCGGGCAACTCACAATCTGTAGCTGAAACACAATCAGCCGGCAAAGTTTCTGGCTCAGTCAAAATATTACTTGTTACTGCCTGATAAACAAAATAAAAAGCCACTGCTATACCAATAAACAACGCCAAAAAAACTATTGCTGTTAAAGAAACTCTAAAACCATGTTCTTCCGAGGTTTTGATAATTTTCTCATCTGGCTCTAATTCATAACCGCAAAACGGGCAAATCCCCGCATCTTTAGGAATCTTTTTATCGCACTGAGGGCATTTAAACATAAATTTTAATTACAGCCTAACCTTTGTTTACACATCTCTCTAGCCTGAGCATCATTAATTGCCTCACACTGAGCACAAAGGTCATCTGAATCAGGTATTTGCTGATCAATTTGACCAGTTTGTAGCCCTTCCAAAGTATCTTGGAATTGTCCCATTATTTGACTAAAATCCATAAAATTAATATCGGCCGGCGGATTAAACATTGATTCATTTTTATTCCACTCATAACATTTATAATCCACTTCAGCTTGATAATTATCAACTCCATAATCAGTTGCCTCGTCTTGGATTTCTTCTGTTTCAAATTGTTCACTTTGCATTGTTTCTAATTTAATCTTAACCGCCTGTTGCGGAAACTGTTCACTCCAAGTATACAACCAAGTGCCGTCATCAATCATATGACTGGTCATTGTCTGCTGATCATCAAGTTTAACTTGAAAATCACTTCTGGCCCGATCATCGGCAATATAAGTTGTACCTTCAACAATTTGATTGTCTTGTTGAGCCATAACTTCACATTTCAAATCAATATTTTGCGCCAATAAATCTTCAATTGACCCGGAAATCTCTCTGGCTTTATCTTTTTGGGGTGAATCAGCTTGCTGAGTACAGCCGGCTGTTAAAAAAACTAAAACGAAAAACAAACCTAAAAATTTTTTCATAAAATTTATAAATTATTTATTAAATAAACTTTTAAAAGTCTATCTTTAGCATATCATAAAATTAATAAAACAAAAAACAGCTAATAAAGCTGTTTTTTTATTTGAATAAATATTGTTTACATCATTTTTTTTCTGATAAAAGCCGGAATATCCAAATCTTCATCATCACTATCTTCTTTATTGCCACTAGCCGAGACTTTATAATCTTCTTTCTGCGGTTTTTGCGGCTTTGGCTCTTCATATTTTGATTTTTCAGATTCTTTTTTTTCTTCTTCCTCTTCTTCTTTAACACTTTCTTTGACCAAAAAATTACTTGGTTTATAAGATTCTTCTTCTTTATTAAGCGGTGCTTTAACTTCATTTTCTCGGCTTTTAACCGGTGTATCGCTAAACCCTGTGGCAATCACTGTTAACTTAACTTTATCACCTAAATCTTCGTCCAAAATAGCACCAAAAATAATTTTAGCTTCCGAGTCAGCTGAAGCAGTAATCACCTTAGCTGCTTCATTAACTTCATGCATACCTAAATCCTGACCGCCCGATACTATAAACAAAACACCACGCGCACCTTCCATTGATAATTCAAGCAAAGGACTGGAAATCGCTGCCTTGGCTGCTTCTACTGCCCTATTTTCGCCACTGGCTTCTCCCATACCCATTAAAGCTGTACCTTGTTCATACATAATTGAACGAACATCAGCAAAATCAACATTAATTAAACCGGGCACAGTAACCAATTCTGAAATACCTTGAACCGCATTACGTAAAACATCATCAACAATATCAAAAGCTTCCAGTAAAGAAGTTTGTTTATCAATTATTTGCAATAATCTGTCATTTTGAATAGTAATAATCGTATCAACTTTTTCTGATAATTTTTCCCAGGATTGATCAGCAATTACTTTACGTTGCGCGCCTTCAAAAGAAAACGGCTTGGTTACAACAGCCACCGTCAAAGCACCCAATTCTCTGGCAATATCAGCCACCATTGGAGCAGCCCCACTGCCAGTACCGCCACCTAAACCGCAAGTCAAAAAAACCATATCAGCATCTTTTAAATCCTCTCTGATTTCATTTTGTGACTCTTCAGCTGCTTTATAACCCATTTCAGGATCCATGCCAGCACCCAAGCCTTTAGTAATTGTTTTACCAATATGTAATTTTTTACCTGCTTTAGAATAATGCAAAGCCTGCACATCAGTATTAACACTAACAAATTCTACTCCCTTAATCTCAGAATCAACCATTCTGTTAAGTGCTGAACCTCCTCCGCCACCAATACCGACTATTTTAATTTTGGCAAAAGTTTCTATTTCCGGCTTGACTTCCATAAATTAAATTTATTAATAAATTAATAGACTTGGTTTATCAATTAAAAATTGAAGCCTAAAAATACTTTAACTAATAAACTATTTTTATTGTAGCAACTAATCCTTAAATAGTAAAACATCTTTTACACACCTTTGCATACATTTTGTATTCATTGAAATTTAGGGCATCAAAGATTTGAACCATTTTTTCATTTTACTTGTTACGCCATTAACACTTTTGAATTTGGAAAAACCTTTTCTTTGTTTAACCATTTGATTACCCCATTTAACCAGGCCAATTGCGGTTGTAAACGATAAATCATTAACTTTATCAATTACACTGACAATATCATATGGGTACCCCAAAGCTGCTGGCAATCTTAATTTCTTTTTAGCTACTTCGATTATTTTCGGTAGTTTGGCACCTGAACCAGTCAAAATAACACCGGCTGGCAAAGCACCGCTTCGGTCTATTTTTTTCAATTCTTCATCAACTTTATCCATTATTTCTTCTACCCGAGCTTCAATAATTTCAACCAAATATTTTTTACTAATCAAACCTTCTTCATTTTCATCAAATTCAGCCAAATCAATTTCTTCTTTTTTATCAACCCCTTTGGCTGTAGCAAGACCATATTTTAATTTTATTTCTTCAGCTACGTCTATTGAAGTCCTTAAACCAATAGCAATATCAGATGTAATATGTTCTGAGCCGATCGGCACAACTACTGTTGTCAATAAATCACCTTGTTCAAAAACCGAAACTGAAGTCGTGGCTCCGCCAATATTAATTACTGCCACCCCTAATTCTTTTTGACGATTGGTTAAAACCGCTTCAGAAGCAGCCAAAATTGCCAAAACCAAATCTTCAATATCCAAACCCGTCTGATACACGCATTTGGTTAAATTTTTAATCTGAGAACTTAACCCTTCAATAATATACGTTTCAACTTCCAAACGCACACCGGTCATAGCCACCGGATCTTTAATATTGCCCTGACCGTCAACGGTAAAACTACGCGGTATCACATGCAATATTTCATAATTAGGCGGGCAAGTAACTGTCTGGGCAGCTTCAATCGCTCTTTCAACATCTTCTTCTCTGATTTCACCGTCAGTTTTGGAAACAGCCACCACGCCTTTACTTACTTCGGAATTAATATGACCGCCGGAAATACTGACCCAGGCCTGTTCAATCGGAATACCTGTTAATTTTTCAGCTTTATCCAAAGCTTTAGAGACGCTCTCAACCGCATCTTCAATATTGGTAATAACACCACGGTTAATGCCTTCGGCTTCCTGAGCCACAGCGCCGATAATATGTAATTTTTGTTTTTTATCATCACCAACCGTTCTTTGCCCAACTGCCACTTTGATTGCAGTTGAACCAATATCCAGCCCAACGATAATTTCTTCTTGAGACATAATATATTAATTATTAGTAATTAACTGAATTTAACTTAATAATTCAATAAAATAAGGTAGAAAAATTATTAAACCGACTATTACTGCCGTCATTGCGCCGACAAAAACCAAAGCCGCACCCATATCCTTAATATCTTTAACGTATTCATGAATCCTAGGTTTTAATAAATCAATAAATCTTTCCATAATACTGTTAATGATTTCCAAAATCAAAACCAAAGCAATCAATAAAATCAAAATTATCAGCTGCCAAATTGCTACCTGAAAATACCAGGCCATTAATAATACTATAATGGTTATTATTGAATGAACCTGAAAATTTTGTTCTTCCAACCAAACTTTTTTCAAGCCTGATAAGGCATATTTAAAACTTTTAGCTAAACGTTTAAACTTTATCATAAATTTTTGAAAAAATTTTATCCTGTATTTTTTTCATCTGCTGATAATCTTTTTGCTGCTGATCATCATAACCCAAAAGATGTAAAAAACCATGAATTAATAACAAACAAAATTCTTGCTTGATTGTTTGATCAAATTTTTCTGCTTGTCTTTTAATCTGCGGATAACAAATAAATATTTCGCCTAGATAATTATTATCTTCCTCTTTGGACAATTGCATCCCTTCTTGGGCGCTAAAAGACAAAACATCTGTTACTTTATCTTTATTGCGGTATTGTTTATTTAAGGCTTGAATTTTTTTATCACCAACCAATAAAACCGTGACACTAAAATCATTTGATAAGTTTAATTCTTGAGCGATTAAACTGATTATTTTTTTCACCAATCGCTGATTTAAAAATTTTTCGGTTTTAAATTTTTGATAATAATTACAAATCATGATCTTTTAAAATTAACCTTCGGTTTCAGGGACAATTTCTTCAGTTTCTTCGGTTTCTGCGGCTTCCACCAATTCAAAACTGTTAACCATCATTTCAAAAGTAGTTAAAAAATTAATACTTGTTTTATTGTCAATTTGATAATTTATAATATACACGGTTGATAAATCCTGCTGATCAACCAAATAATAAGTTAACTTATCAGGACTAATTAAAGCTTGGTAACCTTTTCTGGTAGTTTCTGTTTCCAAATCAGAAATATTTGATAACTGCGACTGCTGTAAATACCATTCAGCCAAACCTAAATTATCAGGATTATCCTCCACCATAACCACTACTCGTTCACCTGTAGCTGACTGAAAAATTATCTCCTGTAAACTTTGGTCAGTCGGTCTGGCAACCCAAGTCGCCAAATATAAAATCTGATAATTAAAAATCGGATTGGAATAAGTATTAACCAGGCCTGAATTTTTCAAAAGCGATGAGCCGGCTGCCTTGGGATTAAACCCGTTAATTATTTCCTGCCCGTCAACAAACCCGTCAGCATCAGTATCAGGCCGCCTAATTTCTGTCCCATATAACTTTTCTTCCACATCAGTCAACCCGTCACGATCAGAATCCTGACTGGAAAAATAATTCAAGTCAGTTTCCGACGGCTGATTTATATTGGTATTGGCATTAGTATTGGCGTTAACATTCTCGTTAACATTAACATCGGTGTTCTCATTGGCGTTAACATTCTCGTTAACATTAACATTAATATTCTCATTAGCGTTGGTATTGGTATTAGCCTGATTAGTATTAACTGCCGGCTGATTAGTATTGGTTCCGGTCGGTGGCTGACTAGGCGGTCTGCTTGAAATAAGCAAATAATAAGCGCCGATCCCGAGCCCAACTACTACAACAAAACCAATCAAACCAAAAATTAACCATTTAGGTAAACCACCACCTGATTTAACCAAATACTGATGAAACTTGGGCGGCATTACCCTTATTTCATAAGGTTCAGAGCTTGAACTCTTAGGTTGTTTTGTCTTTTCTTCAGGCTCTTTATCTTTTTTTTGTTTTTTACCAAAAATCATACAATTCCAAAATTTATAAAGCTTAAAAACTATTTTGCTATTAACTTATTATTTATTCTTCCTCAGCCGGTACTTCTAATAATTTACCCGAGCCATTAGGATCATAACCTGCACTAACTTCATCACCGTCACTATAGCCGTCGCCGTCAGTATCAGGATCCAATGGATTAGTCTCATAGATATAAACTTCTTCATAATCCAACAAACCGTCGTTATCAGTATCAGGATTTAATTCATTAGTACCCAAATCTTCTTCTTCAGCATCAGTCAAACCGTCATTATCAGAATCCTGCCCAGCCGGCGCATTTAAATTAACATTGGCATTAGTATTAGCGTTAGTATTTACATTAGCGTTAGTATTAGCGTTAGTATTAGCGTTAGTATTTACATTAGCGTTGGCATTAACGTTCGTATTGGCATTAACATTAGTATCAACATCTTGATCCTGCCCCATAAAACTTAAATAAGCTAAAACACCACCGGCAATCACTAATATGGCAATTACCACAATTAAAATTATTAAAATAATTTTTTTGCCTTTACCGCCCTTGGGCTCCTGTGGTGGCGGCGGAGTTGGCTGGTCTGGCTGACCTTGACCTGTTACCCCGCCAGTATTAATACCGGCAAAAATATCTTCGGGCTCATTGGCTGGCTGGCCGGGCTGTTGGCCTGAATCGGTTGCCTGGCTAGGCGCTGTTGATGTTTCCGGCTGATTAGCTGCCGGGCTTGAACCGGCTGATTGCGGTTGAGTAGGAGTTTCTTCTGGTTGTCCCCCTGCTTGTTGATTTGGTTTATCAAACATAAGATCTATAAGTTAATTTTTAATTATTTGAAACAATTTATAAAAACTCGGGTTCAGTGCAAACATTTTTTAATTGTTCATCACTAATATTATTACACAAACTTAAATCCTCGGTTTGCAGCGCTTGATTTAAATAACCTATATCCAGACATCTTTGCTGTTCCTCTCCTGGCAATAAATCACACAAACCAACATCTCCACTATCAATCCTATCATAAACATAAGTCTTACGACAAACATTCTGATCTTGTCCGGTTAAATAATCACAAAATTCAGGATCATTTTCAGCCAAAGCCAAATTTTCCAAACAATCAATTTTATCTTGCTTGCCCATTGCCAGACAATCTTTGGGTAACTGCGGATTTTGCTTTATAATATCATCAATTATAACCAAACAACTATTTTGCTGATCAGTATCTTCAATTTTCAAACAATAATCTCTTTGCTTATATTTTTTAGCCAAATTTAAAAAATAACGAAAAGAACCTTGCGGCTGCGGTTCATAATCGGCTTCAGGCGCTAAGCCCACGTCCGCTGGTGTCGGACTGGGTGCCAACTCAGACACATTTAAATTCTGTTCCGACTGCCGGTCTGCGTCCGGCAAATAAAAAGCAAAATAAAGATAAGTCACTCCGCCCAGCAAAATTATTATAATAATCAGTAAAATTATTATGGTTTTAGAATTCATAAATTATATATTATTGCTAATAATTTAAATTATTCAACTGGTGTAAATTCACAATCCATTAATTTATCACCAGTAAAATCATCACATAACGCGCCAGCACCGGTAATTAAACTTTTAATTTTTTCATCAGCATTTGTTAGCGTACCTAAAATCGCTGTACCGCCAGTCTCCTTAGCCAAATCATTCAATAAATCGCTAACATTATAATCGGTTCCGTCTACAGTTACTGTTTGAGTGCTATAACTGTCATTAGTATAAATTGGTGAAATAATCACTCCTTCAGCTTGAGCTAAACTAGAAATCTGCTGTAAAATATCATAATCTTCTTTTTGCCAATATCCATTCGGCCCTCCAGAGAGCGACCCGGTAGGATCTCTTTTACTTCCATTTTGTGGAGCCTCATCAGAAACCGGAATAATTAATTTCACATTACCTTCTAGCCAGGCTCGATTCTTTCGATTATTAATAACATCAATAATACCTTCTCCCCAATCTTCCCAAGTCTGATAATCTGTTCCGTCAATTGTTCTAGGTGAATTACCAGATACTTCTGGATCATCAATACAATTAGCTGGAGTCCAAGAACAACTCAAACTATCAGCCGGATCAAGACAACTGGATTTTTCCAATAAATCAGAACAACCATCATCACCTGTACAAGATTGCGGTTTTTCAGTAATACAATTATAAACATAATTACAATCCTCAGCTTCTTCATAAAAATCACAATTGGGATAATAAGCTGCATTTTCTAAAGCGCACTGGCCACTAGTTATTTCCCCACAATAAGTATACCTTTTATATTTGGCAACACAATCGGCATCTTCATTGCAATCATTATTTAAAGTACAAATATTACTAGTACAATTCACGCCGCTATCTTCTTCATAAATACTGTAACAATCATCTACTATGTCACAACTAACTTGTGGTGGCTCAATATAACGGCTAGATGCTTTATTTCTTGTACCTAAAAGACCGGTCTGGCAAGAAGGAAAGACGCTATAGTCGGAAAATTCAGGGGGCAAACTAAACATATCATAAGCAATTTCTGTATAATAGTCCTGGCCTAACAAAGTCGTTATCACTGAATTATATTCACTACAAATAGTTGCCTGCTCATCAGACATAGAACCAGAAGTATCAAAAATAAATACCACGTCAGCCTTTCTTTCGCTTAAAGGCAAAACATACTTAGTCTCTCTGACCTTGCAAGTACCCTCTTCACAATAAGGATCAGAATATTTAGGCACTTCTAATTTACAAATACTTTCTTCACAATAAGCATCGTCTGAAATGGTACTGCAATCACTATCAATATCACAAGCAGTTGTTGTCTCTTGAACTTCAGTTATATCAAGACACTCTTCATCATTTAAACAATCAACCCCGGTATCAATAATATTAAAAATACCACTATCACAAGCTTCACCATCCCAAGTATAATCTAGATCTTCACAAACTTTACGCTTACAACCGCCCTGACAAATATCATCATCACCGCAATCTGTTTCACAATTACTTGTATTTAAAGTATCGGTAATATCATCATTATTATCATCATAACAAACGCCATCGGTTATACCATTACCGCAATAATCACATTGACCGTCCCTAATAATCGGATCCCCTTCATAAATACCATTGTTTTCACATACGCACATAACCGGCGCCTGACATTGACCGGCTTGTTCATTCCAGGAACAAGTTTGTTGATTACTACAGGCTTCCTGGTCCAAACCATTACAATCCGGATCAGGAGTACTTAAAATTGACTGCGGTACGCAATTAGTGGCATTACAAACCTCCCAAGTCTCATTGGTTTCATCCCAATTTTTAATTGCAGACAAAACCCAGCCATACACATCATTAACCAAACAATTTAAAGAATTTGACTCGCAAGTGCCTATTTCTGTAAGACTTTCATGAGTATAAGTCAAATCACAGCCTTGAAAAATACAATCATAAAATCCTTCAAATAAACCGCCCTGCCAAACTTGTTTTCTGTTATCTATGACCTGACAAGAAGTCGTCGGACAAGGATTATCATCACTACAAGTATCACCGCTTATGGTACAAGTATTATTACTGCATTCATTAAGACAATCATTATCGGCAGAGCAACTTATATCGGTTATTATATTATTGGTATCAATTTTACAAAATTGATTGGAACAATCACCGGCCACTACGCAAGAACTGTCAACAGCAGGACAAGGATTTTCTACATCACAATCATCTCCGCTTATCGTGCAAATATTACTATTGCATTCATTAACACATTCGCTATCAGCGGTACAGCTTATATCGGTTATTTGATTAGTTTCATTGTTTTGACAAAATTGGGCATCAGATTCACAGACAGGACAATCATTGGTATCAGTACATGCTTGGTTAATATTTATCCCAAAATCACAACCACCATCCAAACAATCAGCCAAACTAAAACTGCCTTTTAAACAATCAGAAACACATACCCCGTTTTCATAATGTTCATCATCGGCGCAACCACTGCAAATGCCTTCTCTTATGGTATTAACTGTTTCATCACACTGACATACCGGATCAAATTCAGCTGTATTGGGATCATCAACCGGTTCAGCCGCATAACTGCATTCCAAAGCATAACAAGGACCCCAGTCGTTTTCCCGATCAGTATCCCAATCCTGCACGGCCCGCTCAGTCCAGCCATTAGCATCTCTGTCGCTAGGTAAAAGACAGTCTCTTCTATTAGCAACGCATAATTCAGTATCAGGATCAACATGATAAGTCATACAAATTCCGCCTGGACAATCAGCATCCCCATTAGCTTCATCACAGGCCAAACCATTATTTTCCCCGCCCGAACAATAACTGGAACAAGTTTCTATCCGACAAATCCTATAACCATTAAAACTATTACCTTTCCAAGCTTCATAAGCTTCTATGCCTTGCGCCGCTATTTCTGGACTAGGACAATCTTCGGTTGATGTATTTGGATTACTAACACATTGTAGAGCATCTTCTTCTGCTACATATTCTAAATGATAATCCGGATCACAACTAACAGGTACGGGGTTGTCATTTAAATCAATATTATTAGTGGTAGGCGTGTCAGCACAAAAACCATTGTCACAAACCGTGCCAGTCAAAGCACTGCAATCATCATTAGTATTGCATTGACGATTATAAACGGTTTTTAATTGTCCACCTGTTGCAGCCGTGCCATGGGGAATAGAAGCCGTACTTACGTCAGTAAATTTTCGTTCAATAATCTCCGGATCACGATCCATAATACACCAGGCATTTAAACGCATCTTTTTACTAAAAACCGGGGAATCAACCTCGCCATTTAATAAATTAACCGAACGTTTATAATCCCTGTCCTCATGTCCCGGGCTAGGAATAGCTGAAGGGTCAGTCCAGGCCGGTGACTCATTAAAATCATTAATTGACCAATAAATTCCATTAGAAAAAAATGGGGGGGCAAAATCAGCCTGACCGTCTCCATTTATATCTCTCTTTAAACCGGCTTCACAACCGGTTTGATCACATTGATATTTAACCAAACTTAATAATTCTTCAACTGTTGGCAAGCGAAATAAACCAGGTTCAACAAAATTATCACAACTGTCAGCCGCCTGCTGCCAAGCATAACCCGGCTTATCTGCGCCATGATAAGTCGGCAGCTCGTTTCTTGCCCAAACCAAACCAGTACATTCATCTTTCATGGTTAATTCGGTCAAATCAACAAAATTGGGGCAAGCCCCTTCTTTAATATATTGTTTCAAATCAGTCTCGGTTTCAACTTGGGCTAAAATATTAAAACCAATAAAAGCCAGGCTGACTATTATAATCAAAACGATATAAATTTTGAAAAATAATGAATTTTTCATAGTAATTATATATAAATTTAAAAATTATTTTTACTTATTCATCGCAATTGCAATACGAAAACTGGGAATTAGCCGGCGCAAATTCATTAGTCAAAGTATCAAAACAAGCTTTATCCCTGTTAAAAAATTCATAATTACAATAAGCTGACTGATTATCACCTGGGATTTCCTGCATTAAACAATTCCCTTCCTGATCAACATCCATTAAATTTCCATCATTGGCTATCCGCCATTGCCCGGCTATTTGATTGTCAGTATCATTTAAACCGACTGACTGGCAAGCCAAAGCTTTTTCTCCCTGACAAACATCTTCACATGACTGACCGACTCGCGAATAAAAATAACAATTATCAAAAACATAAGTACAGCTGACAGGATCACAATGCAAAAACCCTTCATCATAACCAAATTCGCTGCATTGTCTGGTAATTTCCTGTTCAATTAATGAACCGTCTGCTGCTTTAAAAAACTCGCAAGTCTCGCCTTCTTCTATTTCGCCGTTACCGCAAACAGTATCTTTAAGACAGCGTGTTTTTAAAACTGTTTGTTCATTATAATCAGTGCCGGCAAAATTAATTACCGGGTATTCTTCAATACTGCCATATCTGAAATTCACTGCCAAAGCTTTGGCGCAAATATCCTGGTCAGACAAAACACAACTTGAATCGCTACCGCAATCAGAATCAGCCCGACAAGCCTGGCCGTCATATTCACCACCGTCACAAATTTGCGCTTTTTCTACACAAGTTGAAGACCAATATAAATAATTATCATCACCACAAGGATCATTGCATAAATCTTCGGGATCATTTTCGTCATATTCACAACTCAATGGACATAAATTCAAACCTTGTTTATCAGCATACAATAAACCTTGATTGGTTTGCCGAACCAAACTATAAAGCTCTAAAATTGTAGGCAAACGAAAAGCGCCTCCACAAGCATCTTCTAAAGCTGATTGATAAGTCCAAGTCGGCCTGGAAATATTATCAAATAAATTCCAATTTATACTAGTACATGTATCCAAAATATATCTATCATCTTCAGCTGTTATATAGCGCAGGTCAGGACATTTACTAATATTAATATCATAAGAAACACTTGAAGTTGCTGGCAAAGTTAATTGAGTTTCTTCTTTGGGATGATATTTTAAATAAGTTGAAATTTCCGGCTCACATTTTGAAGTATTAGTATCACAATAATAACCCAAGATACAATCATTATTACTGTCACAACCATAACTGCCTCTGGCCCCCAAACATCTTGTCTCAGTATCACCGAAATTTCTGACCGTACATGATAAGCTTTGTTCACACATAAAACAATTTTCATCAGTATCCGGATCACACGGATTAGTTAAATCATTAGTACAATCTCCGCCCATTCTAATCTGGCGACAATTATAAGAACATAAAGGATCACTGCCCCAATCACAGACTTCATTAACACCAAAAGAATTAGGCCTTTGCACTATGCCGTCACCACAAAAAGTACTGCGACAAACATCATTACAATCAACACTGCGGCAAATATTATCATCATCACAATAACCATTAGCCCCGCAACCTTCACCATTAGCGCAGCTTAAACCTACGCGATCATCACAACTTTCACCGAATTCCAGCTGCACAACACCATCACCACAAAACCCGCCTCTAAACTGACATATTTCGCCGGTAATCGGTTCATTACCGCATTTATATTGTGGCCGGATACTTGGATCATTGGGCACTAATTTAATATCATCAATATAAAATTCAGTATTAGGTTCAACAGTAAAATTAAGCCTAAATTTATAACCATATTCAGTCGGGGTAACCCCTGATTGATAATAACTCCAAGCACTTGCTTCGTCTTCCAAACTAATTGTTTGGGCTCCGCCAAACCACTCATCAGCTGATTTACCGCCAATTTCAAAACTGCTATTGTTCAATTTTCCGGAAATTAAATTAACTTTAAAAGAAATATTATAAACTTTATCTTTAAACAAAGTATTAGACTGTTCCAGCCAAAGTGTTTTTTCAGTTTCAGCGAAATCACCAGAACTAATCTTAAGGCTAGAAGCTCCGGCAAAAGAAATATTATTATCCAAACTAACCTCGCCTTCACTAATCTGCCAAGGTGTAAAAACTTCCTCAAAGCTACCGTTTTTAATCACATTAACTGTTTGGACAGATGAAGGCGTAACATAGCTTCTAATATCGCATTTTTCACCATAAGCCAATTGCACTTCACCGTCACCGCACCAACCGCCATAACTTTGACAATTGCCCACGTCTAATTCCGGCGAAAACAATGAAACCGAATCTAATATCGGATTAATATCCAAAATATCATTATTATCCAAATCAGCATTGCTGAAATCATCCAAATAATCGGGTAAATCAGCCGGATCAAATTGATACCAAAAGTGATCACCGACAAAATGCAAATAAATAGTATGTTCACCGGCAGACAAATTGCCCAAAGAAATACTGCGTTCTTGTATTTGATCGCTGGCAGGGGTAATAATAAAATCAGCTAAATTTTCCGGATCATCGCCATCCAAATAAACAGCATAAATTAAACTGCGCAATAAATTATATTTTTGATTATCATCAGCAGCAACCTCTCCATATTCCGGAATACTAAGTCCGCCGTCAGTCGTAATATTATGTAAATTATCCTCAGCTTCTTTTTGTCCGATGATATAAGCTAATTGCTCATTGGACAAACTGCTTATTTTATCATCTTGATTGGCAGTTCTGAGTCTAAAATTATAAAAACCGCTTTGCGCTTGATCAATTGTAAAATCATAAGTAACTTTAAACCCGCCTTTAGCCATCAAGGCAGTTTCTTCATAAAGATTTAGCCAATCATCACCTACACTTTCTGAAGTTAAATCTTCACAAAGATTATCGTTATTAATCGGTTCATTATAACTATTGGCAAAATATTCACAAGCAGCTGCTTCTGAGACTATTGGCTCACCGGCTTGCAAACCAGCCGAACCAGAACATAAATATTGAGAAATCCGACTAATCCCGCCCGAGCCATTATCAGCCGGCGTAGGGATTCTAACGCCTGGCGTTGAACCCATATCGCATTGCTCGCCATACAAAGCTTGTTTAATCTGATCACCACAATAGCCGCCGCAATCAATATCATCGGTATCAGGTGTATAAGGCAAGGGAGTATAACCCAAATCATCAAAACCTTGCCACTGACATACATTATTGCAAGAGGCGGTAATATTATCTTCATTATACCAATCGCGATTAGATCCAGGATTATACATGTTATCACACCAGGACAATTCACCTGTTTGTAAACTGGTACTGGTACCGTCACAAGCTTCACCACAGCCTGTTTGAACAAAACCGTCACCGCATGATTGACGCCAATTACCCAAATAACAATAAACATTTTTATATTCTGGATACTCACATTGCATTTCATCTTCTGTCCCGTCTCCATCTGTGTCCACCATAGCGCAATTAGCCAAACAAGCGCCCGACGGATAACAGGTACCTGTTTTTTCAAAATAACACTGGCCGGGACTACATTGAGGTGCAGTATATTCTAAACGATAATTTAAAGCATAGTTTTGTCCGTCATTTAACGCAGTATATTGATAAACAAACGCTCCCTCATTGCCACACAAATTTTCTCTTTCCGAAGTATCAGGATCATCCGGATGAAGATTAAAAGAACCGTTTATTTTTTTTGATTCATCACAACCTTGATGAATGTCATAAGCAAAATCTGAATTTATTTCATCCCAGCAAGTTTCCGGATCATACCCAGGCGGACAAATACTGCAATATTCATCATCAACACATTGTTGATTGGCCGGACAACCAGTCAAAGCATTACCGGCATTATCTCTGGTACAAATATTGACACAATTTTCATATTCATTAGGATCACTACTCTGACAATTATAAGTACCTCTTACCTCTGTTGACATAATATTTAAAGGATCAACCGGCAACCCGGCTCCTAATTGGTTACCCAAATTAGCTTGCCAGGACGGCCAGACTGAAATAGTATGATCAGCCACAAAAGTACCTGCTTCTAAAGTCGGGTACTTGCCATTAACAGCTTTATAATTTTCTATTAAATTTCTCATATCATTCAAATCAGATAACCTGATCGTGTCTCGGCGTAATTGATCTTTTATTTCTTCTGCGCCAAACGGATCCTCTTCCATTATATTTTTATTAAAAGTCCAATTATTCATCATTTGATTAAAAATATTAACAGTTGAAGCAGTCGCCCCCAGATTATAAGCAATCACATAAATATTGGTATAAAAACGACCAGCGTCTGTAACATTAGCTGCTTCGACATAAACAGTCCGATCATCTCTAACCGCCCGATAACCATCAACTTCTGTTTGAATTACATTAGCCGAAGCATTAAACACATTTTCCTGATACCAGGATAATGGATCTTGATTCATTTTATTGGAATAAATCCTAACTCCGATTATATCATCAGCTGGTTTTGTCTGATCAATTGAGGCTGAATAAATTACCGGGTTAGAATCAAGGATTTGATCATTATTTAAATCGGCATTGGCAAATTCATCAAAATAAGCGGGTAAATCTTCAATTACACCGGAAAAATCCCAGTAAAAATCATATAAAAAATGTAAATAAATAGTATGATCGCCTGGTTTTAAATTGCCAATTAAAACTGAGCCTTCTTGAACCTCACTTTGATCGGTATTTTTGATAATTAAATAGCCTTTTCTATTTTCTTCTGACTGACCATCAACATAAACACTAAAAATCATACTCCTTAAATATTCCAACTTTTCACTTTCAGTTTCAGGTGCTTCAAATCCTTCACCTAAATTATTCAAAATACTGTCCATTGTTTCACCCTGATTATTCAAATAATAATTAATTTGCTCCTTGGTCAAGGCAGCTAAATTATCAACGCTATTAGAGGTGCTAATTTTAAAAACATAATTACCTTGATTCAAAACATTAAATTTATAGCTTAGCTCGGCTTGCACCGGAGTATAAAGGCTGCTGCCATCAACCCACTGGCTAATATCATTTTCATTAAAATCCGACAAATCAAAACAAGCCTGCCAATCTGTAGGACTGGCATATTGTTTATAGCCTTCACATTCTAGCCCTTGTCTGGTAATAGGATTGCCGGCTTCAGTATAAGAACTAATTGGAAATAAATATTCTTTTAATAAAACGTCTTGGCTAAATTCACTTAAAAAATCTTCAGATTGAGCAAAACCAATTATTGGCAAAATTAAAAATATTACCAAAAATAGAATGAATATAAAATATTTATTTTTATTTTTTATGATCATAAATATTTTTTATATTTTTAATCAGTAAATCTAATAGGAATTTCTACACCTTGTTTGTATTGATTTAAATCATCAAAATTAATATATCCGGACGCATCATTATCATATATATATATTATACCAGCTACAGGGGAACATTGACCACTATTTTCCGGACCACATTCACCATCACACTCGCAAGTACCATAATCATTGCAGTCGGCGTCGGCCTGGCAAGTTCTGCCTGTCATAAACTGACTGGTATCAAAACTGGCTTGCTGCATGGTTGTAATGCCTGGGCCTGTTATTTTTCTGACGATTTCTTCACTGGCTATTTCTTGCGGATCATCTTTTACTGCCAAAACCACTGCTGTCAAATCGCTCGGTGGCAATTCAATATCAGTAAAACTGTCCAAAGTCACACTATCAGTCTGACTACCACCAATTAAAAATCGGATCTCATTGCCCTCAATTAAAAAGGCTTGAGAATGTAAAATACCTGTCGGGCTAAGACCTTGACCGGCTGAATTAATATCTTCCCAATCATAACCATGATAATTTTCTTTGGTCCCAATCCACCAATTGCCCTGAATCCTACTGGAAATACCGTCTCTGGCCAAAGTAATGTCGCCAAAAACCGGTTGCCTCATAAAAGCATTGCCGTCGTCAGCCACCCAATGACGCAAACTGCCAAATTCAAAATCAGTATTTTCTAAAATAGTTAAATCTGCAACTTCAGGGAATAACCATCTGGCTGCCGGTAAATCATCAGACTGATCACCTGGCCGACCGGCATCACGACAGTAATAAAGCTGAAAATTATATGCATTAATTAAGCTGGAAATAGGAAACTTTTCATTAATTGACGGCCATGGATTTTCACATAATAAAACATAAACCAAAAAATTTTGCTGTGCCGGTGTTGTCCAGCTGCCTGCCGCCTGTGCTTCTACAACTAATTGAGCTTTGGCTTCTTTTATTGGTTCGGACGTAGTATAAACAATCCCGCTATTATTTTTGACTCTATCAGGATCAGCTTCCAAATCTTCTTGATTATTATATAAAGTAAGCACATTTTGCGGATCAGATGAAGCTGTTTTAGACCATTGATACTCGGCTTTTAAACTATATCCTCCGCTATATTTGGCAATTGCTTCATAAATATGTTGATTGCCCGAAGTAGTAGAATCCTGATCATAATCAACTTCCAAATTACAATCATCACGCCCCGCGCAAATAAACAAATCATTGGTTCTTAATTCTGATTCACGTTCTGTTAACGGTGGATCAGTACCGGCATATTCATGGCGATAAACATTAATATTGATCCATTCAACATTACAAATACCGCTTAATTCATCACCTGCTTCGCCTAAAGTTTTAAAATTAAATATATAATCGCCAGAACCGTCATCAATCGGCGTACCGTCAAGTTCACCAGCCAAATTATCCAAACTCCCGCCGGTTAAATTCTCTATATTCGGTGTTAAACGAACCTGATAAATAGTATTTCTTTCCAAAAGTTCATTTGGCAAAATAGATAAAATAGTTCTGCCTTTTCTATTTTTAATTTTAAAATCTAAATCCGTAATATCAACAAACGAACCACAATTCAATTGAGCTAAAGCCTGTCGATCAATACCGATTAATTTTTTGAACACGTCTTTTAAATTATACCAAAAATTAGCTAATAAACCTTTTTTCTCTTTAGTTATTGGGCTGGTACAAGCCTGTAATTTAATATTATCGCTAGTAATTGTTGCCGAATCAATTAAACTATTAAAATAAATATCAATAATACCATTACGGCAAAAACTTTCTTCACCATGAACCGGCACGGTTGCTTCAACTTGTGGCCCCTCAACTTCAATTACCTCTGGCGCTTCCAAACGGCACATATTATCACAACCGTCACCGGAAACCGTATTACCGTCATCACATTCTTCTTCATAAATTATGATATCATTACCTTGATTATCTTGTTTACAAACAGGCGGCTCCAAACATTCCTGGCCTTCAACCTCTTCGCAAACAGTATCTATATCACCATTACCGCACAATACTTGATCTAATGAACTACATAAACCAGTCATCCCGTCACAAACCTCTAAACCGCATTGATTGGTACAATTTATTTGACAAGCATCAACACAAACACTCCCGGGGCAATCCGCATCATCTATGCAAGGCTCACTGTTATTTTGGCAAATTTTATTGGCAACATAACCCAATTGGCAACAACTAATATTTGGCAAACTAATCCCATCACATTGTTCGCCTTTATTTAATTCAATAATTTGATTGCCGCAATGACCAAAATTCAAAGCAAAAGCTTCTCTATTATTATTATCTTCATTATTTTTAAAAACTTTAACATTATTAATTGCCTGCAAATTATTATTACCCTGCCCAGCCGCATTATTAGGAACAGTAAAACAAATATCCTTATCACTCCAGCCATCATCCGGGCAACCTGTCGCATTAGAAACATAATTATCAATATTAAAAGAATACTCATCATCATTTAAACTTATATCGTATTGGCCATTATTATCAAAATCAATAAACGCTTCTCCGGCAGTAAAACTACCGTCGTCATTACTGTCAGACCATGGTTCACGCGCTGTTAAACCATTACCCAAACCAAAATAAACATAATCGCCATTATTAATATCTCCGCCATTATCATCAAAATTAGCTCCATGAATTCTGACCGTAATACCGCGATTACCATAATCAGGAATTAAACTGCACATTTGATGACCCAATTCTTCATCAGTTACTACAAAATCAAAATCTGTTTCTGCTCTTAAACCTAAAGCTGTTATTAAAGTCACCGGACCGGTCTCTGCGTCGTCAGTGTCATCAAATGGTGTAGTTTGATCAGGCACCTCAACTTGAACGCGGTCGCAACCAGGCCCAATCCCGGGACAATCAAACGGACTGGTATCACATTGCCAAGAATCAGCGCATTCAGGATCATTAATCAATAAAGCCGGCTTATTATCAGTAAAAAGGATGTTGCCTTGATCACAGCCAAAATAACAACCGTATAAATCCACCCAGCTGCCAACCGGCCCCTGATCAGGTATAAAAGACATTATATAAGGAGTACAACGACCATTAACACAAGAACTGGTACCGGGCCCGCATTTTTCACAATCCGTATCCGCACGGCAGAATTCTTCGCCTTCCAAGGGACAGGCCGGATAACGATGAATATGATTACTTGGATTAGCAGGATCAAGTTCATAAGCCAATTCACCAATCCAAAAAACATTATTAAGCCAATCATATTGCCCGTTAATTTCAAAAGTTGAGCTATTATGAGTTTCCCAAGATTCTACCCAGTCTTCATTTTGCCAATTAATTGCCACTATATCATTAAACCTGCTCATTATATAAATAATATCACCAGCCACGACTAAGCCATTAGATAAAGGCATTGCTTTAATCTGTTCACTATTAGAGACGTCAAATTCTTTAACTTTGCGCCAATTATTTTGCGGATCAAATATTTTAATTCGATATCCGTCAGGATTGGCTGCATCACCATATAAAGCCACATTAAAAATAAAACGACCATTAGAACTAATTAAAGCTTCTTTATGATTGGTCTCCGCATCAGCATTCCCAGAATTAAACAAATAATCAGTTATTTCAACATTTTCCAAATAAAATTCATCATTTGCATCATCAAAAATAATTCTAGGTATAAAATATTGAGAATCTTGAATTATATTATGACCGATATAAAAATTATTATCAGAATGATAAGTCATGGAAATCGCTACTAAAGGATTAACTCCCTCTCGGTCTCGCCAAACATATTCCTTATAAATTTTACCCAATTCAGTACCATTATAACCAGTACCGATTTTATAAATTATATTTGAACCGTCAACTCCGCTAATATTACCGCCATAACTATAATTTTCACCGGCCCAATTTCTGGCATATAAATATGTGCCGTCAGTTGCTAAAACACCAACATCAACATTTAAATTACGAACATCGCCTTGACTGTAATAAGGTCTAATCGGAAAACCAGGCTCTTCAGCTTGATCGGTGCAAATTTCTCCGGTTCCAGCCTGCTCACAACCCAAGAAAACATTAAAATAAACGGGATTACTAGGGATATCTTCATAAATAATGTCATACTGATCACTTGGACACCAAGAACCAATACTAAAACCGGCACATTGTCTGTCAACCTCTCGTTTTTTGGTTATAACTACATTACCATCAATC
The DNA here is from genome assembly GCA_964531215.1 of uncultured Gammaproteobacteria bacterium. Classification (GTDB taxonomy): domain Bacteria; phylum Patescibacteriota; class Patescibacteriia; order CAIXNZ01; family CAIXNZ01; genus WJKP01. The sequence goes on along the minus strand of CAZHFK010000002.1, from coordinate 20,177 downwards.
GCACCTGTTGGCACAGTTGCGTTTAATGTTCTATTTTGCCAATTAGAAACACTGGCTGATTTATTATCATTAAATAATAATTGATCTTCACCTTGACCATCACCTTCTTCATCAAAACGATCACCTTTAACAATAATATTACTGCCGGCAATCCCCATATTGGGTTCTATCTGACAAATACCGGCTCCCACTGGATTATCATTAACTTCAAACGCTACGCGATTACTTTCCAAGCCTTGTTCAGTAATCAAATAAACATCGCCGGGTTGCGCTCCTTCAGGCACCACAACAATAATTTGCGTATTAGTCCAAAAGTTTTCACAAGGTTCTGGCGGAAATTCAGACACTAAATCGTTAAAAAAGTAAACTTCGCCTGGATTATGACCAAAATTATAACCATGAATTGTCACCCATTGACCTTCGGGTCCGTTATCGGGTGTAATTTTCGTTATAACCGGTGAAAAATAAAATGGCAGAGTATTGCTGACTAATTCGGTTTCTGTTTCAATAACACCGGTTTGACTAATATCTTCGGGGTCAAATTTTTCAACTTCATAAAATCCTTGATTATATGCACCAAACGGTTCTAAAATATCAGCATATTGTTCACCGCTATTATAAATACCAGAATCATCTTCATCAATAAACGGTTCAGCAAAAGGATCTATAGAAATTGAAACTGGTATTTCTTGCGTACCAATATCACTAAACGGATTAATCGCATCAACCAAACTATTTGTCCAGTTGTCAATGTTTTCATCTGACAAATTAAACATATCAAAATAAACCAGACTGCCCAGATCATATTCCAAACCTTGATAAATTGTTTTATTGGAATCACCAAAATTATCACCGCCAATTGCAATTGAAGTCCCTTCTAACCCTATATTCGGTCTTAACTGGCATAAAAAAGGATAAACAATATCACTATGATAAAAAAGTTGATTAGTACCGCTCAAACTATCATCAGAGCCAAATTTGGTTTGGACTATAACATTAGACCCATTTTTAGCTCCGACTCGATCATTAATTTCTGATTCTGTTAAGGCTCGGCTATAAATTGCCAAATTATCAAATTGCGCATTACCTGTGGTACTGCCAATAGTTGCGCGACCAAAATCCGCATGCTGATAAATTCTGCCGTCAAATTGCCATTGGGCCGGTACTTCATCATTTAAATACAGTTTAATGGTCTGGCCGTCATAAACTCCGGCAAAATAATTCCAGGCATTGTTTCTTATTTTATTAGAATCCAAACTAGCCCAGCGAGCTCCACCAGCAGCTAAATTATTTTCATTAACCAAATCTAATTTAAAACAAAAGTTCAAGCCAGAGCCACAATTATTATTTAAATTGCCTAAACTTATTCGATTCGATTCAAAGATGGTAAAAGACTGATTAAAATCAGGAACTTTAAACCAACCTTCTATTGAAATCTGATCTTTGAAATTTAATGAAGGATTATCAATTACTTCAATTACGCTATTGTCAAAACCTTTGCCATAACGGCCTTCATCAATTCTAAAATCAGAATCTTGGACATTTAAATTTGTAAAATTATTGGATGACGAATCAATTATTTCATCACCAATTCCTTCAAAATTTAATAGTAAAATCTGACCGGCTTGCAAACCATAACGTGACCTGACCTGATCCTCGCTTAAAACCGAATCATAAATCGCAAAACCTTCCATCAAACCGTCATAATAATCAATAAACTGACCCGTATTTTTAGCGCCAAGTAAAATATTGGTAGCTTCAGTATTGGCATTAAACCAAAAATCTGTCTGATTCGAAGCTACTATATTGCTATTATTAAAATAATAAAATTTACGGCCGTTTATATAAAAATAATATTCATCGCCATCATAAGTAAAAACCAAATGATGCCAGCTGTCGTTTTCCAAAACATTAAAAACCGTACTATTATTAGCTTGACCATTGGCGGTATTTAAAGTTAAAACAAATTTAGCAGTATCCTGATCAGCCGGATCAATTTCCAAAGCTAAAATATTATCAGCCGTACCATCAGAAATACTAAATAAAGTTTGCCTTTGATCTGATGTAAAATTAGGCTTAAACCATAATTCCACACTACCGGTTGATAAATTATAATTATTAGGCAATTTCACATAATCAGATTGGCCGTTAAATCTTAAAGCATTGCCAAAAGTGCTTGCCACTTTATCAGCTCCAAAAATTTCACCATCATTATTGTCGGCTTTATCTTGTAAAATAACGTCCGAATCTTCATCCATATCATAAAAAATTACCATATCATCGCTTTCATTTATGCCGGTTAAATCATAAGTGGGTTCATTGGCTGATTCAATTGGTGTCGGATTAGGCACAATTACTTGAATTTGCGAATCAGTCCAAGCTGCCGGACAATCAGGAGCGATTTCTGCTTCAACATTATCAAAAAAGACTTTACTATCACGTTGAAGATTGCCAAAATTATTACCGTAAATTGTCACATAAGAATTAACATCCGGATTAATTAAACCGTTATCAGGATAAATCCGATAAATTTCCGGGATATTCAAATCTATTGTTAATTCATTGTTTTCATCACTTTTATTTTCTGCCGCTGCACCAACAAAAGTAAAACCTTGTTTTAATGGGGATGCCATTTGGCGCCAATCAATATTACCGTCATTGTTTTCATCATTTTCACTGATTTCAGCAATACAATACCGGCGATCGCAAGCTTGCGGATCAGCAACTGGACCAACCTCTTTGGTCCCGTCAGTATAAAGTTTATACCATTCCCAATTATAAAAATTGCCATTTAATATATTACAATTGACCGCCAAAGCTGTAGCGCTATATTCCTGATTATCGGCTATTGTTTCAATTATTGCTTCATTCGGTGTTACCACAATCTTTTCCAAGCTGCATTCTTTAGCACCATCTTTAATCCTAAAATACCAGCGATAATCACCACCCGGATCAGAATCAAAATCACCATCCAGCCAAAGTCCTTCACGTGATTTTATATAATCACCATTGCTGCTTTTTAAAGTAACTTCATACCAACGTCCCGGCTGCAAAGCATTAACCGGTGCTTCATAAATAAATCCTCTATAAAATCCGTTTTCTTCGTTAATCGGATAAATATTTCTATCTTGATTATGCCAACTGGGTATTTCACATTCAGAACCCGATTCTTCATCAAAATAATCTTCAGCCCAACATTCTCTGACAATAATATTATCAGTTGTAAATGTTGCTGCATTCATTAAACGATTAAACCGAGCCGAAATATTGGCATTTACACAATTTGATTCATAATCTTTCCAAGGTGAGGGTGATTGCGTATTCTCATTACATTCAATATCTTCCACTACTTGCGGCGGTCTGAATTCTTGAGGCACCTGGCCGGTCGCAAAAGCCCAGGAATAAAAACACATTGGCGGTTTTTCACCATAACATTCAATTTCTGTTTTGCAAATACCATCAAATTCACAACAAATATTACCGGTATTGGCAGTATCACAAATATCAGGATTATCCCGACAATCAGCTACTGTAAACGGCATTTGGTTGCTAGTTAATCCCAAACCAGAAACGACTTCAACTGGCCCCGTACTAGCTTGATCCGGCACATTAATCGGCCCAATATTTTGATTCGACCAATTAGCTAAAGATGGTGTAATTGCTTGATTATCCCAAAAAACCACTTGAGAATTATTAGTATTATATTCACCAAAATTATCGCCATAAAAATTTATTTCAGTACCAACCGGTCCTTGATTGGGCTCTATCAAGCAAATACCAGGCCTTAAAGGACAAGTATTTTCATTCAAAACACATCTTTCAAAATCAACCGTATTAGTATTGCCGCTATTTTGGGTTTCCACAATAACTTCACTGGCTAAAGGATTACCCTGCCCCAGACTCGGCACTTTAACAATAATATAAGTATCATGCCATAAATTATTTAAACATTGTTCAGGAAAACTTAAATCAGCCTCAACAAAATCACCGCCGGCATTTCTAAATTTAACCAAACCTTCATCCTGACCAAAATTAGAACCATAAATAGTAACATACTGACCAACCGGCGCCCGATCAGGATCAATGTAATCGATTCTTGGCGCTTTACCTGATTCTATAACAGTAAAATTAAATGAATTACTATAAGTATCACCGCTTCTGACTTGAACCGGTAAATTTTCATCAGGTTCAATATTGGGTACTACGGCATCAGTTATTTTATCCAATTCATCACCCGGATCATAAGACCAATCCCAATTATCACCTTGTGAAAATCCCAGCCCACCAATCAAGACTTGCCCATCAGCCCCATCACCAAAATTTTTACCGGTTAAATTAACTGAATCACCAAATTCTCCTTGATCAGGATCAACACTACATAAGCTGGGATAATTAATATCGGGGTCAACTTCAAAATCAGCCACAATTCCATCTGAATCCATGGTTGTTTCTTCCAGCCCGTCAGAATTTATTAATTTTAAAGGCCCTGAAACCGCGCCATCCGGTATTTCAATTATAATTTGATTATCTTGCCAAACATTTTCAGCACCGCAATTCATTGGTAAAATAGCTTCTAAATCATCGTCGTCGCCTTCGGGATTTTGATCACCGTCAGTATCAGCGCCTAAAAATATTATTTTTGAATTAGTATTTATTTCTGTCCCAAAGCCCTGACCATAAACCGACACAAAATTACCAGGACCACCTGCCTCAGGATCAAACCCGTCAATTCGCGGTAAATACCGACAAGTACAAGCTTCGGTTATTGAACAATAAAATTCATCACCACATAAAGTGTCATCGGCTTGACAACTAGCTGTTTCAGGCATTGCATCACAAGGAGCTCCCTCTCCGCGACGTTTACAAATACAATCGGTCGGATCACAAAATAAATCGGAACGACAGCCAAATTCAGCGTCAGTACAAGCTACGCCGTCAAAACAAGCCTCACCTTCATCATTTAAACAATTTTCTTCGGCCACACAAACATTACGACCTTGGCGCTGCTGACAACAATTAGTACCGCAATCAGAATTCGTATCGCATAAAATACCCAAATAATCTTCATCGGACTCATTATCATCTCTGGTTATCCGGACATCACCTGAAGCTGTCGGCGGGACAACTGTGCTGACATAAGTTTCCTGCCAGTCATTAATTGTGGCTGAATCATTGGTATCGCCACTGTTATAAACTACTGTGCCGTCTGTGCCAAACCTTTCGCCTTTAATTCTGACTCGATCGCCTTGACTGGCAAAATCAATTTCCGGCCCTTCAGCAAAACCGCCATTATCAGCTATTTCGGTTGTAAAACAAATTATATTAGGCGCATTATTATCACCGGCTTCATAAGTAAACCGATCCAAGCGATCATCATCAACATAACCTTGCCAAACTTTATTAACAGTTAAACCATTGGCTGTGTCTGCCACAACCCAATAATCATTTTCAGCCAAATCCAATTCTTGGGGCACCCTGACTTTGACTTTTTGTAAATCACTGTTGGATATAGCTTTAAACCATTTAACATCATCATCTTTACATGTAACGATTTCGGCATCATACTGATTAACCTGATCCCTGTCTGTAAAATAAATCCGACCGGGAGTATCACCGACATTTCCACCATATAAAGTTATCAAGCTATCACTTTGAGCTGTCTGATCCTGTTCTTTAATACATAACCAAGGTGCTACATCAGTTGAAGGGTTGGCGCAAAATTCTTCTACCCCGCCGGAGATATCACCACCGGGCCCTGGCCCGTCACCATTACCGCCATCACCGCCCCCTGGCCCGGTTGCTTGTAATAATTGATTTAAAACAAAACTGGCTATAGCAAAAGCTGATAACACAATCACTAATCCAATTACTGCTGCAACCAAAGTCTTTTTAGCTTTATCAATTTTTTCCGGGACACCCTGAGCCGTCATATATAAATAACCGCCGTAAATTACCAAACTAACGGCAACTATACCTAAAAAGCCTAAAAACGCTCTGATTATTCTGGCAATTGTTACCCTTAGATCAGCTGTACCTAGCTGTATTTCTTCACCAACCGGTTGCAAACCAACATCAGGTTGCGCATTAACTTGATTAAATACTAAAAATAAACTTAAAAATATTATTAAGCCTAAAAAAACTTTTTTTCTGCTAATTTTTTTCTTAACTGACTTTAACATAATTATTGATTAGCAAAATAAATAATTGAAACCGAAGCCGGAAAACTATTAGCCACATTAATGGATCTTTGTGTCATGAAAAACACCCACTCTGGATCTTCTGTTGTTCTTGTTGGCGCAAATGATTCTACATTTATATCAAAATTAATATCTTGGCTACCATCACCAATATAAATAGCCTCGCCATCCGCCCAAGGCACAATCCATCCTTGATGATTATATAAAGCATTACCGCAATCAGCATAGCGATCACCACCAGAAGTTATTGGCACATTATTGCAATCATGATCCCTGCCGCTATCATCCCTTATCGCAAAATAAAATTCATCAGCCGCATTAGTTATTGAACCTTGAAAAGTTCCGCCCCCCACTAATGGAGCGCCATGAACATTAACCAAATAATATAAATTATTTAAACTGTCATGATAAATAAATGACATTGTTCTATTGGGTTTCATGAAAGTATTAAAAACACCGCCAAAACCGTCTAAAAATGTTCTGGGACCTGCGCCACCGGCGCCATCATCTCTATATAAATAAAAATCTTCTATTGATTTTGGCAAACTATAAGCACTAAAATCAATAGTTTGAGGCTTACCATTAGCATCAACATAATTTAAAATAAAATTACCAGTCGCACTATATTGTACATCAGTCAAATCACAAGTCGGGAAACTGTCATCATTTGGCTCCCATTCACCTGGCTGAACTTCATATTCACCCGGCTGAATTTCAACTTTGGAACATTCTGGACCGGCACAAGGCTGATAACAATTTTGAGTAATATCTTTTATACCAGAACCAACCCTGATATCAAAATTTATATTTTCACCCAAATCTTCATGCTTAATTTTAGCTGTTGTTTTACCACCATAATTTGAACTTCGCAGCCAATATGCCCAACCACCTGCGGGATATTGTGGCGGCATTAAATCTGGCGGTGGCGGATTTAAAATAAAATATTCTTTTTCAATATTACAAGGCTGGCCGTCTGGACATGGGGTTGAGCAAACATATTGCTCACTATCATTATCAATACAATAATTATTAGTAACATCACAAATATTATTACCGCACTGATCATCAGCTAAACAAGAACAATAACCTTCTCCGCCTGACTTAATTGTAGAAGACATAATAATCTTATTAAAAGTAATTTCATAATCAGTCGTTGGATCAACACCTATTTCACCACTTTCCGGACTATAACTCTCTATTTCAGGTGGCGCCAAGTCTATTTCATTACTGGTATAAAAACTCCATTCGGCACTATCTCCGTATAACTCAGCTTCATAAGTCGGATCATTACTAAAATTAATATTATAAGGATCATCAACCGGTCCCTTGGCCTGTTTATCTTTATTACCGTCTAAAGAATTATCAGCCATATCTACAATGCCGTCATAAGGAAAAGTCACTCCGCCAAACCCGGAAAAACTGGCGGCTTTAATTAAAACATTTATATATTCTTCTCCTGGTAAACAAAAAACATCACCGCCACAAGTATTTTTACCACAAAGATCATTGGTCACAAATTCAACTGTTTGATATCCGTTACTATACAAAAACTCGCCGGCAACATACTGATCGCCCGGGATTGAAACCATTATATTATTAAAAGTATCGGTTTCTAATTGACCGACTGTACCGCCCCCCTCAACCCTGGCGATTCCCCTGATTGTCATTGGATTAATTGGTTCATTAAAATTAATTTGGACAATATGATTTCGGGGAACAGTATCATTAGGATTATTTGAATAACTTGGTATAACCGAATCAACTTGAGGAGGCGTATTATCAATTCTGTTAGACACTTCAAAATTCCAAGAATAATTACCAAAATTACCAAAAGCCTGACTGCCATCTTCTTTAAGTATATTTTCAGTTAAACTGACTGTGTAATCAATTGCCTGATCCGAACTGCCTAACAATTCCACGGGTTTAAAAACAAATGTTTTATGATCATCAGTAAATGTTGCCTTAACCAATTCCACAAACGGTCCCTGAGTCTCATCGGTTCTTCTAATTCGAATGCTATCACGGTTAATCAAATCGCATTCAGCGAAATCTCCGTCAGCTATGTTAAATTGCCCGTCATCATTATTATCAACAATATCAAACTGATTATTACCATCGGCATCAAAACAATCACCATATTCACCATTTTCATTGGCATCAATCACAATACTAGTTACTTCTATCGGTTCTTTAAAAGTTACCACTATACTGGTATTTCTGGGGATATCAAAGGCATTTCTTTCCGGATAATGACTTTCAATAATACCATTACCCAAAGCTCCGCCACCAGCCCCATAAGACGGCCGCCCAGGCACTCCGCCATCACCACCGGTCGCTTCAACTAAATAATTCAAGATAAAACTAGCTATAGCAAAAGAACTTAAAATTATTATTAAACCGATTGTAGCATTAATTAAAACTTTTTTAGCTTTGGTTACTTGTTCCGGATTACCAGCCGAAGTCATATATAAATAACCGCCATAAATAATAATTACCACAGCAATCACGCCCAAAAACCCCAAAAAAGCCCTAATTATTCTGGCAATCGTGACTCTAATATCTTGAGTACCTAATTCAATTTCCTCTTCAATCGCTTCAAACCCGACATCCGGTTGCGCCAAAACAGGAAAAACAAACAAAAAAACTGCCAAAACCAAAACAACTATCAATAATACCTTGGCAGCCTTACTGACAAAAATTTTATTTTTTTTCTCTTGGTCATTTTTATTCACCAAGAGTTTTTTTCTTAGCATGGGAATTTATTTAATTGAATTTTATTTATTGATTTCTTCTTCCAGTATTTGTTTAACCAACGCACCGTCAGCCGAGCCTTTTAACTGAGACATAACTACACCCATTACCTTGCCAAAATTTTCTTTATCACTGACTCCTTTTAAAATTTCCTGAACCTTCTGACGAACCATTTCTTCTGACATTTGTTCGGGTAAATACTTTTGCAAAACTTCTAATTCTTTAGCTTCTAAACTGGCTAATTCTTGCCGAGCAGCCTTATTATATTCTTCAATTGCTTCTTTTCTTTTTTTTATTTCACTTTTTATAACTTTAATAATATCCTCATCTGTTAAATGCTCTTTTTTCTTAATTTTTTCATTTTTTAACGCAACTAAAAGCATCCGTAATGTAGAAACTACGTCTTGTTCTTTTGCTTTGAAAGCTTGCTCATAATCTTTTTCAATTTGATCTAAAATTGACATTAATTTTAAATTAAAAAATTAATCTTCTAATTTGCCAATTTTCTTCAAATAATCTTTTTTTTCTTTGATTCTTTTTCTCCTTAAAGCCAAATCTTTACTTAAATTTTTATTAGGTTCTTTAGTCAAAAACCTAATTTTTTTGGCTTGCAACAGTTTGCCACTTTGCATTAATTTTTTATTAAAGCGTCTAAGCAAACTTTCAAAAGTTTCGTTTTTCTTTCTTTTTGCTTCTGCCATTATTTTATTTCCATCTCCTTTTTAATAAATTTGATTTAATAATAACAATAAAATTAAATTTCGTCAAATAAAAATAAAGCCAGTTATAAACAAAAAACACCTTTTGCGTTTAAGGCGTTTTTTCTAAAAAAATGTTTAAAAAACAAAATTACAAGCCTAAGCGTTTTTTTATTTCCTTGATTGCCTTATTATAATTAATTGTTTCCTGAACACCTCCCTCCATATCACGTAATAAAATTGTGCCTTCTGATAATTCTTTTTGGCCCAAAATTAAAGTATATTTAACGCCTAATTTATTGGCAATATCCAATTGATTTTTTAATCCGTCTTTAGAAAAACCTTCAGCAATCTTTATACCTTCAGCCCTTAATGATTCATAAAAATCCAAACTTTGTCTTTTGGCTGCTTCACCCAATTGGGCGATAAAAATATCCGGTGCTTCTTTTTCCGGTACTTCTATTTCTAATTCCTTAATTTTTAAAATGGCTCTTTCAATACCAATTGAAGCACCGACTGCCGGAGTAGGCCGGCCGCCCAATAATTCAATTAAATTATCATAACGTCCGCCGCCACCTAAAGCATTTTGGGATTTTTTATTACTATTTTCTGAATTATCCTGTGGCGCCGGCCAAATCTCAAAAACTGTTTTGGTATAATAATCCAAACCCCTGACCAATGTCGGATCCAAATTATAAGGAATCTCTATTTCATCCAAAAACTCCAAAACTTTGACAAAATGGTTTTTACATTCGTCACATAACCAATCAACAATTTGCGGGGCGTCTTCACTGATTGTCTTACACTTTTCTTGTTTGCAATCTAATAATCGTAAAGGATTTTTGGTTAATCTGCCCTGGCAATCATCGCATAAATCGGCTTTTTGTGTTTTATAATAATTAACCAATTGAACTTTATATTCTTTGCGGCATTCTGGACAACCAATACTATTAATTTGAATGTTAACCGGCACTCCCAATTCTTTAAAAAAATTATAAGCTAAAATTATTATTTGCGCATCAAGTACCGGATGCAGATCACCCAAAGCTTCAAAACCTAACTGATTAAACTGACGATAACGTCCGGACTGCGGTCGATCATAACGAAACATCGGACCTATATAATATAATTTAACCGGTTGAGCTAAATTTAACATACCGTGGTTAATATAAGCTCTGGCAACTGAAGCTGTTGCTTCTGGTCGCAAACTAACGCTTTCCCCGCCCCGATCTTCAAAAGAAAACATCTCTTTATCAATAATATCGGTTTCCTTACCTACGGAACGGATAAATAAAGAAGTGTCTTCAACAAAAGGCAAATCAATTCTTTCAAACCCATAATCATAAGCAACATTTTCACCTTTTTCTCTGATCAAATCCCAATATTTTTGTTCACCCGGCAGAATATCTTTAAAACCTCTTAATAATTGGGGCGTTTTTTTAGAAACTTTGACCGGTTGTTTTTGAGGCGCCGCTTTAATGGTTGTTTTTGTTGGTTTCTTTTTACTTGGCTTGTCTTTCTTGACTGTTTTTTTAGCAGTTGTTGCTTTCTTTTGCGGCTTTGCCTTTTTTGTAGTCCTTGGCATATTATTAAATGATTAAACTAAAAATTTATAAATTATATTCCGGTGTATCAAAAATTGTTACTTTTTCCAAAGGCCAACCACGAACCCAAGCCTTGCCAATAATCAATCTTTGATTAACAGGCCCAAACTTACGGGAATCCAGGCTGGCGTCGCGATTATCACCTAAAACAAAAAATTCATCTCGCTCCAAAATAAATTCTGTCTTGCCCAAGTGAGGCGTTTCTTCATCTTCAAATAAATAAACTTGCTCATTTAAAGTAATTCCTTCTGGGAATTCATCATTATAAATTATAATTTCACCGGCTTTAATTTTAATTTTTTCCCCGGGCAAACCAATTATCCTTTTTATAAAATATTGACTGGGCTCCTTGGGATAACGAAAAACAACAATATCACCTCTTTGCGGTTCTTCAAAACGATAAACTATTTCATTAATAATTAAATATTCATGATCATGAAAACTCGGTTCCATTGAAGCTCCTTTGACATAAAAAGGCTGGATTAAAAAGTATCTGACTGGTATTATAATTGCCAATGAAATAATTACTACTTTAATTATTTCAACAAAAAATTCTCCTAAAGTTCGCCAAACAGAATCATAGGTTGATTTGGTTTTCCATTCAAATTGATCATTATTTTGCTTACTGCTCCCATTAAACATTTTTAGAAAAATTAATAATAAAAAATTAAGATTATAAAAATAATAGCATAAAAAATAATTAAAAGCAAATTTATACAATTTGATTTTTTTTTATTTTAATGGTTAAATATATAGTAATTAGAGTACAAGCTATTACTCTTCTTATTTTCATATTGATTAAATTATTCAAAAAATGGAAGTCCCCAAAATTAATTTTTTAAACAATTTGTTTGATAAAAAGAAAAAGGATTATAAAAAAATAATCCCTAAATTGTTTTTTTATCCCTTGATTTTTATTTTGATTTTTATTTTTGTCTTTTCTTTTCAAATTATTTTATCCGGTGACAGTCTAACGGAAACTTTTGAAAAAATTAATCTTTTTAGCAGCTATGGTTTATCTTTAAGTCCAGACAAACCACTCCAAGGCGAAGCAGAAGACAGAATTAATATATTACTTTTGGGTATGGGGGGGGAAGGACATCCCGGCCCGTATCTAACTGATACGATTATAGTCGCTTCTGTCAAACCATCAACCCATAAAGTTGTCTTAATTTCAATTCCTCGTGATTTATCAGTACCGATTCCTGGTTATGGCTGGCGTAAAATCAATAATGCCAATCATTTTGGTGAAATGAAAACCCAAGGCCAAGGTCCTAAATTTGCCGCTGAAACAATCAGTCAAATTTTTGAAATACCGATTCATTATTATGTAAGAGTTGATTTTTCCGGTTTTGAACAATTAATTGATGAACTTGGAGGTATTAAAGTTTATGTTGATAACGGTTTTACTGACAATCAATTCCCTACTGATAATTACGGCTATCAGGCTGTTTCTTTTTCAGAAGGCTGGCAAAAAATGAACGGGCAAGAAGCTCTAAACTTTGCCCGATCAAGACATGGCACGAATGGAGAAAATTCTGATTTTGCCAGAAGTAAAAGACAGCAAAAAGTCTTACAAGCAGTAAAAGATAAAGCATTATCTTTTACAACATTCTTAAGTTATAACAAAATCTCGACTTTATTTGATTTATATCATGACAATATCTCCACCAACTTAAAAACTTGGGAAATTTTCAAATTTGCAAAAATGGCTAGCCAATTTAATGAAGAAGACATTACCAATATTGTTCTTGATAACGGTGCCACTGGCCCGCTTTATTCTACTAATATTAACGGTGCTTATTTGCTTTTACCTAAAGATATGTCATTTTTTCAATTACAACAAATATTTAAATATGCTTTTGAACCGGACAAACAAAAACAAGCCAGAGAATTTACCAAGGTTGAAATTCAAAATGGCACCAGGATAGAAGGATTGGCTTACCGTACTTCCTTAGATCTTAAAAAAAACGGCTATAAAGTTTTAAAAATAGGTAATGCACAAGCTCAAGATTATGAAAAAACCGTTATTTATGATCTCACCGATGGACAAAAAAATGACGCGCTTGAAGATTTAAAAAAACAATTAAATGCCAATGTCGCTCCTAAAAATAATACTGATTTAAATACTGCTTCTAATATTGATTTTCTAATTATTTTAGGCCAAGATCAGGGTCCAATCTCTATCTCAAGATTAGAATAAAAATTATGAAAACTTTGCCTAAAGTTATTATTATTGGCAGAGCTAATGTGGGTAAATCAACACTTTTCAATCGCTTAATTGAAAAACCCAAGGCTCTAACTTCAAAAAAAGCCGGCACAACCCGCGATATTAATATCGGACAAGTTTATTGGCAGGGTATTAATTTGGAATTAATTGATACCGGTGGTATTGAAACAATTATTGCCAGTAAAAAACTTCAAAAACTGTCACCGGACTTAAATAAAGATTTTGCTCTGGATATTATTAATCAAACTCAAACTATTTTAAAACAAGCTGATTTAATTTTATTTGTAGTTGATATAAAAACAGGACTCTTGCCACAAGACAAAGAATTGTGCAAAAATCTCAAAAAATTAAATAAAGAAATAATTTTGGTTGCCAATAAAACTGATTCCCGAAAACAGCAAGAAAAAGCTGCTGAATTTTTCACACTAGGCTTGGGTGAGCCTATTTTTGTATCTGCTCTCAATGGTTCGGGCACTGGTGATTTATTAGATGTTGTAGTCAGTAAATTAAAAAAAATCAAAAAATCAAAAAAAGCCGCCAAAATAGAAATAGAACCCGGTATTAAAATTGCCATAATTGGTAAACCAAATGTGGGTAAATCATCCTTATTAAATTCTATTTTCGGGCAAGAAAGGGTTATTGTCTCGCCAAAACCGTTTACCACCAGAGAAGCGATTGATATCCAAATAATTTATAAAGATCAACCTTTCACTTTAATTGATACTGCGGGCATCAGGAAACAGGCTAAAATTAATCTAGAATTGGAAAAAATTTCTGTTAAAAAAAGCCTGGAAAATGTTCAAAAATCTGATATTTGTTTATTGGTTCTTGATATTTCCCAGCCGATTTCTGTCCAAGACAATAAATTAAGTAAACTATTATTAGAAGCCAATATCAGCATTATTATTGTTGCCAATAAATGGGATAAAATAAAAGATAAAGAGACCAATACGCAAAAAAAATTCGAACAATATATTTATAAAAATTTCCCTTATCTAACTTGGGCTCCCATAATTTTCACTTCTGCCTTAACCAATAAAAATACAAAAAAAATTCTTGACTTAGCAATTCAAATCTATCAAAATCGTCAAATTCAAATTAGTGAAAACGCTTTGAATAAATTTTTAAAAAAAGCTATCAAAAAACATCGACCTCAAAGTGCTAAAGGCACAAAACCGCCTTATTTGCAAAATCTCAAACAAGTAAAAACCGATCCGCCTCGTTTTGAATTAAGAATTGGTAAAAATGACAGTTTAAACCAAGCCTATCTTAAATATTTAGCCAATTCATTACGTGAAAAATTTCAATTAACTGGTACGCCGATCCAAATAAAACTAAAACAATGAAAATTTTAATAATCTACAATCCGCTGGCCGGTAAAAAAAATAAAAAAGACAAGTCAATTAAAAAATTTTTAAAAAATTATAATTTGGAAGTCAACTGGCATTATACGACAGAAGGTAGCTTTACTAAATTAAAACTCAATGAATTTGACCGTATTTTTGTTACTGGCGGTGACGGAACCATTAAAGAAGTTGCTTCTTGGATAATTGACCATAATATCAACTCGCCTCTAGCTATTATCCCTATTGGCAGTGCCAACATTTTAGCTTTATCGCTGGGAATTCCTTTAGAAACAAAAAGGGCTTTAAAATTTGGCTTCTCTGCCAAAACTCAAAAAATAGATGTTGGTCTGGTCAATAATCGTCATTATTTTTTAATAGCCACCGGAATTGGTTTTGATGCCAAAGTAATCAAAAATGCTTCCAGAAAAATGAAAAAAACCTGGGGCTGGATTGCTTATATTTTTAGTTTGATTTTTAGTTTTTTTAGCACTAAGGCCAATAAATTTTTTATTAAAATCAATGATCAGCAAAAAACAGTCAAAGCTCAAAGTATTTTTATTTCCAATTTTGCCAGTTTTTTTAATCTAACTTTAAACCCCAAAGCAAAAATTAATGACGGTTATTTTAATATCAGCATTTTAAACACCTTAAATATAAGGGATTTGGGCATTTTAATTCATCGTTTTTTTTTAAAAAAATATCCTAAAGACTGGCGCTATGAATATTATACTGCCAAAGAAATCTATGTCTTGCCTTTTTATAAAAAAACCCCTATACAAATAGACGGTGAAGTAGTAGAATTAACCCACTTGGATGTTAAAATTCTCCCCCAAGCTTTAAAAATTATCGCTAAAAAATCATAATAATGGCATATGCCATTTGCTAAAGTATATGAAACTAATCGTGGGATTAGGCAATCCCGGACCAAAATTTAAAAATACTCGCCATAATATTGGCTGGCAAGCTCTTGATTATTTAAAAGATTATTTTGATTTGCCTAAATTTAAATTGGATAAAAAACTAAAAGCTGAAATTGCCAAAAATAAAAATATTATTTTAGCCAAGCCGCAAACTTTTATGAACAATTCGGGTGAAGCAGTTGTAGCAATAAAAAAATATTATAAAATTAAAACTTCTGATATTATTATCATCCGTGATGATGTAGATATTGAAGTAGGTAAAATAAAATCTAAAAAAGGTTCGAGTGGGGCCGGACATAAAGGCATTCAATCAATTATCAACCATTTAAAATCCAATAATTTCTGGCAGATAAAAATCGGGGTAGCCAATGAAATGATCAGGACAAAAATCCCAACTGAAAAATTTGTTTTACAAAAGTTTACAAAACAAGATCTGACTAAAGCTCGGGATTTGCCTCAAAAAACAATTGAAGAATTAAATTCAATCTTGAAAAATTAAATATATATATTTAATAAAAAACTGGGCATTAACCCAGTTTTTTATTTTTAATATCCAGAGTACTACCCACCAGTGTAGGACTCGAAGCACAAGACTTCTGGCCCTAACTTATGGCAGATTACTAAGAGGAAGGAGGGTGCCTCATTCACCCGCCGACTGGCAAGTAGATCACTGAATACTAAATTTTCAAACTTATATTATCACAATATAGCATATTTAAAAAGCTTTGTCAAGCCATGTTTGTATGCTATATTTAAATAAATTATTTATGAATCATGATTTAAAATACTGGTTGGCTTTTTCGCAATTTTCCAAAATAGGCGCTAACCGGTTTAAAAAATTGTATACTTATTTTTCAACCATGCAAGCGGCTTGGCAGGCGTCTTTTTTAGAATTACAAAAAGCCGGTTTGGAAAATAACTTAATAGAGGAATTTTTAACTGTCAAACAACAAATTGATCCAAAGCAAGAATTGGCAAAATTACAAGCCGAAAATATTCAAGTTATTACCATTGCCGATAAAAATTATCCGAAACTTTTAAAAGAGATTTTTAATCCGCCGGCCTTATTATATATTAAAGGTAACTTGGAAAATCTAAATTCAAAATTTAATTTAGCTGTTGTGGGTACCAGAAAAATCTCTAATTACGGCAAACAAATTACCCCGGAAATTATTAAACCATTGGTGAAAAACGGTTTTACTATTACCAGTGGTCTGGCTCTCGGTATTGATGCTTTAGCTCATCAATCGACTTTAGAAACTAATGGTCAAACAATTGCTGTTTTAGGCAGCGGTATTGACCAGTCAAGCATTTATCCCAGTAGTAATCGTTATCTGGCTCAAAATATATTAAATAATAATGGTACAATTATTTCTGAATTTCCAATAAACACCCTGCCTTTAAAACATAATTTCCCGACCAGAAACAGAATTATTGCCGGACTTTGCTTGGGCACATTAGTAATAGAAGCGGCTGCCAGTTCTGGCTCTTTAATTACTGCCTGGCATTCACTTGAGCAAAATAGAGAAGTTTTTGCTGTACCTGGTTCACTTTATAATCAACAATCCATTGGTACCAATAAATTAATTCAAAAGGGGGCCAAACTGGTCACGAATTATCAGGATATTTTAGAAGAATTAAATTTACAAGAGGTTAAAAATTATGTATCCAATCAAAAAATATTACCGGAAACAGAAGAAGAAAAAATTATCTTACAAAATTTATCAAAAGAACCAATTCATATTGATCAAATTATCAAAAAAACCAATTTACCAGCGGCTAAAATTGGCAGTACTCTAAGTTTAATGGAAATGAAAGGCTTGGTTAAAAATTTAGGCATGAATAATTATATTGTTTTAAATTAAAATTTGACAAAAATTACCCCCTCTGTTATTAATAATATTAATTATCTTAATAAAATATTAAATTTAAAATAATGTCCAAATCATTAGTTATTGTTGAATCACCAACCAAAGCCAAAACAATTACAAAATTTTTACCTAAAGACTTCAAGGT
Source organism: uncultured Gammaproteobacteria bacterium (assembly GCA_964531215.1). Classification (GTDB taxonomy): domain Bacteria; phylum Patescibacteriota; class Patescibacteriia; order CAIXNZ01; family CAIXNZ01; genus WJKP01. The sequence goes on along the minus strand of CAZHFK010000002.1, from coordinate 2,415 downwards.
GGAGTCTTCTTTTGGACATGTCCGGGATTTACCCAAAAGCAAACTAGGTGTTAATATTGAAGAAAATTTTGAGCCCCAATATGTTATTCCGACCAAAGCCAACAAACAAGTTAAAAAACTACAAGAATTGGCTAATAAAAATGAAAAGATAATTCTGGCAACTGATGAAGACCGAGAGGGAGAGGCTATTGCTTGGCATTTGACCAAAGCTTTAAAATTAAAAGATAAAAAAATTGAACGAATTACTTTTCATGAAATAACAAAAAAGGCAATTCAGCAAGCCTTAGGCAACCCAAAATCAATAAACATGAACATGGTAGACGCACAACAAGCCAGAAGAATTTTAGATCGCTTGGTTGGTTATAAACTTTCACCTTTTTTATGGCAAAAAGTTGCCAGAGGTTTAAGCGCCGGACGTGTTCAGTCTGTAGCGGTACGTTTAGTGTGTGAAAAAGAAAAAGAAATTCAAGCCTTTAAACAAGAAGAATATTGGACCATTGAAGCTGACCTGGAAAAAAACAAACAAACTTTTACTGCTCAATTAATCAAACAAAAAAATAAAACTTTAAAAAAATTAGATATTCAAAACGGCAAACAAGCGGAAACTATTTTAAATAATTTAAAAGACGCAAATTATCAAGTAGAATCAATTGAAAAGAAAGAGGCAAAAAAACAACCGCCAACCCCGTTTACTACCAGCACATTGCAACAAGAAGCTTCTCGCAAATTGGGCTATTCAGCCAAACAAACAATGATGCTGGCTCAAAGATTATACGAAGGTATTGAGATTGGCACCCAAGGCTCTGTTGGTTTAATTACTTATATGAGAACCGACTCTTTAAATCTTTCCAATTATTCACTGGATAATATTAGGCATTACATTACCGAACAAATTGGTAAAAATTATTTACCGGACAAAGCCAGAATATATAAAACCAAATCTAAAGGTGCCCAAGAGGCACATGAAGCGATCAGGCCCACTGATATTAATAATGCTCCGGAAAAAATAAAACAATACTTAGATCCAAAACAATATAAATTATATAATTTAATTTGGCAAAGAACAGTAGCTTGTCAAATGCAACCCGCTGTAATTGATCAGACTAAAATCGATATCAAAGCTAATGATTATACTTTTAGAGCCAATGGTTCGGTTATAAAATTTGACGGATTTTTAAAAATTTATCAAACAACTGTTAAGGAAAATACTTTACCGAATTTAAATGAAAAAGATGAATTAAATTTAATTGAATTAAAAAAGCTCCAGCATTTTACTCAACCACCTGCTCGTTATTCAGAAGCTAGCTTAATTAAAGCCTTAGAAGAACACGGCATTGGCCGTCCCTCGACTTATGCGCCCACCTTATCTACGATTCAAGAAAGGAATTATGTTATCAAAAACGACGATAAAAAATTACAACCGACTGAAATAGGGACGTTGGTTAATGAACTTTTGGTTGAACATTTTCCACAAATAGTTAATTACAATTTTACTGCCCAAATGGAAAAAAATTTGGATCAAATAGCAGCCGGGAAAAAAGATTGGCAGCCTATAGTTGAAAATTTTTATGATCCTTTTATTGATAATTTAAAAATTAAAGAAAAAGAAATAACCAAAAAAGAATTAACCGAAGAAGCAACTGATATAAAATGTGAAAAATGCGGTTCGCCCATGGTTATTAAAATGGGTCGTTTTGGTAAATTTCTGGCTTGCTCTAATTATCCTGACTGTAAAAATACCCAACCGCTTTTTGTTACCAAAGAAGAGCAAGAAGCCCGAGAAACAAAAGAAAAATGTCCAGAATGTAATAAACCATTGCTTGTAAAAACTGGTCGTTTTGGCAAATTTTTAGCTTGCTCTGGATATCCTGACTGTAAATTTACCAAACAAATTCAAAAAACAACCGGACAAACCTGTCCCAAATGCAAAAAGGGTGAAGTCGTAGTAAAAAAAACCAAAAGAGGTAAAATATTTTGGGCTTGCAACCTTTATCCTGATTGTGATTATGCTTCCTGGGAAAAACCCAAAGAAATAGAAAAATAATTATAAAAATAAATGATGTACTCCCCCAGCTCCATTTGGTCGCTGAGGGGGGGGGCTGTTAGGTATTAAAAAACACCCTGGCCAGGGTGTTTTTTAATGACAGGAGAGGATTTAACCCCGATTACAAAGTAGATGTAAGGGTGTCAACTCCCCTGTCAATTTGAATTGTATCAAAAAAAATATCAAATGTCAATCTTATATTATTTTAAAAAGAAAAAATCCCGGGCATAGAGCCTGGAATTTTTTCCCTTTGTAAAAGAGTATATTACCCTTACATCTATAAAGAGTATATCATATTTAATAAAATTAGTCAAGATTTGTAGGCTGTATAATAATTAGTGTGGTGGAAAACAAAAAGATAGTGGTAAACT
>CAZHFK010000001.1:0-48778 GCA_964531215.1 uncultured Gammaproteobacteria bacterium | reverse complement strand
GGTAATAAAAGCAAAACTAAGATTATAACAATAAAATAAATTAATTTTTTCATAATTTAATTAAGATAAAATATCTATTTTAAAAACACTATGATCACCTTGTTTCCGCCAAAAGCGTCGTGTCCGCCTATAGCTGACATAATTACGCCAAGAGCAGTATTTATACTGCGAAATATCATTGATTAAGCCGTGTTTAATGGGATTATCATGAATATATTTTAATTTTTCCTCAAACTTTTTATTGGTGTAAATATTAAAGTCATAAAACCCCGGCCTGCCAAATACGCTATTTTTAGCCTCGTTTAGGCCCTGCCCTCCCATGGGTAGCGTGGAACCCCTGCTCCGCGCCGGATAATATCGCCCGGCTGATTAAATTTAAACATTTTTTAATCTTTGGGGATTTGATTGTATTGACTCAAATATTCATTTAAACGTTGTTGGTACTGATTTTTGTTTTCCTGATCAAATTCCAAGGAACGATTAACTTGTTCAATAAAAGCTTGATTTGGTTCCAATGATTTATCCTGATACAAAGCTAATAATTCTTTATAAGCCAAAGTGTACAAAGGAAAAACTTCCAAAATCTCATAATAATGCTTTTCGGCTTCTTTAAACTGCTTTTGATCTGTCCTGACCCTGGCTAAACCCAAAATAATTTCCGAATCATAAGGATCAACATTCAAATGTTGCGAAAAAGCAGCAATCGCCTGTTCATAAGCGCCCAAATTACGATAAATATAACCCAAATTCAATAAAGAAGTCCGATCAAACGGTTTTTCTCTTAAAGTTTCTATGGCTTGCTCATATAATCCGAATTTATCTTCCGGTAAATCTTTGGCGGTTAATTTCATATACTGCAGGCCTTCCACTGTTTCATAATCGGGCTCAGTCGGCTCGCTTGGCTGATAATAAACCAAAATACCTAAAATAAGAATAATAACTACTCCCCCAATTAAATAAATCAAATTTTGCTGTTTTGACAACTTTTTCATAAAAATACAATAATTTAATAATTAAGTCTTTCTTTATTAATTTTAACTTAAAATCAAGATAAATTCAACCGGCTAAAATCAATAAATTAATCCTTTTAAATCCCGGGGATACCGGAGCCCCTGGTCCAGCCTGAATAATCAAGCCAAAAGCATAAATCTGTCCTGAGCCTGCCAAAGAAAGCTTTGGCTAACCGGTGAATATAAATACGCAGTTATGCCTGCTATTTCTTATTATTTTTGTCGCTTTTAATTGCTTATTCCCCGCCTTGGGATCCGGAGGCAGAACCAAGCCCTGCGACAAAAAAGAAAAGTCTGCCACTACAAAGCTATGATTTCCCCAAAAACAAACCCGACCCCTTAAACAAATAATATTCTAACTTTACAAAAAAGAAGCCTAATTGGCTTCTTTATATAACTAACTTATAAAAAATTAAAATTCAAGCAGTTAACTCAATATCTACTTTTTTGGCTATTTTGGTTATCCAATCTTCTAAACGGTTGACCTTTGATCTTAAAGCTGCTAATTCCTGAAAATAGGTATCGGCTTTTTTCGCATAAGTATCAACCGAATTTTGCAATACATCAAATTTCTGATTTAAATCTCCCAAATCTTTTTTTGTTGCGACTTCTTCTCTGGTTGCAAATACTTTCACTAATTTTTCTATATCTTTATCATCTAGCATAAAAATATTTATGACTTATATTAATATTATAGCAATTTATTAAAAATTGTCAAAAAAAGTTTCTTAATTTCTCAATTCAAAAAAAGCCAAAAGCATAAACCTGTCCTGAGCCTGCCAAAGAAAGCTTTACCTACCCGGTGAATATAAATACGCAGTTATGCCTGCTATTTCTTATTATTTTTGTCGCTTTTAATTGCTTATTCCCCTCCTTGGGGTCTGGGGTGGCAGCTGAGCCCATAAACAGCACTGCTTTTCATGACACAATGTTAAAGCGAATCTGCCACCCCAGAACTTTTTTTGCTTCTTTTTTGGGTTACAAAAAAAGAAGAGCCTTATTTATCCAACAAAAATTAACTTTAATTTTTGGCTATTTTGGTTTTAAATTAATGCTTTTAAATCCCGGGGATACCGGAGCCACTGCTCCAGCCTAAATAATCTTTACCTACCCGGTGAATATAAATACGCAGTTATGCCTGCTATTTCTTATTATGTTTGTCGCTTTTAATTGCTTATTCCCCACCTTGGGGTCTGGGGTGGCAGCTGAGCCCATAAACAGCACTGCTTTTCATGACACAATGTTAAAGCGAATCTGCCACCCCAGAACTTTTTTTGCTTCTTTTTTGGGTTACAAAAAAAGAAGAGCCTTATTTATCCAACAAAAATTAACTTTAATTTTTGGCTATTTTGGTTTAAATCCTGGGTAGGCCGGAGCCTCTGCTCCAGCCTAAATAATCTTTACCTACCCGGTGAATGTAAATACGCAGTTATGTCTGCTATTTTTTATTATTTTTGTTGCTTTTAATTGCTTATTTCCCCGCCTTGGGGTCTGGAGGCAGAACCAAGTCCTGCGACAAAAAAAAGAAAAGTCTGCCACTACAAATCTATAATTTCTCCCCAAAAACAAACCCGACCCCTTAAAAGGGGCCGGGTTATGAGAATGGCGCAAAGTCAGAAAACCTTGCGTACAAAATTCATTTAGAATGATGTACCAAGACCATTAACCGGTAAGTTTTCTACTTTGTAACCATTTTGAATGTTAGAGGCAGAACCATCAGTCCATTCAAGACAGTTAAGTCCTCCGGTACAACCAGCAGCGCCGGCTGTATCGTTTGAAATTATATCAAGTCTGACTGAATCATCCTGTACAGAAGAAGCACCGGTAGTATCAAGTTTGACTTGGAAAGTCTTGGTTTCACCGGCTGGAATAACCATTGGACTAGAACCACTACTATGTTGATCTAATTCAACTACGATTTCTGTAGCACCTGCATCGGCCGGACTAGGATTAGTGGTAATTATTGTACCACCATCAATTAAATTAGTTGACAAATCATCCATATCATAAATTTCAAGAGTATTTTCTATACCGGACACCCAAGTCGTAGGAACATTATCAGTAGCTGTTAGTTTAAATGTAAGATGATTAATTACGGATTTGTTTCCTTCAGTATTAGAAACATCAAAGATTAAATAATCATCCAAGCCCGGGACAGCATTGACTCTTTCCGGTGAAGCAGCATTTAAGTCAAAGGTCAAGATAGTTTTTCTGGCAAATAAATTATTACCAGTACTATCGGCATCTGCGGCAGTATTAGTAGTCGCAAAACTGCCGGAAGACAGACCTAAGGCTTTGGTGAAATCATTAACTGACGGATCCAAATCATCATTTTCACTTTCTAAAGTCAAATTGAATGGGCTATTGCCTGATAAAGCGCCTTGCGCATTAGTCTGGACATTAACCATAGCTGATAAATAACTATCAACATCAGCCGGCACATACCAGTTCATATTAGTGAAAGAAGCCACACCGCCAACCAAGACACTTGATTTGGTTTCATAAGTGGTTTGATCTTTATCGGTTGGGTAAGAAACTGACACAGCCACTGCATTAGCATTTGCGCCGCCAACTGTAATTTGAGCATCAGTTACTTTAAAGTCTTCATTAGCAGCTTCGCCCAAAACTCTTAAAGCTTTTTGGCCGGTAGAACCCATTTGAACTAATCTAGCCTGGTAATCAGTAGCAACTTGATCGGAAGATAAGCCAAAACTACCAACCGTCTGTAAAGTAGATGCTGTTTCCCCAAATCCGCCATCAGGAGCATTTATTGGGGCGACATCAATAGCTGTTCCGCTATCAGTAGTAGCAGTTACCTGATTATCATCTTCATCATAAGCTTCAATATAAGTAGCGTCCTGAATAGTAAAAGCGATATTATCAGGATTAGTACTACCTAAAGCAGCAGTAGTCGCATCAAAGCTGACCACCAAGACTGCTGAATCACCAGCCGGAATAGTAATGTCAAAATTCTCAAAAGTAATTAATTCATCACCGGCATTAGGCGTAGCAGGCGGTTCTACAGTAGTTTGAATTGATTTTGGACCGGCTAATTCTGACCAGCCGGCATCGGTTACCTGCCATAATTTAGCTGAAACAACATCATTATTAGCTAACATATCAAGATAATCACCATTTTGATCATCATCAGCTTGCGGATTAACTCTGAATCTTCTGACTTTAATATCAGAATCAGAACCGGCAGTTAAAACAAAAGCGGCAGAAGCAGCATCAGTTACACCTTTGACATGAGTATTGTCAGAAATGTAATTGGAAAGATTAACTTCTAAAGAAGATGCTCTGACTGTTTGATTATTACCAACAATTGGCGTGTTGGGCACAATATCACCGGTAGCTACATAATCATTGGAGCCTTGATATTTAATATCAGCACCGGTAAAGATTTGAGTAGCATTACCTAAAGTAATCTGATATGGTTCGCCAACAAAACCAGCGGTAGCAGAATTAGATAAATCAGCAGTAATAGCTAGATTTCTTGTACCTTCATCTAACATCCAATCATCTACCATGGTTAAAACACCACTAAGATCAGCTCCACCAGCATTAGTAGCCGGTACAGAAACCGGACCAGCTAAGACTTGTGAGCTATCAGCATCAATTAATTTCAAATCAGAAAAGTATGGATTGGTACCATCACCCAAATCACAAGTAGCATTGACACAGTCTAATTGAACATAAGTATTTCTAACATCAACCGGAGAAGCAGCTGTCATAGCAAATTCAAATAAAACCACATCTCTGGCGCCTTTAGAAATATCACCGGTAATCGGACCGTTAAAAGATACTGTAATTTCACCACCTTGAGTGGTTACACTCATATTTGAAGCAGCAGTAAAGTTATTGGTCACAGTAGCGCCAAAACCATACAAGCTGTCAATGACATTAACATCAGTATCTTCGTCAATGTAAGTCTGGATTGTTCTGCCGGGGCGGCCAGCCACATCAGCGTATAAAGTGAAATTTTTCACAGCGCCTGATAATAAGCTAAACGGCGTATTAAAGACTAAGACAATTCTATCACCGTCTGAAATCGCATCAGCTGTAGCCACTTCAGTACCGGCATTTTCCAAGACAAAATTAGTCAAATCTTCAGAATTGATTGAGCCTAATTGAGTCAAAGCAATGCTATTGATAACTGAATCATTAATACCGCCGGTAATTTTGAAATTAGCAATTTCAGCATTTTTGGCACCGACTTGCGGATCAGATGGGATAGTTGTTGGATCAACTGCTACATTACTGACTGCTTGAGCGCCAATATCAAAAGTATTACCCATGACTCCGCCAAGAGCTTCGCCATTAATTGATAATAATTTGAAAGCGTGTTCATCACCGGGAGTAGCAGTACCAGGAGCAGCAACATCAATAACCAAGCTTAAAGTTCTGGTGCCGGATAAAGACATGCTGGTGTTAAAAGTTGTTTCTTTGGTAGTAGAATTTAAGCTTTTACCAGAAGTCAATCTTTTAGCGCCTTCATAAAGATAAGCACCAGCTACATCGGCAGCGTTACCAACACCTTCACTGACAAAAGTCAAACTGTTAACAGTGCCTGTGCCGGATAAGTTGAATTTTAAAACTTCAACATTGGTAGCATTTAAAGGCAAAGTCGCGCCAGCCGGATTATCAGCTGCCAAAGAAGCAGTAATATCACCGGCAGCGTCTTCAGCTAAACCTTTATCAACATTAATGGTTGATGAATCGGCTTTGGCCGCATCCGGATCATAATCAGCGCAGTCTGTGATTTCTGAGCCAATTGTGTAATTGACAAAGAAAGCATCAGAGACATCGTTGACCTTAGTTGACCAGTCTGAACCGTAAAGGCAAGAAGCCACTGATTCGGTAGAAACCCAGTGCAAAGTGCCGTTTTGTGAAACAGCATAAACTTTTGGATCTGACTGGATTTTGACCATACTTTCACCGGGGCGATAAGTAACATTGCCTCCGATAGGAATAGTAGCTAATTCTGTATCAGTAATTGTTTTTACTGCAGAAAAATCACTACCATACCAAGTTTCGTATGTTTTCACGTCTGGGAAAACATATCTTTTTGCATCAGCACCGTAGTAATATACTGCCGGTAAAGAGCCTTTGATTAAATCGCCGGATGACAAGCTAACAGCTTGCGCAGTCGGCACAAAAGCAGCCAAACCAACAGCCCATGTAATGGTTAACACTACTACGACTGAAGTAAATAATTTTCTCATAAATATTCCTTTCTTAAACTCTCTGCTTAACCTGCTAGATAAGTAACCAAGTGAATTAACCGCTCCTAAACACTTAATAAAGTCGCCCCAAAGGCGCCGACCTTTTTACTTTAATTAAAGTTTAGGCACTTAGCTCTTATTTAACCTAGTAAAAATTAACCAGAGAGGGTTAATTAGCTCACCTTGATAAAATCAAGGCGTAAACCGCTTAAAGCGGTTTGTGGATGACCCACCCCGGATATAATAACCTCCGCCATAGGCGGAAATAACAATATTCAAATCACAAACAATTATTATAGCCTAGGTGAGCCACCCTTTAATTTATTATTTTTAAAGTAAAACAAAAAGAAATCTGTTGCTCTAAATTCACAGACTCTTTAGCCGAACTAAATTGACTAGTCAGTAATAATTTTCATTACTCAAATTATACAAAATTTAGAGAATTTTTCAATAGTTTTGTGGATAATTGAAAAGAACTTATTCACTCAATAATTGGGCTGCTGAATTTTTATCAGCCGGATTTTCCTCTTCGGATTCTGAATCTGATTCTTTATTTGATTCAATTTCTTGTTCAGCTTTGGCTTGCTCCAAATATTGGCTATTGGCTGAAATCACTTTATTGATCAAACTTGCCAAATCATCAGCCTGCTTGATTTTGGCAAACGCTTGGCTGACTTTTTTATCATTTAATAAATTTTTGGCATCTGCCAGTAAAGTCAGCGCTTCTACCCGCAAATCCTTGGTTGCTTCTATTTCAGGCAAATCTTCAGCCTGCTCTGTTTCGGTTTCATTGGTTATTTGTTCATTAGCTGTTGGCTCATCCGATTCTTCATTATCATTAGATTCTGCTGGCTCAGCTGACTGCTCAGAATCAGAATCAGTAGTTTCTTCGGTTGATTCTGCCGTTTCTGCTGATTCTTCACTTGATTCTTGTGCTGATTGATCATCTGTTGGCGTCTCTGTTTCTGCTGTCTGTTCTTGCTCAGCTGATTCTGCTGATTCTTCATTATTTGTTTCAGCGGTTTCCTCAGCTGCAGCTTCCTCAGCTGCTTGCTCTTCGGCGGCTTGAGCTGCTTGTTTTGCCTCTTTAGCCAAACGCTCAGCTTCTGCCGTTTGAGCTTGAATAATCAGCTCTATGTCGGTTTTGACCGAATTTAATGACGTTTCCAAATCATCAAGCCTGTTTTGCACTTTACCAACAATTTCTTCAACCTCTTCTTCTGACAAATCACCGGCTCCGCGTTCATATTCTTCAATAATCAATGTTAAAGCTTTATCACCCATGGATTTGGAAGCAGTGATCGCCTCTTCGGTATTTAAAGCCACTTCAAGCGATTTTTCTTGCTGATCAGTTAAAACTTCTACATATTCGGCTGTTTTTTCATCAATTAAATTGGCTATTTTAACAGCGCTTTCCTTATCTTTGATTTCCAGTTTAGCCAAATTACTTTTAACATTATTCATGTTTTCCCGAAATTTTTGCAAAGGAACAGCCAAATTATAAGGCTCGTTTTGCTCTATTATTTTTTCTATTTCTTCCAAACGGCGCTGAGCAAAAGCAATTTCCAAATTCGCCCGTTTTTCATCATTTAAAGTCAAATTAACCTGAACCCTTTCAGTGGTTAATTTAATATTATAAAACAAATCACCGGGCAAGCTTTTTTGGGTCGCGCTGACACTGGCTGTCCAGGCACCAAACACAAACACCAAAATAATCATCAAACTGACCATTGGTTTTAGCACTGACATGGCAAATTTGCGCTGAAAAAGATTGGGCAGTAATTTGAATTTATTTTTAGCAAAATCCAAACGAGTCTGAGCATTGATTTGACTCAACAAAATCTCCCGATTATCTGCTTGCCACTCGGCATCAGGCTTGACTGTTTCTTTTAAACTATTTAATTGTTTTAAGAGTTCTTTTTTCTTCATGAAAATATATAAATATTTTTGTCTAAATTTTTTTTATTAATTGTCCTGCACTTCATCTTCACTCATTAGCTCTTTCAAAGTATTAATGGCCCGGTATAAAATAACCCTGACCGTGCCTATTTTTTTATCAACTATTTCAGCGATTTCTTTAATTGACAGCCCTTCAATAAACCGTAAAATAATTACTTCCCGATATTCATCTTTTAATTCTTTTAACTTGCTTTCTATTTTTTCCACCTCCAGCTTGGTCTCCACTTCTTTTACTTGATCCAAAACAGCTGTCATTTGTTGCTGTTCAACCTCTTCTTGATCCAAAGCTATTTCTTTTTTCCTTTCCTGGCGATAATAATCAATTACCAAATTACGAGCCACTTTATAAATAAAAGCGTTTAAATTACGAATATCTTTGCCGTCAATAATCGCCTGCCAGATTTTTAAAAAAATTTCCGAAGTCAGATCCTGAGCCTGTTCCTGACTGCTGACTTTAAAGTACACAAAACGATAGATCCTTTCTACATATAAATCATAAACTTTACTAAAAGCTTTGGGATCTTTATTCTTGGCTTTGAATAATAAATATTTTTTTTGCAAATTTTGCAAATTAGGTTCTTTCATCTTAGAAGACGATAAAAATAAAAAAATGTTACAGTTAGACTATTATAACATTTATAGATAACTAAGCAAGGGTAAATGGCTTAATAATAATTATTAACTTATTTATTATAAATTTTGTCAGCTTATTGTTTAAAAGTCAAGCATTGACTTTTAATTCTAAAAATGTTATTATATAAGATATGATACTAACTTCTTATAACAATTTAAGTTTATATATTAAACGGCATTTTAAAACCTTGATGCCTTTTTTAACTATTAAAAAAGCTGTTAATGCTTTGCTGGCTTTGATTGAAATGAAACTAAAAAGCGCTAAATGTTTTAGCCGGCCTTTTATTTACAGAATAGAGCCTTGTTCTTTGTGCAATTTACGCTGTGTCAGCTGTAATACCCCAAAAGTCCAAACCCAAGAAAAACGGCTAATGGATTTGCCTGATTTTAAAACTATGGTTGATAAAATCAAGCCGGTCGCCTTAAGAACATCTTTATATGATATGGGTGAACCATTGCTTAATCGTGATATTTATAAAATGATCAAATACGCTTCTGATAACAAAATCAGCACCTTGATCAGTACTAATTTTAATCTTTTTCAAAAAGAACATTTACGGCAATTATTTGACAGCCGGTTAACTGTCCTGGAACCGTGTTTGGACGGCTTTACTCAAGAAAATTATGTTAAATACCGGGTTGGCGGTGATGTGGAAAGAGTCAAACAAAGCATTAAAGACGTAATGCGCTATAAACACGAACACCAAGCCAAATATCCGCTTGTTGATGTACAGGTTGTCTTATTTGATCATGTAAAAAAAGAATTGCCTTTAATCAATAAATTTCTTAAAGATAACCGGGTTGATCATATTACTTACAGGCAGGAAAATCTGGGGTTTAATACACCGGAAACAGGTATTGATAAAAACCGGCCCAAACAAACAAATAAAACTTGTTTTTGGCTTTATTTGGGCATGATGATCAGGCCGGACGGCAGTGTTTATCCTTGCTGTGGCCGTGATTTTGACCGCTTTTCTTATGGTAATATTTTAAAGCAGGATTTAGCGGAAATTTGGAATAATCAATATTATAAATTCTCGCGTCAATTGTTTCAAAAAGGCCCTGATCTGCCTTATGATCCGGCTATGAAAGATATTCCTTGCCTGACTTGTCCGGAATTTCAAAAACAACGAAAAATGCAATCACCTGACTAAGAATTTACTAAATATAAAACAAAAAATGCCCAAATTTGGCATTTTTTTATTTTATTGATATACTTAATTTGTCTACATTATTCTAGTCAAAATTAAAAATAATTTAAATTATATGACCAATTTTAATCTAATCAGACTATCTGTTTCCGAAGCCGGTAAATTATTCGGAGTTGATCAAAAAACAATCAGACGGGCTATTAAAAATCAAGAAATCCGCTATGTTGTGGTCCGAGGCAGGTATAAAATAAATTTTGACAGTTTACTTAAATGGTCACAGAAAAAAACAACCATTAAAAATAAAAATAATAAATACGGCCTTGGCCAATATGTTGATACTTGGAAAATCAATAATAAACTCTACTCCCCTAACCCCAAAACGATTTTAAGTGAGGATTAAAAATTATTTATAAAACAAAGTCCCGCACCTTTTAAAAAGGTGCGGGACTTTTAATATGTAAGAAAGAGTAAAATATTAAGCTGATTCCACTTTAATCGGCTGAACCGATTCTTTAGCTTTAGCCATGCCCAAAACAGATTTATAAAGCTCCATTGTTTTTTGGGTAATCTTATCCCAATTATATTCCGTATAAACTCTATTTTGTAATTTTTGGCCGGCTGATTCAACAACTTCGGGACTAGCCAATAAATAAGCCAAAGACCGGCTTAAATCATTAACATCTTTGTTTCTAAATATAAAACCAAGATCAGCTACGGCTTCTTTATTCGGCGCGATATCACTGCATAAAACCGCTTTACCATAACTCATGGCTTCCAGCAAAGCAATGGAAAAACCTTCGGCTTCAGACGGCTGAACAAATAAATAAGCGTTTGAATATAATTCAGCCAATTCTTGACCGGTTTGATTGCCGGTAAAAATAATATTGGGATTATTACCGGCCAAATCTTGCAAATACTTCAAATAACCATCTGTATAACCGGTATCACCGACAATGACTAATTTTTTATTGACATTATCCAAAACATTATATGCTTCAATCAAATGATGCAAACCTTTGTGCTTAATCAAACGAGAAACTGCCAAAATATAATCATTGCCATTAAGTCCCCAATTTTCAGTAATTGCTTTTGGCGCAATTTTGTGCGAAACCGGCACACCATTAGGAATATATTCCAATTCGGATTTGAATTCATGACCATGAATATTACATAAAGCTTGTGAAACACCAATAGTGCAATCAGGCCATTTGGCTGAAACATAAGCGCCTAAGCCTAAATATTTTCTGGCCCCAAATCCCCATTTTTGGTGTTGCCTGTCATCACAATGAAAAGTAGAAAAAACTTTAGCCTGTCTTTTTAATAATTTGGGAATCCAAAGTAAAGAAGACGGGCCAATCGCCTGATAATGAATAATATCGGCATCACGTCTTAAAACATCCAAACTGGCTAAAAAAGTATGAGTAATAGCATCCAAATATTTGGTTTTAATGGTTGGCAAATGAATTAACTTAACACCTTTATATTCTTTTAACTTTTCAGGCGTATAATGATTTCGGCAATAGACAAAAACCTCGTTGCCTTCTCTGACTAAACGAGTTGCTAATTCTTCTACGTGGCGTTCAACACCGCCGTAGATGCCCGGTATTCCTTTTTGTCCAATAAAGTATATTTTCATAATTTTTCTATAAATTTAGCTTTTTTAAAGCGATATTATAGAATAGCATATTAAAGTATTTTTGTCAAGTTTTTTTGCCAATAAAAATAGGAGCTAATCCCCCTTTTTTTAGAGCTTAAAAAACTAAACACTTATACTTTAAAATTAGCAATCTGCCCAATAAAAGTCAATTATTTTTTTAATTTTTCATAAATATTTTCAATTTGCTGATAATGTTTGTGCGGAGTACAGTTTTTTTCAACAAATAAACGAGCCTGTCTGCCCATTTGGCTGATTTGCTCAAGATTATTATAATTTTGACTAATCTGGCTTTTCATATCAGTCAAATCATTGGCTTTAAAAATAAAACCGGTTTGGCCGGGCTTGACCAATTCAGGCAAACCGCCTAAATCAGAAGCAATAACCGGTTTGCCCAAGGCAAAAGCTTCCAAAACAGAAATCGGGTTATTTTCATACCAAATTGAAGGTAAAACAACAAACCTGGCTTTTTTAATCAAATCATTTAATTTATCACCAGTGGTATGGCCGATTAATTGCACATTATTAACATTATATTCTTTGATATATTCGGCTAATAACTGTTTTTGCGGCCCGTCACCAACTATTTTCAAATTAAGTTCCGGCATTTCACGCAAAGCTTGCAATAGCAATAAAAGCCCTTTTTCTTCGGCTAAGCGGCCAAAATAAAGCAAATATTGCCCGGGAGTATAATCGGGCTCAAACTCTTTTAAATTAATAAAATTATAAATTTGGCTGACTTTCTCCTGATTAATCCCCCATTGCGCCACTTTAGCCTGTAAAAACCGGCTGGGCGAAATATACAGGTCAATCTGATCATAACTTTTCAAAACCAAATTATGCAAATATGTTTCCAGCATAACCAAAAAACTGTAAGAGGACTTATTTTGCAGGCATTTATATGTAAAACAATTATAATATTTATGGACTTTACAACGTTCACAAACCCGGCCTTGCGTAAATAAACGGTAATTCGGGCAAATCAGCTTATAATCATGCATGGTCCAAACCATGGGAATATTATGTTTTTTTAAAACTTTTAAAATTGACGGGGTTAATTGAAAATAAAAATTATGCAAATGAGCGATATCTGGTTTTTCTTTTTTTATTAATTTTTCCAATTTACGAGAGGCTTCCCAAGAATAAAGCAAATGCGCTGATTTTTTCAAATCACTAAAAAACCCTTGCCTTTTTTGAAAATCAAGATGTTTAACAAAATAATCACTATAAGGTGATTCCAGATTATCAGGATGATGCATGGCAAATTCAAGCACTTGATGGCCTTGCTGTCTTAACATATTGCTTAAAGCCAGCATATACGCTTCTGCCCCGCCTCGTTTATAAAAAAATTTGTTAATTTGTAAAATTTTCATAATTATTTTTGACAAATAATAATTAAATGCAATTTGCTGAACTTAAAAATATAATCGGTTAATTTTTCCCAATAAATCATTAAAATAAACAAAAATTTATTAGCCATAAAATATTCAAACATACCGCCTTTTTTAATTATTTTAATATTTTTAAAACCACTGTGTTTTAACTGTTTTTTAATTTTAGCCGGACGATTGGAACGATAATAAGTCGGAAAAACTTCTTCCTCTTTAACGCCTGTTAATTTAGCCCGTAAAATCTTATGCAAGCTGATCGGTAAAATTTTACTAAAAAAAATCAGTTTATTGTATAAATTCGGCGTTAAAATTATAAAATACCCCCCCGGTTTTAAAACTCGGCAAACTTCCTGATAAGTTTGAGTCGGATTTTGCAAATGTTCAATCACAAAACGCGAATAAACTACATCAAAACTGTTATCATTAAATGGCAGTGTCTTGTTTAAATCAGCTTGTTTAAATTCATCTAAAAGCCGGTTGGCTTGGCCTGACTGCTCATCAAAATCAACGCCTACCAATTTTATTTTATGCTTAACAGCTGCAAAATCCTCGCTATGAACACCGCACCCCAAATCCAAAACAACATCGCCTTGCTGCAAATTATTATTTAAAAATTGTTTGGCATAATCTTTGGCTGATTCATAACCAGGATAATGATTATCTAAAATCGGTTTTGTTTTTTCGTATAAATTTTGCCAGGTTTTAGTCATTTTTTAAGTAAATTTAAGTATAAATCAGTATAATTATTAACCATTTGCTCTAAAGAAAACTTGTTTTCTACTTGTTCTCTGGCCTGTTTAACCATTTGTTCGGCTAATTCGGGCTGTGATAGCAATTCTTTGACTTTTTTAGAAATCGCGCCAGAATTTTTAGGTTCAAACAATAAGCCGGTTTGACCTGATTCAATAATTTCATCAAGTCCCGGTACATTACCGGCTAAGACCGGCAAGCCAACAGCCTGGGCTTCCAAAATGGCAATGCCCAAGCCTTCCCAAACCGAGGGTAAAATAAACAAATCCATTTGCTGTAAAATCTTTTCAGGCGTGGCGCTTTTTCCTTTAAAAATTACATTGGACTGCAAATTTAACTGCTCAACCTGTTTTTTAAGTTTATCTTCCAAACTGCCCGAGCCAACAACATACAATTTAAAATTAGGATATTGTTTGATAATTAAAGGCAAAGCTTTAATTAAATATTGATGCCCTTTTTGTTTTTCCAAACGAGCCATAACCACGGCTTTAATTGACTGAGCGGGTTTTAAAGCCTGATAACCGCGATAATTAAATTTTGCCAAATCAATCCCGTTATAAATAACTTCAATTTTTTGCGGCTTGATTTTTTCAATTTTAACCGAATAATCTTTAACTCCTTGGGAAACAGCAATGATTTTAGTGGTAAAACAAGCTAAAATAAATTTTAAAAATTTCTTTAGCCAATTTTCATTTAAATTAATATTATGTTCAGTACTGATAATAATCGGCACCCGGCTAAAAATAGCAGCCAATCGGCCCCAAGTATCAGCGCCAAATAAATGAGTATGCACAATCTGTGGCTGGATCTCTTTTAAATAAGCTGCCAGCTGTTTAATTAAGCCAAAGCCCAATTTTGATTTTTTATTAAAAACCTCAACATTAACATCCAGCTGGCGAAATTCTTGTTCCAAAGATCCGCCGCAAACAACAGCCGCAACATGAACTTCAAATTTATTTTTATCAATATTTTTACAAATATCCAATAAAAGCCTTTCAGCGCCACCAATGTAAAAAGTATCTATTAAATAAACTATTTTTATTTTTTCTGCCATAAATTTATTTTTTGATAAAATAAGTATTGGTTAATTTTAAACTTGTCAAAGCCAAGCCGATCGGCAACCATAATTTAGCCAAAAAATAACCTGTTCCAAAAATTTGAAAAGTTAAACTGCCGATCACAGCCATTAAACACCCCAAAACTAACCAAGAATACTGTGTTGGCTTACTTTGATTATAACCTTTAAATAAAACAAATAAAATATACGCCAATAAAGCTGAAAAGCTTAAAAGACCCAAAGCGCCTGTTTCAGCGATTATTTTAAAAGCCAAACCATGAGCATCGGTTACTCCCCCGTATTCAATAATATACCAGTTAAATTGCCATAAGATATTAGTAAAAGAACCTATACCGCTGCCCAAGAAAGGATGTTCTTGAAATAAAATCCAGCTGATTTCAATTAATTTTAATCTGGCTAAACTGGAACTGGTCACTATTGCCGAAGTCATTAATTGATACATTAAATAAAAAGCCGGCATTAATAAAAATAAAATAATATAAGTAATATAAGAAGCAAAAACTTTTTTTATTTCCCGGCCGTATTTTAAAGCGGCTAAAACCAATAATTCAATGCCCAAAGCCAGCCAGCCGCCCCTGGATAAAGTCAATAAATTAACACCGATCATTAAAAAAGCGCCTAATAAATAAATATTTTTCAGTAAAACGTCTTTTTCCTGCCAAAATAAAATCAAAGCAATCGGGATCAAACTGACAAAAACTTCAGCCAACAAATTATGGTTGGTACCCAAAGGATAAGTGCCAAAAATTGAAATTGGTATGGCTCGGCGCAAGCCTTCAACCGGCGGAAAAACCAATGACCAGATCCCCATCAAAGAAATACCGATACCAACCGCAAACATGGCTTTAAAAGTAGTAAAAAGCTTTTTTAGGTTATCAATTATATTAAAAGGCAGTATAACATACATTAAATAAAAGAAAATAACCGGTCTTAAAAGATATTTAATGGAAAAAAACAATGAAGCTCTTTCCACATTAACCAATGAAGCAAGACAAACCAGAACAAAACCCAGCATAAAAAACCAGGCTGGCCAGTTTTTTAAATTTATTTTCTGGCCTTTTTCAAAATACAAATAAACTCTTTTTAGACCCCAGGCAATAAATAAAATTAAAGCAATCAAATCCACATAAGGCACGTTAATACTGCCGTAAACAAATTCAAAATAATTAAACGGAAACAAAAAAGCAATCAAATAAATACCTATTTCCGGGTATTTAATAAAAAATATAATCAGCAAAATCAAAAATAATCCGGCAGCCAAATACCAAGACAACTCACTGGTTATGGTAAAGCCGGCAGTTAATAAAGCTGATAAAATCAATAACAACCCAAAATTTTTATTAAATGAAACTGTCATAATTAAAAATTTTCACCAAAATAAATTTTGGCAATTTTTGCTTATTTTAGTTTAAATTATACTTAAATTTTAACATATTTTTTAAATTTTGTCAAATAAAAAAGCCCCCGCACCTTTATTAAAGATGGGGGGCTTAAAAGGTATTGAAATTATGGTAATGGGATAATAATCCCGATTGTTCCGTCTCGCATGTTCACGCCGACAACAGTGCCGTCCGGGTAAACATCGATCAGGAAATCAGCTCTGACCATCAAAAGCGGGGTGCCGGTCGGTTCGTTCCAGGGAACGGTTTCCGAGTAAATGATCATATCATAGATGGTCATGGCTGTGCCATTGACCGCTACATCGCCGTTGACATGGTCTGGCCAGGCAGCCACATCAGGATCGGTTGAGGTCAGATAGCGGATATTGAACTCGTAACGGCCGGGGGGCACGTCATAAATGGTAGTTGTCCACTGGCTGCCGTCAGCGCTCATGCCATAAGCCAAAAAAGAATTCAGGCCAAAAATGACGTCAACGTCATAGGCAGTAGTGTCAGACGGCAGGAAAGTGAAAGTCAAGTCAACGACTGAGGTGATAACATTGGCGCAAGGGTCAAGTATCACCTTAATATCGTCATCCAGCATTTCACTGACCTGAATACCATTGACAATCACCACATACGGCCCCATTGGTCCGCTCTCGTCATAGAGGTATTCTCCGGTTGTCGGATCCTCAAAATTGATCGTATACAAGTCGTCCGTGGCTACCCCGGTGTATGTGTAAGTGTACATGTTGGGAGCCGACCGAGTCATTGTCCGCGATGTAAATCCGTCACCCGAAAACCGAACTCGTGGCGTAAAATCAAAATTGACATAGCTTTTGATGACCACTTCCAGCTCAGTACTGACAACCGGATCAACGCATTCGACAGGCGGCGGATCAACCGGATCAACAGTATCGCCGCCACCGGAATCACTCACTATACCGCTATCGGCCAGCCATAATTCCCAGTTGCCGCCGCCAATACCGTTAGAGACGATATCCTCTTCGGTTAGACGGTAAGTGCTCAGCACGGTAGCGCCTTGCTGGCTGGTTACTGTGGCGCCAAACAAATGGTCGGTGGACGAATAGACCACCCATTCATTATTTTGCAACTGTACATTGCAAAGATAAGTGCCGATCGAAGCAGTATTGATGACTGCCCGATGATTCTGGTTAAACTCAATGCCCGGCTCCCAGTTCAGGTCCGGAGCATCGCAGTGCAGGATATCACCGACACCAAGATTGTTTGACTGAAAAATCAAACGAAAATTGGTCGGTGGCAGATTGCCACCCCCGCCGGCAGAACCGTCGTCATCGTCGTGTTCTTCGGCATTGCCGCAAGAAAAAGTCAGGGCAAGGCAAAAGGTCAAAAGCAGTAAAAAAACTTTTTTCTGTATCATTATGATCCTCCTTTTTTTCCTGTGAAAATTTCAATACCTTAAATTTCCATTTATTTCAAGGTGCTAAAAAAACACCAATTTTCCTTATATTTTTATTTTATATAATTATTTCAAATTAGCATATAGTATTTTTTTTGTCAAGTAAAAAACAGGGAGCACGAAACTCCCTGTTTAAAAGTTATTTTTGACAAAATTATTCCGGAAAATCCACTTCACAGGTGTCGGTCAAGGTAAAGACCAAGTTACCGCCGCCCATGTCATTGGATTCCCAGTAATCCAGCCAGACATCATTGCCCGACAATGAATTGCCTGCCAAAATGCCCTGATGGTTGACATACCAGATACTGCCATTGCCAAGCATATCCATGTTGGCGTAATAAGTATCCGGATGAATATCAGGCAACAAAACCGACATGGTGTCACCGTCTAAGCCAAAATGATAATCATCATCCCAGCTAAGACGGCCGCCGGTTATTTTCAGAACCGGATCCTGATACGTACCCTGGTAAACCAATTCCAGGTCGCATAAAATATCAGGATTGCCAGTATTGCCTGAACAATCGATTTGCTCCAAGGCACTGCCCCAGAGTTGGACTGTGCCGCCGGCCAGCAGTTCAAAAGCATAGTTTTGACCGCCGGACAAAGCGGCAATACCAGTATTAATGGTTGTGCCATTGACCACAAAAGTGTAAGCTTGGCAAACCCCGTCTGAACGAACTGCCCAGTTACCCGGAGAAACTTCCAAGTTGCATTCGAATACTCCGGGGCAGCCAGTCAAAGTTGCTTGGCCATTGTCAGACAGACTGGTCTCACCCCAGCCAAGTCCGTTGCCGGCGCAGTAAAGCGTAACGCTGTCGCCTTGACTGTAACCGCTGAACTCAACACTAAGGGGTTCAACGCAAGTCGTGTCGTCAGCGCTACCAGAGCAGTCAATTGCTTCAAGGCTGTCTCCGTAGAGTTGGACTGTGCCACTGTCCAGCAGTTCAAAAGCATAGTTTTGACCGCCGGACAAGCTGGGAACTCCTGAAGTAATGGTTGTGCCATTTACCTCAAAAGTATAAGCTTGACAAACCCCGTCCGAACGAACAGCCCAGCTGTTGTCAACTTTGACATTACACTGGAAAACCGCCGGACAAACTGACAAGTCAGCCTGACCATTGCTATCCAATGTAACAGACTCCCAGCCAAGCCCATCACCGGCGCAATAAAGCGTCGCAGTCTGACCTGATTGATAGCCTGAAAAACCGACCTGCAAATCAGTTACCTGACACCCAGGCTCACTACCGGCCGAACAATCAGTAAACACGATATTGTTACCGATCAATTCAACCTGACCGTCATCCTTGACATGGAAACTGTAATTGCGGCCGCCATAGTCATTTTTCTGCCAGGTAGTCACTTCCATGTCATTCACATAAAAGTGATAGCCCTGACAAACACCGTCGGAGTTAACTATCCACTGATCAGGACCGTCTTCAATGTTGCAAAATACGTCCTGAGGCAGATAACTAACCTCCAGCCTGGCTGTGCCGTTCTGAGAAAACGGGATAGGCTCCCATTCTATTCCCTTGGCAGCGCAGTACAAATCCGGCTGGTTCTGATAACCTTCCACCTGAAAAGTCAAAGTGGTGGAATCACTGTTATCAGCAGAGCCGGTACCAGATTCGGCAGTCCCCTCACAAGCACTGCTCAAAATGACGATTAACAAACAGCAAAAAACTGTTGTCAATATTTTTACCATCTTTTTCATTTTTCTTTCCTCCTTTTTTTAGGTTTATTTCCGATGGTTTTTGTCAAAAAATACAATATTTTATTATATACTATTTTTATGATTTTGTCAATAGTTATTAACAAAAATCAAACAATAAAAAAACCAGGAACAATTTGACTTATTCCTGGTTAAATTTTTAAAGCCATTTTATGGCGGTGTCGGAGAAATGCTTCCGTCCGAATAGACGAAAAAATAATACATTCCTCCTTTCGGGTCTGACCTGACCCGCGACAATTTGACCCCATTGACATACAACGGGTAATTGGCGCGATTATCAGAAACCGCGAAATTCCAGTCAGAGTCAGTGGCGTTAATCGCGTGATAACCGGTAGTGATCTGAAATGTGATTGTCCCGCCACTGGCGTAATGTTTGCCATAGCCGATATCAGTCACGGCATACGACAAATCACGTTGGGCACTGACCGTTATAGTCACCAAACCATCCTTTGGAGTATGATTAGGTGCGGACGCAGGTGCAGGCGCAGGTGTAGGCGGTGTAACTGGCATAGGTGCCGGATTAGGCTGACCGCCTGTATCGAAAGTGCCTGTGCCATTACCTGTGCCATTATTAGACGGCTTTTTAGCCGGCCCGCAAGCGACCATAAAACACAACAGAATCAAAAATAAAAAACTAATTTTAAAGACCTTTATCATAACGATCCCTCCTTTTCTGAGTTATTTCCAGGTTATTTCCAGCTAGTTTTTCTATTGTTTACAGAATATCTTATTTTATCATCTTTTGAAAATTTTGTCAAGGCTATGTATAGTTAACTGTACAGGCTAAAATAAAAAAAGCAGCCAGAGAAAAACTCGGCTGCTTAAAATTTTATTTACAAAATCTATTGGCTAAGCATTATTTTGCCTTGCCCAGACTTTAATTCAATAATTCCTTGACCTGGAAATTCCAGATAAATAGGCTGGTCACCGGGATTATAATAGACATAGCCTTTTTCATACTGGCGCATGAAATAAGGTTTGCCCAAATTAGTATCCCGGATAACAATATGAGTCAATAAAGCATAGCCAGGTCCTGTATAACTCCAGGCAAATGCTCCGTCTTCATTTGCCAAAGCATAATATTCACCATCCTGCCAGCGATGTGCGTCAAACTGATTTTTATCTTTTTCCGGCATGCCAGGATAAGTGAATTTGATTTCTGAAGCACAGTACTGGCCACTCAGAATTTGATAGTAAAACTGAACTTGCTGGCCTTTTTTAGCGCTGATTGATATTGTCTGGCCATTATCCAAACGCAGCCAATTATTGGCCTGGGGAGTATACTCTCCTTGCAAACCAATCAATGACTGATCAGAGTCAAAAATCACCTGATACGGATAACGAGCCGGCTCCATAGCCTGGCCCAAATTGACGTAACCGGGAAAAGTTGTAAACTCTCCATGACCGGTATCACCGCCATCTAAAGCAAAGTAACCATCACCCAAAAGTGAAATTACATATTGAGTGATATTATGGGTTTGCTGGTTTTGTCTGGCGTTCCAGGTGTAATATTTACCTGGTTGTGACAAGCGAACCCAACGATCAACTTTGGAAAAATTACCGCCCTGAATACCGGATTCACCATGTTCAAAAACATGCTCAAAAGTCAGACCGTCAAGCCGACTATTATAGCGGTAATGGAATCCACGGCCAGTGACAATAAACCCGTCTGGGAATTTATAACGAATGTAGTCAATCAAGTGAAACATACCCTGGCGCCAATAATAATCCAGGGTCCAATAATCTTCGGGCTGGCCATCGTTATTCAGATCAATTTGCACATTTCTGAACTCATTGATCCAAGAAACATACGGCCACATATTATCAAGCTCAATGCCGTCAATCAAGCGGGCATTGGGTTGATAAACCTGTTCGTAAAGACTATCAACCAAAAACTCTGACCAAGGCTTGTCATTATACTCAGGGCAATGACTGGACAGATTCATCATGTACATCTCATACTGCTGCCAGTATTGGATGCGATTACCATTAATGTCACGCAGATAATAATTCGGATGATTAGCTTTGACTGCTTGAGCGATTTTTTGCTGTACCGGACGCTGATTAAGCTCCCGAGACCGCTCAAAAAGTTCCATAGCATTGACATAAATCCTAATTTTAATCTCAGGCAATGCCTTTTTCACCCGGACAACCTGCGCTCGGCATTCAGGCATGGAAAAGCAGTCATAATCAATGGTCATGGTTTCCAAGCGCTGCTCAATGATCTGATCAGCTACCCAATCACTAAACCGGCTTGGAGATTCTTCCAAGCTGGTTAACCGTTGATCAAGTGTCTTTGTTGTCTGAAACAAAGCAGCCTGGCCATGAGAAACAGCACAAGCCGAAAGTAGCAGACAAAAAACAAAAAGCAAAAAAATAGTGACTATTTTTTTCATATTATTATTCCTCCTTTTCAAAGTTCTTGTGTATTGCAAGGCCAATAAACCGCCTATCCGTTTAAATATGAATAACTGGACTTTTATCCAGGATCTATAATTATATATGATTGTAGCTATTTTGTCAAGCATATGTTTTTTTTATAATATCATTATATATCTTAATATAAATCCCAAAAAAAATCGAGACCCAAGTCTCGATTTAATATTTTTTGAAAAAAATTCAGGGTACAACCAAACGTAAATTCCTGTATTGGCCGGTTCTAAAAGTATCTGCCGAAGTAAACTCGTGCCACTCGCCGCCATTAAAACGTACCCTTAGCCGGCCGTTCAACGGCCGATGATCATCTTCAACCGGCGGCTCGGTTTCAACTACCCAGCGTCCTGTATTCCGGCGGAAATTCAATAAATACTCGCCAAGCAAAATTTTATCAAAAATTAAACGCCCGGCCTGACAGAACCGCTAAAAGCGATCATTTTTATTAATATACCAGGTCAGATAACCCGCATTAAAAGTTTCACCATACAAGGAATCTGGAATCGGCTCTATTTCAATAGTGCCGCCACCACTGCCTTGCAGGCTAACCGGGCAGTTGCCAACCAAAGCCGTCTGACTGGCTGAATCCCCGAACAAGGGTCCGGAAATGACAATCATTTGCGGTTCGCTAACCGGCGCAGATGTAATCCCTAAATTATTTTTAAAAAAACAACCAGCCAAACTCAGCCAAACAAGAACAAAAAACAATCCAATAAATTCTTTCATGCTATTGCCGCCTTTGTTACTTTAATAACTTAATTAAACATCTTTATCTTATTTGTTAAGTTTTATTGTAAAATAAAAATCGGAGTCTCGTAAGACTCCGATTAAATTTGTTTGACAGAAATCAATCAAGGAACGACTACCCGAAGATTCCAATAGGTTTCTCCGGTCGCCGGATTAACCACCTTAGAAGTATCAGCCGAAGTAAACTCGTGCCAGGGGCCGCCATTCATGCGAATGCGGACCCGGCCGTTTAGGGCGCGATGATCAGCGTCAACCGGTGGACTGGTCTCCACTACCCAGCGTTTTGTGGTCCACTGGAGATTGACAAAATACTCTCCAGGAGCCACGTTATTGAATTTCAGCGTGTGGAGCGGCGGGAAAGACTGAAACCGCTGCCCCTCGTCCGAAAACCAGGTGATGTAAAAAGCTTTAAAAGCCTTGCCCCATGTTCCGGGAATCGCCTGAATCTCAATGGTCCCACCACCCTGGCCTTCCAAACTGACAGGCCCTGTCGCCGGAGCGGGCTGTGGCGCAGTCTCCTGAGCCACGGACTGCTCACTCTCTGGCGGGGTGGTTGAACCAGGCAATGGCGCCGGTGCCTCAGTCACCTGAGCCGGATCAGTCGCCTGAAATTCATTGGTTTGTCCCTCCGAAGACGACAAAAGCGTCTCTCTTTCAATGGCCGAACAGCCAAAAGAGACAATCATCATAACGCACATAGCAAGCATAACCAAATTCTTCATTTTGAATCCCTCCTTTTTCTTGATTTTTTGTATTTAAAGATCCTTTATTGACCTTGACTCTGTCTTTAACCTAATGTCTCAGTGTAGCATAAAAAATTTTTTTTGTCAAGATTTTTATTAAAATTTGATTAGGATTATAAAACTTCAGTTTTATCTAAGAAAAAAAATTGATCAGGATTATAAAACTTAAATTTTATCTAAAGGCAAATTAACCTACGGATTGTAAAACTTCAGTTTTATCTAAGAAAAAAAATTGATTAGGATTGTAAAACTTCAGTTTTATCTAAGAAAAAAGCTGGAGACTTGTTGTCTCCAGCTTAATAGCTTAAAAATATTTTTTACCGGACATTGAAAGTGCCGGCACCATTATCAGACTTCGGATTAACCGAAGTCGGTTCTGGAGCATCAACTTCAAATGTCCAGTCACCTCGCATTTTACGCGAGTCATTCGCACGCAAGGGGCGGTTGTTGTGCTTGACCCCAAAATTGGGATCCGACACCTCACTCGAGCCTTCAACCCGAGCGCCGTCAGTTGAGACTGCCCACTGCCCGCTCGTTGAACGCATATTCGCGTAGTTAACCCGAGTACCAGCCGGGACGCGAACCCGCACTCGCCGAGTCGGTGTAAAATGGCGTTCCGGCCCCGAACCCGTAGTGGAAATCGGACGACCATTGTCATCAACAATGGTTGCCCGCGAGTTCGTCAGCACATCTGAATACAACACATCACACTCCGTGCCTTCACACTCAAAAGTGTGATACTCCCAACTCGCTTCACTTGCCTCCGGAGAATCCGGCGGATCAGGGTCAGGCTTGGAACGCAAACTGCACCCGCGTCCGCAACGGAAACGGATGGGTCCCTTGCAAAGATTTTTACGTGTTTCCACGCAACTATATTTACGCACGTTAACACACGACCAGGCAGACCCCAGATCCGAGCAGGTTTTCGGCTTAGCCGTTTTTTTCTTTTTAGGGGCTGCTTTTTTCTTAGCCAGCGGCGGAGCACTGCAGTCAGTCTCGCAGATCAGCTCTTTGAGCCAGGCAGCGATCTCAGGATCAGTGGTGACCAAAGAAACTACCTGTCGACGAAACTCTTCATTGTCTCGACAGTAAGTGCAGCCGTCAGCCACGTCTGGTTTAGT
Organism: uncultured Gammaproteobacteria bacterium; assembly: GCA_964531215.1. Lineage (GTDB taxonomy): Bacteria > Patescibacteriota > Patescibacteriia > CAIXNZ01 > CAIXNZ01 > WJKP01. The sequence goes on along the minus strand of CAZHFK010000001.1, from coordinate 24,334 downwards.
CTCGTCATCACCGATAAACGGCAGATGATTTTTGATGCCACTGAGTCGGCCGCTGCAGCTGTCACATCTGCTGAAAAGCAAAATTATCAGCAGAACAAAGAGCAACAGAAGCAAAACCAATCTTCCGTGCTTAGAAATAAATCCCCTGACATCAAGGCCTCTGGTTTCCAGTTCTTCAGTCATTTTTCTTTCCTCCTTATTGGTTTGGTTGATTTTTCAAAATTCAAATATTTCAAACTATTTATTGATCTATCATTCTATCATAAAAAAATTTTTTTGTCAAGCTAAACCCGGATTATAAAACTTCGGCTTTATCCTGACCTACGGATTATAAAACTTCAGTTTTATCTAAAGGCAAATTAACCTATGGATTGTAAAACTTTAGTTTTATCTAATAAAAAAGCTGAGAATGTTTTTACATTCCCAGCTTGAACTTTTTGAAAAAAACTTAAAGTGCGATCCAAACGTCGACATGATAGGTCGTGCCAACAAAGTCACCGTTGGTCGCACCGACTGTCAACGAATACTTGGGTTCAGAGGTATTTTCAGCGAACTTAATTTGTCCGCCCCACGCCGGTTCGTAAACCAGCTTATTATCCCCCTCGTCGTCTGTCTGGTAAAACCAGACTTGCTGGACCTGAGGACCGATGTGCAGCCAGTTGTTCACCTTAAAGTACACCTGATCCCGGAGATAATAGGACTCATAGTCCTCAGCTCCGACCCTGGCAGTGGCGCACAAAAAATTGTAGAACCAGCCAGAACCAAACATCAGCTCTTCATGCAGAATCGTGACTGGCAGCCAGCCCTGGTCTTCCTGATGATCAGCGCCCACAGAGATGTGGTTCCAGACCCACCAACCGTTTTGCTCACCTTGCAAGGTGAGACCGATCATGGGCCTGTAAGTTTCCACTGCCGAAGACAAGCCGGAAGCCGAAGAGCTGTAATACTCTTCCTGCTCCTCAAAGTTGCCGAAGTACATCATAGTCCCGCGGATCCCCACCTTGTCATTCAGCATGGCAGTGTAATAACCGCCAAGATAAATGAACTGAAAGTCGTTCACCTCATCACTCGCCTGGCCGCCTTCGCCACCACCGGCCACAAATCCCAGGTTGCCCGGAGCCAGGCCAACATTACTTTCTTCGGCCACAGTAGCGGAACAAAAAATCATCATCACAGTAAAAATCACAAATACGGTAATAAGCTTTTTCATTGTTTTTCCTCCTTTTTTCTGATCTATTTTGTTTTCAAATATTCCTTTCCTTTACAAACCTCAATTGCTTTGGCTAGTTAAAGCTAACCAAAGCTATGATATTTGTAATAGTTCATCCTAACATTAATTGGATAAATTGTCAATATTAACCGATATGGTCGTACATTGTTTTAATCTCAGTCTGATCAGCACGATTATTATTTGCCGAGTCATTAACTGTTTCTTCGGCTAGTTGCCAAGCTTTACCAAATGAATGAATTGTATCTTCTTCAGCTTCAGTTTCATTTTCCAAATCGGTTTCTTTCGTTTTTATTTGCTGTTTTTGCATATCTTCAAAAAGACTAGGCTGCTTATTTACAGCTTTTTCAGCAACTTTTTTTTGTTTTTCTGCTTCACTTAATATAATGAAAGCGCTACCCAATAAAAAGCCTAAAACCAATGCTAAAGAAGTATTTAAGATTATATTAGGTCTGACCGGATATTTAGACAAGAAAACATCATCAACAATTTTAAACCCTACATCACTGCCACCGCCATGATATTCACTGCCTTTATTCATTAAAACATAAGAAATGGTTTTAACTAATTTAGCAGCGTATTGACGGTCAACATCATAAACATTGACCTCCAAAATACCGGTTTCCGGAATAACATCGGCCTTAACATTTTTATCCCAAGCTTTACGTTTTTCAATATTATCTTGAGGGAATTTATCAGCCAAAGCTTTATCAGCTTCAAGTACTTCATTGTAAAAAGAAGAAGTAAAAATAATATTTGATAAATTCTTACCGATTCTTTCAGCTGATTTGGTAGCGGTATAAGCGTCTAGGTTTTTTTCCTGTTTTTGAATAACTAAAATTTTAGTTGAAGCTTCATATTGAAACGGCTGCAATAAACTTATAATCAATGTCAAAACAACCGTTACGCCAATAAACAAGGCAACGATTTCCCAGTTTTTTCTAAAAATTTTTGAATATTGTAAGTTTTCCATATATTTATAATTTATTATAACAGCCAAAATTAATAAAGAAATATTAAAATTTCTTTTTTTGACTTGATTTTAAATTCTAGCACAATATCAAATATTTGTCAATAGTAAAATAAAAAACCCCTGTAGCCAGAGGTTTTTATTGTAAAATTTTTAAAAAATCTATTGTAAAATCAAACTGATTTCCTGCTCATTGCCTTCATGCCAATAATTAAGGCTGATTTCCTGACCCGATTTATATTGCAATAGAATATCCAATAAATCAATTTCCTGATTAATTTTTTGGTCTTCTATACTGGTAATAATGTCACCGCGGACCAATTTACCAAACAAAGGACTATCTTGCTTAATAGCCACGCCTGACTGATCAGGCCAAAGCAAACCCCCGTTTTCCAAACCTTGCCGATCATCTTCAGTCAAACCATAAGCCTGGCTTAAATTAATATAATTAATACCCAATCGCGGTCGGCTGATTTCCTCATCTTTTAAAACCTGGCTGATAATTTCATTAATATAATGTAAAGGGATTGCTTGCGTTAACCGGTCAGATTGCCCTGATAATAAACCGATAATTTTACCTTGAAAATTAACCAAAGGTGAACCATTATATTCATTATCAAGCTCCCTGTCCAATAAAATATGCTTATCCAGGCTTTCACTGGATGAAATAAAATCATATTTATTATCAATTATTTTATGTCTTTTATCCTGAATATTGGCTAAATTCAGCTGATCAGAATAACTATTATAAATAAAAACCTGCTGGCCGTCATTTACATCTGTAAAATCAACCAGCCTTATAACCGGTAAATTCTGGGCGGTTATTTTAATAAAAACTATTTGTGATAAATTATCTTTGATTATTTTATCAATTTCATAAATCTGTTTATTATAACTAATTATCAAATTTTCCTGATCATTATCAATAATATCAGCCGTACTGATCAGCCAGCCGTCACTAGTCAAAACAACTGCCTGGCCCAAATAATTTTCCGGTAAAAAAATCTTATCCAAAAGATTTTTAACAGTGGCTTTCTTTTTATAAACTCCGACAATTGAAGACTGAATTTCATTTTTTAGCTGATTAATTCGCAAATCCTGTTCAACCACTACTTTTTTGGGTTCACGAATAATAATCTCTCTTTGCCCCAAATCAGTTTGCTCGGTAAAATATAAATCTCTGAAAAAAGCTGAATTTGACAAATAATATTTAGTAAAAAATTCACCGGTAATCCCGGCTAAAAAGCCTAAAACTACGGCTAAAATTAAAAGACTCAACCAATTAATTCTGAATTTTTTTTGTTTTTTTTCATTAGACATAAATTATATTATAATTAATATTTAAACCCATTGTGATGTAATAATTATTATTAATAATAAAATACCGCTAATAACCAAATAACGCCAAATTATTTTTTTATTTAATTTTTCATTTAACTTGGCTTTCAAAATCCCCCAAATCAAATAAAAAATAATGGTTAAAATAACACCGCTGACATAAAAATTGGTAGGTAAAAAAATCAAAGACCAGAAAAATTCCAAAATAATAATATCAATTATTATCAAATAAACATAACTTAACTCATGTTTTAATTTATTGATCCAAAAAGACTGCAAAATCAATAAACTAAGAACTATAATCAAAATCAAGGAAAGTAGATACAAAGGTAAATTCAAAAAAGTATAAAAAGCGTTTAAAATTATAGCCAATAGAAAAAAAATTATTAAGTTGAAAATCGCTGATAAATTTTCCAGGGCATAAACCTGATAAGCATCTGGTTTATAATAAAATAAAAAAATATTTTCCAAGTATAAAATTAATAATAAAGTAAATAAGATTATAACCAGATGTTTTAAAAAAACAAAACTAAGCAATAAGAGCAAACTGACCGTACAAATAAAAAGTAAAACCGGCAAAAGCGACAAGTAAAAATATTCTTTACTCAGTAATTTTTCCTTAATTAAATATTTTAGTATCAATAACACCCCCAAAAGCCCGACAAAAGGTAAAATATAAAGTAATTTTATATTATAAAATGATAATTCCAGGATTAAAGCAATTAAGAGCGGTCCTAAAAAAACTAAAATTCTTTTGGCAATCATTCTAAAGTAATTCCTTTAAATTATTAATTAATATTTCCAAAATTAAGCTACCATTTGTTAAATTAATATCTTGGATTTGTCCGTATTTAGCTGTCACATTTAAAAAACTGTTTAAACTTTTTTCAGCAATAAAGCCAAAAGAAATATTACCAATAAAGTTGGGCAAAGTCAAATCACCTATTTTAAAATTAACGATTTCCAGATCAGTTTTACCTTCTTTAATAGTCGGCTTGATATTTAATGTAATAACCGCATTAGAAGGATCTTTGTTTTCAATAAAGACTTCCAGATTATCGGGTAAAACGGCTATTTGTACGTATTTAATTTTTTCAGCCAAAGATTCTTTTTCTTTTATTTTATCCCTTAAAACAGCTGTTAAAACTTCTTCGGATAAATCAAGCGAAACAGTTAAATCATTTATTTGTTGCTGACCGACTGCTTCTTGACTAACCGCTTTTTCCAAACGATTCAAAATATCTTTATCAGCTTCATTAACATTATCAGCTTCAACCAAACGGACCGGTTCTGGTTCTTGATAAAAATTATCTGTAAAAAACGGAACTTCTTTTAAACCGCTTTTGGCTAAGACATAAGCACCAGCTAAACCAATAAGCAAAATAATAATTAAAACCAAAATCAAACAACCGGAACAGCTAAATAGTTTTTTATTTTGCTTTCTTTTTAAGCCTTTTTTCATGCGACTGATTTCCGCTTCTAATTCTTCTACTTGAGTACTTTTATCTTGTTCTTGTCTGGCCATAAATAATAAATTATTCTTCTAATCTCATTTCAACTGATTTTTTTTTATCCAAAAAATCTTGGACAAAAACACTTAAAGCAGTAACCACTGGAATTGCCAAAATTACGCCGATTAGCCCGGCCAATTTCCCGCCAATCAACAAAGCAATAATACTGACTACGGGATTTAAGCCGACTGTTTTTTTCATTATCATTGGCACAAAAATATGATTTTCAAAAAATTGAATAACAATATATAAAATCAAAACCCAAAACGCCATTAAAGGAGACTGAAATAAAGTTAAAAATACGGCAATAAAACCTGACACAAAAGGGCCTAAATACGGTATAAATTCCAATAACCCGGCGATAATCGCCAAAATCAAAGCGTATTTTACCCCGGAAAGAAGCAAAGCAAAATAAACCAAAAGAAAAATAATAAAACCTAAAATCAACTGTCCTCTTAACCATAAGCCTAATTTTTGCTGGATCCTGTTCACCAACTGATAAGCATAAGGCAATGATTGACTAGGCACCAATTGTCGCAAAACTTTTTTTATGGCATTTTGCTCAACTAAAATATAAAAAGTTATAACCAAAATAATTATCAAAGAAACAATGCCGGCAAAAAAATTACCTACCCTGGTAAAAATCTCGCTGGTTGAATCAGGAAGTTGCATTTTGAATGATTGAAAAAATGATTCTACGCTTTTATCAATACCGTACTGGTTTAAAAAGTGGCCTACATTGGAAAATTCAATAGTCATTTTCTGCCAATAACGAGGAAAATTGGCTGATAAATGCTGCATCTGATCAATAATTGGCGGGATCAATAAAATAAAAATTAAAGCCACCACTGCCAATAAAACGAAATAAATAATAATAACCGATAAAAATTTGGGGATCTTTTTATTTCTTAACCAACTGACAATCGGTTCTAAAACCGAAACTAAAATAATTACAAAAAATAAAATCGCCACTACGTCCTGAATTAAATACAAAATCCACAATAAAAATAAAACAATTAAAATTTTAATAATCGAATTAGTGGAAATTTCAATATTAATTTTTTTATTACCAATAGCCATAATAAAGTTTTATATATGATTATATTATAAAAAATTATTACCGGTTGGTCAATCTCAAAATGACTATTTATTCAAGCTTGACAAAAAACTTTTTTAATGCTAAAATAAGCTATTAAACTTAACGGGCAATAAATTTCTACTTGCAGGACCTGATCAAAAAATCTATTACCCCTTTCTTAATTTAGGTTCTGCAAGTAGTAATTTGCGGCTCAATCCCCAAAGAAGGTGTTACCTTCTTTATTTATTTAAAAAATAAATTATATCAGCTATAATGATATTAATATTATCATAATTTTTTATATGCCTGTTTTAGCAATTAATAAAAAAGTGAGATTTGACTACGAAATACTGGAAACTTTTGAAGCCGGTATTATTTTAAGTGGTCAAGAGGTAAAATCAGTCAGAAAAAAACAGGCCAGTTTAAAAGGCGCTTATGTTACTATTAATAAAAATCAGGAAGTATTTTTAATTAATGCTACTATTCCGGCTTATAAAATGGCCGGGCCACTGCCTGATTATGACCCGACCCGATCCAGAAAACTTTTATTAAACCAAAAAGAAATTAATTATTTAAGCGGGAAATTACAGCAAGCTGGCTTGACATTAGTACCGATTTCGTTGTATACTAAGCATAACAAAATAAAATTAGAAATTGCGCTGGTTAAAGGCAAGAAAAAAGCTGATAAACGCCAGCAAATTAAAGAAAGGGATGATAAAAGAAAAGTGCAAAGACTTTTAAAAACAAAATTCCAGTAATTACAAATTTGTTATTTGCAATTTGAGTTTTGTCATTTATCATTTTTTATTTAATACTGGGGATGACAGGCGTCGATTGAAAGAACTTTTAAAATACTGCAAGCCGAGGCTGTATTTTGCCTCGTTAATCCAAAATACAATCCAATAAGTGCAAAAAACTTATTTGCCAAAGTAAAGAGTGCTTTTACTCCGAACTTTGCTTTTGCTGCAGTTTAATAAAAACAGCAGCCATCTCTACCTTTGATGCCTGATAAAAGGTTTGGGGTGTCATATTTTTTCAGGCAAAGCTGATTTGGTCTGGTCTTAGCCAAATCAGTCAACTATTATTAAGACTTTTCAAATTTAAGCTTGTCGATGGTATTTTAAAAAACTTTCAAGACGCGGGTTCAATTCCCGCCATCTCCACACTTTGCCTTAACTTCGTTGATGGCTCAGGATGTCTTTAACACTTCAAGCGAAGGAACTGACAAACGAAGCGAGGAAGTATCAATTAATTATTAAATTTTACTATCTTGAAAAGAATCAGATTTAGAAAAAAACAAAGTCAAAAAAAACAAGCTCAAGAAATTTATCCTTTTAATGAAAAAATCAGATCGCCAGAGGTGCGAGTAATTGATGAAGAAGGACAAATGCTGGGTGTTTTTCCAACCAAACAAGCAATCGATATGGCAAAAGAAAGAGAGCTTGATCTAGTTGCTGTCTCCCCGAAAGCTCAGCCGCCTGTTGCTCGTTTTTTGAATTATGGTAATTTTAAATATCAGCAGGAAAAATCTGCTAAAAAACAAAAATCACAGCAAAGAAAAACCGAGGTCAAGGATATTAGATTATCCCCCAGAATCGGCAAGCACGATCTTGAGTTTCGTCTAAAACAAGCCGATAAATTTTTAAAACGTGGTGATAAAATTAATATTGAAATTATTTTAAAAGGCCGTGAAAGACAGCATCCGGAACTGGCCAAGGAAATAATTAATGATTTTATCAATACTATTAATAGTCAAATAACTGAAATAGAAATAGAACAAGCGCCGAAAAAGCAAGGTAATAAAATTGTGGCTATTGTTTTTCCCAGCAATAAATCCCCAGAAATACCCAAAGAAAAAGAACAAAATAAGAAAAAAGAAACCAAGCAAACAGAAACAGAAGAACAAGCAAAGCTTGACTAATTTAATCAAATAAGCTAAAATTCAAATACTAAATCCATTGAGGGATTTATTTTATAAAATCGCAAATAGCTTATAGCTAAAAATAAAACTATTTTACTATTAGCAATTTGTCATTAATCAATATGCCAAAATTAAAAACACGTAAAAGTATCGCAAAAAGATATAAATTAACTAAAAAAAATAAATTAATGCGCAAACATGCTGGGCAGGATCATTTTAATGCTCGAGAATCTGGTGATAAAACTCGCGGCAAAAGAGGCTATGAAAGAGTGGACAAAGCAAATAGAAAAACCATTAAAGAATTTTTACCTTATCATAAACAATAAACCAATTATCATTTACAAATAACCAATTACTAATTACTAGTTACCAACATATATGCCACGAGTAAAAAGAGCCAAAGTTCATCTTAAAAAAAGGCGCAAAATCAGAAAAGCGACCAAAGGTTATAAATGGGGCCGAAAATCCAGTGTGCGTTTAGGAAAAACTGCCATGCTTAAAGCCGGCCAGCACGCCCAGCAAGACAGACACAAGAAAAAAGGTCAAATGAGACGTTTATGGCAAATAAGGATTAATGCGGCTGTACGTGAACACGGTTTAACTTATTCAAAATTTATCAAAGCTTTAAAAGATAATAAAATTGAAATTGATCGTAAAATTTTAGCTGATTTAGCTGTAAATCATCCCAAAATTTTTGCAGCAATTATTAAAGAAATTAAAGGGACTAAAGTCAGCACAGAAGATTCTAAATCTCAAACCGCAAAAACTACCAGTAAATCAACCTCAAAGGAATCAGCCAAACCAGTCAAAAAAGAAACAAAACCTAAAAAAACTACATTAAAAAAATAAAAACTTCAAATATTACAAAGAGGGGGCGCGGCTTAAAAAAGCCGCGCCCCCTCTTTAATATAAACAATTGACAAAAATAATTATATTTGATAAATTATTAAATTAAAAAAGGAGGTGCTAACAATGATAATGATTGGTTATTTACTTCTGGCCATCATTTCCTATTTAGCCATACCGGTCGCTTATGAAATTTCGGCCTGGATGACCTGGCTATTTATTTTTAGCTTTATTTATTCTGTCACTGGATTTATTTATGCAATACCAAAAATTTCAGACTTAAATAAAAAGGACTAAAATTTATAATAACAGTCATCATATTCGTAAATATTCGGTTAAGGCTACTGAAAAACTTGATAAAAAACCAATAACCAGGTGGTAAATAATTTTTCACCGGCTGTAATTATAATTTTCTTGCTCCTTGGACTATTAATAACTGCTCATTAAACCTCGGCGATGATATCAAAGAGGTTTTTTAATAAAATTATATTTTAAATATTATACTTATATTATAAAAAAAAACCGAAAAAATTTCCCGGACTGTTTAAAAGTTATTTGAATATAAACTAAGTAGTTAACTCAATATCTACTTTTTAAGTATCGGCTTTCTTGGCATAATCATCTACTGAGTTTTGTAACTCTAAAAAAACTTCTTTTGTTGCTAGTGGCTCAATCATTGACTTAATTTCTTCTTTTGTTGCAAAAACTTGTGTTAATTTTTCTATATCTTTATCTTCTAACATATATAAAATAATTTATTATATTTATAATATAACAATTCAAAAAATATTGTCAAAACAAAAAACAGGCCATTATAACCTGATTTTGCGTTTGTGCGAGGTTTAGCCTACTCTGAGCGTAGCCGAAGAAGGGTTGACTATGTTGGAACTATGGTTTAAGGATATTCAGCGTGTTCTGCCATTGAATAAATTTTTGGCAGTATTGGAATTCTTCGAATTGCCCGCTTTCCTGATTAATAAACTGCTGGCATCTTTCTTTCTCTTGACTAATTTCTTCAGATAAAACGTCGAATTGTTGCGCCTTATTGATTTGTGCTTTTGACTGTTTTCTTAAATTGTTTGTATCCTGATACCAAAAATAAAAATAAGCCACTAAACCTATCAATACAAGCACTACAATAACTAATAAAATAATTTTATTTTTTTCTTGCATAATTTTTTATTTTTAATTCTGGAAAAGACGTTATATTAATTATTGATGTTGATGAGGAAATTTCCATATCTTTGGATTTTTCAATCATTTTTAAAATTTTAAAGGATAAATCGTGCTTTATCTGTCTACGCTGCTTAGCATCTGTTAAGTAGCGAAATGACAGCGCAATCCAATTCTCTGTAATGCTTAAAAATGCTTGTGGTTTTAACTCTTTTTTTGTTAAATAATATCTTTGTTTTAATTTTTTAATTCCTTTTTTAGCTAATTCCTCAAACTTTAGAGTATCCTTGTCAATTATTTTTAATATTTGTTTTATAGCTTTTTGCCAGTTACTGTTATATGTTAATACTATTTCTATCTCATCCCAGATAAAATTATGGTCTTGAGTATAATTATTGACACTATTAAAAAGTACCAAACCATTTGGTATTTTAGTTATCCTTCCTGTTGGCTGGTCACCCCCGACCCATTCTTTAATTTCAAATATCGTTGTATATAAAATACCAATATCAATTACATCACCGCATTTATTATGTATTTCTATCCTATCATTAACGTGGATTTACTATCCAAATTCTCAATGTTATTACGGCAAAAATAGTTAAAAATAAAATATCAACTGTTTTTTTAAAGGAATACTGTAATTTATCATCATCTATTCTATTTTTTATTATCCCGTTAAGAAAAATTTCAAATACTAAATAACACATTGTTAAGGCAATAGATGTATAAAAAAAGTTTTTTAAATCAATTTGAGGGAACACTAAATCAGCATAGTTAGATATTACAACTAATATTAGTAATATTATAAAATTGATAATTTTTTTTACCATACTTCTATTTATATTATACCATAAAACTGGTAGTTATTCCAGCAGAGTTCCAACCGTCTCCTAGGCCCTATCAATAAAACGGCTAACTCAAAAAGTGTTTTTTAATATAAGCCCGTCCGGAACCTGTTTTAAGATAGCGTTCAAATTTAGTAGCTTTAGATTTATTAGAAAATGTAAAATAAACTACTAATTCTATTACTCAAAGTTCCAGCCGTCTTATCAGCATAACAAAAAGTATCGCTAAAACTAGCGATACTTCTTATTATTATTTTAAATAAAATAAAAAATTAATGCTCAAGTTTAATATCAAGTTTCTTAGCAATTTGCTCAAACCATTTTTCATGACGTTTAATGGTATTATTAACTGACACTAGTTCTTCAAATATTGTTTCTGCTCACTTAGCATAAGTATCAACAGATTTTTGTAGTGTAGTAAAGCTTTCTGTCAAATTGTCAATTCGATTATTTACACTATCAAATTGATCTTGTGTATTCTGAGCAAAACCTGATAGCGCTTCTAAAATTTCTTTTTTATCATTATTTTCCATATATTTATATTAAATGATATTTGTCAAAACAAAAAACAGGTCATTACAACACAATTTTGCGTTTGTGCGGGGTTTAGCCTGCCCTGAGCAAAGCCGAAGGGTTGACTATGTTGGAACTATTTGTTAGTTTTTTTTACATATTCAGAATATGTTTGATTCTCTTTCCATCCTGCTAATTTTAATATTTTTTTTACAAAAACATCTTTACCAGCAAAATAATCATTAACTCCAGTCGGGTCATTTTTTAATAATCTTTTTTTTAATTTTTGATATTCTTCTCTTGCGTCATCATTCTTCCTTAAATAGTCTCTAAATAAAATTTGCCTAACCCAAAACCCACCTTTATTAGAAAAAGCGATTGAAAGATGATAACTTATTGGTTCACCTTTTCTATAAAAATGTCTTTCAGTACTTGAAGAGTGAAATTTATATCCTAAATCCTTCAGAATTTTATTAAAATTTTTAGCTGGCTCAAAATTTTTAATAATAGTAACAATATCAATAATGGGCTTTGAAGATAAGCCTTTAACTGATGTGCTTCCGATATGTTCAATATTAATAATTTTATCACCAAGCAAATCTAAAAGAGAATTTTTTTCTTTTAAATATTTATCTTCCCATTGATTATTATATGGAACAATTATTGTATGTGACCCTTTTTTCATATTTTCATTATATCAAAAAACCGAGAAAACTTCCCGGATTTTGCGGGGACTAGTTGGCTATGTTGGAACTATTATTTAACATTATTTTTGCAATATTTTCTGGGTTATCAGATGAAAAAAATACAATATCTCCTAACTTTTTATATTTATCATAACGACTATTAAATTTTTGTTTTTCTCTATTTTTATTTAATCCAAAACCTCTTTTTAACTGTCTATTAACAACTATCTCTGACGCTATTTTTTTATCTTTATTTGGCAAAAGACAAATTGAAAACCCATGATTTTTTAAAGCTTTTAAATGTTTTTGAGTTAACGAGTTTAAACCTTCGTGTACTAAAAATCCAGAGGATAATACAAATACAGTATTTTCTTCTTTGCAATTCTCTACCAATTGAAAAAATAAACTTGAGTTTTTTTTACAATAAGACTTATAACCATATTTGTTTATAAATTCGCCGATTATCTCATTTCTTTTACAAAATTCTTCATCCAAATCTAAGAATTGATATTTTAATTTATCTGCAAATATTTTGCCACTTGTTGTTTTGCCCACACCACCTGGACCAATTAAAAATATTATCATAAAATCATTATAACAAAAAATCGCCGTAATGACGATTTTCCTTATATAAAATGTTTATTTATAAAAGCTCTACCTGAACCTGTTTTTAAATAGCGTTCAAACTTTGTAGCTTTTGATTTATCAGAAAATGTAAAATAGACTACTAATTCTAAGGGCAGTCTATTTTTAGTTGCAGTTACCTGACCTTTAAAATGTCCGGTTAAACGGTCATCGATGTCAGTTGTATAGCCAGTATAACGGCCATTGTCTTTTAGAGATTTTAAGATATAAACGTAGTACATAATTAAAGTATATCATATTATGGGGTGCTCGCCTTCGCTAAAGCTACGGCGAGCTCCGCTTTTTATTTACAACACAAAAGCGGGCCATAAAGGCCCGCCGAAGCTTTTTCGAGTAAAACGAGAAAAAGCGGAGGCGGGGACGACGAGACTCGAACTCGCGACCTCTTGCGTGACAGGCAAGCGCTCTAACCAACTGAGCTACGCCCCCAAGTAGATATTCAATTTTAATAATTAGAAAGCGAAGTTGGTTAGTACCCAGGCACCCATAAAATCTTGATGCCTGCCTGCCGAAGCTTTAGCGAAGGCAGGAGCTACGCCCCCATAAATTTTTACTAATGTAAAAATTTATGCAGTGAGTATAGTATATACGAACTACATATTCTAATTTATCTTAATCTAAACTTTAAACAATATGAAACTATTATAGCATTAATTTTTATTTTTGACAAGAGTCGCAAGCAGCTATATGGCATAATATATATACTTTTCTTATCATTTTAAAAAATAATATTATTATATGCCCTCAAAAATAACGCCAATACTTCTTGCCGATCCCCATACGGCAATAACTAAAAATTATAAAATTAATTTGGGCTTAATTAAAAAACAACTTAATTCATTGAAAAAAAATAAAATCAGAATTGACTAAAATAAATTTTTATAAATATTGCTCAAAATAAAAAAGAACCGGCTTATATCGGTTCTCTTTATTTTATTAATTACTATTTCTTATTATTCTTCTTAACTAAATTATAAATTTTGGCCAATGCCTAATTACTAAGTCACTATATCCTTTTTATATTTTTCATAACCAGGTTTGCCTAATAAAGCCTGCATATAATTTTTACTTTGTTCTACGCCTGGCTGGTTAAAAACATTGACTTGCATTAATTCTCCCAAATAAAGGGCGGCGATTTCAAAAAAATAAACCAATTGCCCCAGACAATATTCGTTCAATTCCGGTAAAATAATCGTGCCATTAGGCCGTTTATTTTTCATTAAAGAAACAGCTGTTGCCTGATGTTCAATATTTAAAATATCAGCAAACTTATGTCCAGCCAAATATTCCAAATCAGTATTTTTATATTTAGGCACTTTTAAATTATTTTTAGTTTTGACTACTTTAATAAAAGTAATCATCTTATCATAAGGGCCTTCAATATATAATTGTATCTGTGAATGCTGATCGGTCGGACCTAAAGCCGTAACAGGCGTTATACCCAGATTTACTTTTTTATTTTTCAAATTAACTTTATTAGCCAAACTTTCCGCCCATAACTGTCTGAACCATTGACTGAATTCAGACAAAGTATCGGCATAAGGCATTAAAACTGAAATATTTTGTTGACGTTTTGTATAGGCTAAATACTGCAAAGCCGCAAACAAAAAAGGTAAATTTTTATAAACTTTATTATTTTTACTTTGTCTAACCATTGCTTTGGCTCCGGCTAAAAGTCTTTCAATATCAAATCCGGCAGCCGCGACCGGCAACAAACCATTGACTGATAAAGCTGAATAACGTCCGCCACCAGAATAATGAGGTAAAACCAAATAATCTTCTTTTTGAGCCATTTCCCATAAACTGCCCTTTTTTGTATTAGTGGTAATAATAAAATGGTCTTTATGTTTCTTATAGCCCATTTGCCAAATCATTTTTTTACGCAAAAATAAAAAATTAGATAAAGTTTCAATCGTATTGCCTGATTTGGAAACTACATAAAAAACAGTTTTCTTTAAATTCAAAACTTTAATTAAATCGGCCAAAGGCCGGGGATCAGTTGTATTACCGCTAAAATAAATTTTTAATTTACGCCATTTTGAGGGCAATTGATTGGCGTACTGACCGGCTAAAGCCTGATAAATAGCTTTGGAGCCTAAACTTGAACCGCCAATGCCAACTACTACCAAATTATCAAACTTGGCCGGTAATTTACGGCTTATTTTTAAAACCTGCCGTAAAGTCTGATTATCATAAGGCAAATTTAAAAAACTTAATTCCGGCTCTTTTTTAGTCTGTTTTATTTTTTTATTAAAATTTTTTAAATCTTTAGCTAGTTTGGCCAATTCCTGTTTTTTAAATCCAAAACGGCCGACTTTATCAGCTGACATAAATTGATAATCGTATTGTATTTTACCCCCGAGCATAATAAGAAAATTTAATTTTTATTTTTATTATCTTAATTATAGCATATTAAAGAATTTGCTTAAAATTAAAGCCAATAAATGGTATAATTAAATCAATAATAACTTTAATTTAAAATTATGAAAAACTTTACCATTATATTGTTTATTTTTTACATTTTGTTTTTAATCGGTTCTTTATTTATTACTGATCCTTTATTATTATTTCTGGCACTTTTTATCGGCTTTGTAATCAGCTTTATTTGTTTAAATTACTATCTAAGTTTTTGGCGTGGCATCTCAATCGGCATCTTATTTATTATATTACCTTTTATTCTGGAATATCTGGGTTTTAGATTTGATCTGCCCTTTTTTGATACCCATGTAATTCGTACTTTAACTTTAAACAGGCTTGACCTGCCAATTACTTTAAATACACTTTTTTCAATTTTCACTATTCCTTTACTTTTTATTACTGCCTTATTTTTCAGCCATAAACTCAAACTTTTTGCCAATGTTAAAAATTATCATAAAACATTTATTATTATTGTTGCCTCATTACTTGTTTCTCTTAATTTTTTATCAATTACCAATGAAGCTATCAAATATCAAGATTTTCTAAAATGGTTAGCGATTGGCTTAGTGATTAATTTCGGTTTATCCTGGCTTTATAAATTTCAAGTTGAAACTCCGGAAATTTATAAAGAATTACCAATCATTCTTTATTTGGCAATTTATGGCGGCCGGGCATTAAGAAGTTTTGATTATTTTAATCTGGCTATTACGGTAATTTTAACTTTTGCCTACTTAATCGTCTTATATAACGAATATAAACTAAGAAAAATCAGTCAGCAGGAACAGTCTTAGATTTATAATATTTTCTGGCAATAATCAGTATTAAACAAACAATAATTATTATTAAACTGATAAACTGCGCCCAGCGTAAACCCAGAAAATAAGGGCTGTAATCCAATCTCAAAAATTCATTTAAAAACCTTCCTGCGGAATATAAAATAAAATAAGTTAAAGCAATATTGCCCAACCCCTGAATTTTGTCAGGGGTTTTATATTTATTTAAACGCAGTTTATGCCAGCTGAATAAAATTATAAAAATTATTAAATTCCACAAACTCTCATATAAAAAAGTCGGGTGAAAATGAGTCGCAGTTAAGTACTGTACCGGCCTTTTAGCTTCAATTATCGGAATCCCCCAGGGTAAATCAGTTGGCAAGCCAAAAAGTTCCATATTAAAATAATTGCCAAATCGGCCAAAAAACATGGCTAAAGGCAAGCCAATCACAAACAAATCAGCCAAAAATCCGAATTTTAGATTATGTTTTTTGCCATAAATATACAAAACCAGTAATCCGGCGATCATAGCGCCATGAATTGCCAACCCACCCTGCCAGATTTTAAAAATATCCAATAAATTCTGGGAATAATAATTCCAGGCATAAATCACATAATATAACCGATCACCAATCAAACCAAAAATAATCAAATAAAAAGCCAGATTATAAACATGATCTTTATCAAGCTTATATTGTTTGGCCAAATATAAAATAACTAAAAAAGCCAAAACAATACCCATGGCAATTAAAAAACCATACCAATAAATCTTAAGCCAGCCGATTTCCAATAAAATCGGCTGTGGCTGAAAAGTATGTAAAAAATTAAACATATTTAAATTATACAAAAATTTAATAAAATTAAAAAGGGTTCACGGAGTGAACCCTTAATCTTTTTGCAACTTACCAGGTTATATAAACCCGGCCAGTTCTTTTGGTGATTTGTTTTTGCTCCCTGATTGGGAGCTTTTTGGGTTTTTTAACGGCACGCTCAAATACGTATTCAAGCACACCACCTACTACCGTCAGGCTGATGAAAATCATCAGCAACCAAAACGGAATGATTTTACAAGGTGCAAATATATTGGCTGCCCCTAAAAGAGACAGCATCAGGAAAAATCCACCTATACAGCCACAAATTTCCGCATAATTCGCTTTCCGCATTAGCTTCCTCCTTGTTAGCTTTTTCGCTTAGACTAGCTCTTAAAAGAGCCTGATTTAACTTCCTGATACTTGCATTATAGCATATTTTAATAAAAAAGTCAATAAGATTTAGTTAAAAAAACCTGCTTTTTTACTAGCAGGTTAATTAAAAATCTGTATTTTTTAGGCAATCAGCAAAACTTTAGGGCCCTTAATTTCTACTTGACCTGATTGAGTATTGGTTCGGATTTTAAAAAAAATTGTTAAACCGCAATCAGGGCAGCGTATATGACCAGTACCGCGATCCAAATCCTGGCTTGTTAATTTATATTCTAATTCTTTTTGACAGTCATTTGCCGGACAAGTAAATTTTCTTCCGCCTTGAACTACCGCTAATGACATCGGCCCCTCCTTTTTTAAAGATATATTTTAATCTATCATTTACTTTTACCTAAGTCAAGTCTGGTCTTAATAACCGTATCAGGGTTTAAAGAAATACTGTCAATCCCCTGTTTCATTAAAAATCTGGCAAAATTAGGGAAATCACTGGGCGCCTGACCGCAAATCCCGATTTTTATTTTATTTTTCTTGGCTGTTTTAATCACCTGAGCGATTAATTTTTTAACTGCCTCATTTCGCTCATCGGCTATATCTGAAATCAATTCGGAATCACGATCCAAGCCTAAAGTTAATTGGGTTAAATCATTGGAACCAATGGAAAACCCGTCAAAAATTTGAGCAAACTCGTCAGCCAAAAGCACATTGGATGGAATTTCTATCATCACATAAATCTGCAAATCATCCTGGCCTGATTTTAACCCGTTTGCTTTTAAAATTTCAAGAACTTTTTTACCTTCTTCAATTGTCCGGCAAAACGGGACCATAACTTTAAGATTTTTCAAACCCATTTCCTGCCTGACTTTTTTAACTGCCTGACATTCCAATTCAAAAGCCGGTTTAAATTTGTCATCATAATACCGAGAAGCACCGCGCCAGCCAATCATTGGGTTGGCTTCCTGGGGTTCAAATGATTCACCGCCGATTAAATTACCGTATTCATTGGTTTTGAAATCAGAAAATCTGACTATTACTTCCTGAGGATAAAAAGCCGCGGCAATTTTAGCCATCCCCCAAGCCAGTTTATCAATATAATATTGTTTTTTATTATCAAAAGCTAAAGTTAATTTATTTATTTTATCTTTTATCTTTTTATCATCCAACTTCTTAAAATTAAGCAGAGCCAAGGGATGAACCTTAATATTATTGGCAATAATAAATTCTATTCTGGCCAAACCAACGCCCTGACTGGGTAAAAAAGAATGTTTAAAAGCCAAATTAGGCTCTGCCAAAATCATCATTATTTTAGTTTTTATTTCCGGGAGCTTTTTTAAATTTGTTTTTTTAACTTTAAAATCCAAAATACCTTGATAAATATAACCTTTTTCACCTTCAGCACAGGAAACAGTCACTTTATTTTTATCTTTTAAAACTTGCGTGGCATCTTTAGTGCCAACAACAGCCGGGACACCTAATTCCCGTGAAACAATAGCCGCATGTGAAGTTCGGCCGCCCAAATCAGTCACTATAGCTGCCGCTTTTTTCATGACAGGCTCCCAATCAGGATCGGTCATTGTAGTTACCAAAACATCCCCTTTTTTAAAATCAGTAATATTTTTCACATCTTTAATTACCTTGACTTTACCCTGGCCGATTTTTTCACCAATACTATTGCCCTGGCATAAAACTTTACCCTTTTGCTGTAAAATATATTCTTCCAAAATATTGGTATCTTTTTTATGAGATACAGTTTCGGGGCGGGCTTGAACAATATAAAGTTTATTATCCAGTCCATCCTTCGCCCACTCAATATCCATTGGTTTATCGTATAATGTCTCTATCTTAACCGACCATTTGGCTAATTTTAAAATTTCCTTATCAGTTAAAGAAAATTTATTTTGTTTTTTTAGTTCAACTTTTATATTGGCAGTTGTTTCCTTTCCTTTATTTTTATAAACTAATTTTTTTTCTTTACTGCCAAGTTCTTTGCTAATAATAGCTTTAAAATCTTTGCCTAAAGTCGGTTTGAAAATATAAAACTGATCAGGATTAATTCGGCCTTTAACAACATTTTCACCTAAACCATAAGCTGAATTAATTAAAACAATATCTTTAAAACCTGTTTCAGTATCAACCGTAAAACTTACTCCGGCTGAAGCCTTATCACTGCGCACCATTTTTTGAATACCGACAGAAAGAAAAATATTATCATATTTAAAACCCTGATCGTGCACATAAGAAATTGTCCGATTACCATATAAAGAAGCAAAACATTTTTTTATACCGGCTAAAAGAGGCTGTTGCCGCTTAACATTTAAAAAAGATTCCAATTGGCCGGCAAAAGAAGCGATCGGCAAATCCTCGGCTGTGGCTGAAGAACGAATTGCCACATCCAAATTATCTTTATCATATTCTTGACTTAAATTTTTATACGCCTCAATAATAACTTTTTCCAAATCTTTAGGAAACTCAGACTTTAAAACTAATTGACGAATTTGCCGGCCTTTATCTTTTAAATCTTCTAATTTATCATAATCAATACTTTTTAAAAGTTTGCTTATTTCTTGATCAATTTCATTAAACTGCAAAAAAGCCTTGAAACCTTCGGCAGTCACAGCAAAACCATGCGGTATATTAATACCTTTTTTAACTAATTTGTTATACATCTCACCCAAAGAAGCGTTTTTACCGCCAACCATTGGCACATCTTTCATGCTCAGTTCGGAAAATTTTAAAATGTATTTTTTCATAATGTTAAAATAATAATATCGAATATCGAAATTCGAAACTAATTAATAAATTATAAATCATAAACTATTGCCTCTTTCTGACTTACGTAAAATAGTTGCCAAAATTTTCATTAATTCAGTAGCTTCATTAATTAAAAGATCTTTTTCCTTTAACTCATCAGATTCTGTTAATTTTAACCAATATATACTTTCTTTGGCTTCTTTACGACTAATTCGTATCCTCATCAAAAAATCTTTTTTACCAAGAGATTCATTGGCTTCAATATAATTAGCGCCAATTGATCCTGATGATCTAATTAACTGTTTACTATACTCATAATTAGATTGATTTTTATACAAATTTTTACAATAATTACGAACCTTAATTGCAAAATTTAAAGTCCGTTCTTCCATGTCATATTTTTTAACTTCCTCCATTTTATAATTTATTATTTAATATTTAAAATTTACTTCAAATTTAGAACTTCGTATTTCGTGTTTACTTTAATTATACCAAAAGAGACTTGGTTTCCCAAGCCTCTTTTATTTTATAGTAAAAAAATAATTTTACTCTTTAATATTTTCTTTGAATTTTTCAATAGTTTCCCGAGCTGCATCGCGACCGCCTAAACCAAAAGCCAAACCGGCTGCCAAAGCAATTGTTACAACTATGGCTGTAAATAAAGTCTGAATTAAAGTAACTGCTACGCCTAATTGCAATAAAGCAGCCAATAAAGCAAAAATAAAAATTGACCATTTAGCAATAGTGCCCATTAAGGGTGCCAATTTTGCCCTGGTGCTTTTTAAAACACTAACAATCAATTTATCAACAAAATCACCCAAGACAAGACCGACTACCAAAATCAAAACGGCAATAATCACGTTTGGTAAATATAAGGCAATTTCCTTTAAAAAGACCGTAAACTGGCCTAATTTTAAAATTTCAGAAATAGCGATTAAAAGTACGACATACAAAAACCATTTAATCAACCAAGCTAAAATTTCAGATAAAACAACTTTTGTCCCGGTATCTTCAATTTTCTGAATAATATTAATCTTGCGAATTAACGGGTCAAGTCGTAACGCTTCAACAACTGTTTTAATTAATTTAGCAATTGCTTTGGCAATAAAAATACCAATAATTAAAATAATTACTGCGGCAACTAAATTGGGCAAATAATCGACTAATTTTACCCATAAAATAGCCAACGAATCCAAAATTGTTTGTCCGACTGATTTTAAAAACATAAACTTTAAAAATTAATTATTAAACAAAAATATAAAATTTTTACTCTAATTGTATTAATTAAAATTGATTTTAAATATTATCCGGTAAAAGATCCGCCGGTAAATCAGTAACTGAATAAATTGGTTGGCCAATAATATAATCAGGCCAAAAAGCAACATTAAGGTCATTAACATAATCTGACCAATTTTCACCGTATAATTCTTCAGCTATTTCTTCGGATGTCACCCACCGTAAAACCGCACCTGGTGTAACGAAATAAACTTTGGGCATCGATTGAATTTTAAGCATTCTAATTCCCGGATTATATGTCATATTCGAACCTAATTGTATCGTACTCAATTGCTGATCCGTAATTCTTTGGACCATAGAAAAATCACCATTATAATAACTGTCATAAGTGCCGACGTCGGGAAAAGCATGCCGCTTACCATCATCACCATAATAATAAACAGCTGACAATGAACCTTTAATTAAATCGCCTTCTTCCAAATCTAATCCATCCCCAGCACCTGGTTCTTCTTCTGGTTCATCAACTACCTGATCACAACCCGAGTATTTTAATTCTATTGAATCGCTTAATTTATTAGAAAAAGTATTGGTAGAACTTCGATAAAGCACATAAACTGTTTTCAATCCGGCGCCTGATTCTAATTGCCAATTAATTTCACCGGGACTCGTAAATTCTTGCCATTGGGCATTAACGAAATGTTCATTATTACTAATTAAAACATCTTCAGCATTTTCAGCCTGTAAATTCAAAATCACACTTTCAGTTTCAGTACAATCAGCGTCATTATTGATTGAAAACGAATAATTTTTAGGAATAATATATGTTCCTCCGCCTCCACCCGGACAAATCGGTCTTGTAGAAGTAACTTCTAAACGTACCGTAGTATTAACAGTAGATTGTAACCTTATTTGATCCTGAACACAACCCGGCGTAACAGTTACGCCAGCTGGTACCGGATTAGGCAAATTAAAGTAAAAATCGGCAGCTGCATTAAAACTTATATCAGAACTGGCATCTAATAAAATATCAATATAATTTGACTGAACATCCAAAGAAGTAACAACACTACCGGGCTGAGCATAAATAGTTGCCAAAGTTGCTGGCGTATCAATGGTATACAGTTGAAAATCAACTGTCCCATTAAAAGTAACATCGTTTACAGCTAAAACGGACAAAGGAGTTACTAATAAAAACAATAAAATTAAAATTATATTTTTCTTTTGTTTAATCATTTTTTTAAATTAATTGTCAAATGAGATAAAAAATCCTATTATTGCCGGCCGATTATCACCAAAATCGCAGCGCCTTCCGGTGCTGTCTCTCCCTCCGGTAATTCGGAAACTTGAGCACCTAAAGAATCGGCAACTGCCTGGATATTTTGATTTTTACCGGTTAAATCAACAACCAAAGTATTATCATAAGTATTAACAGCCTCTTCTCTGACAGTTATTTCAGCCTTATCAAATGTATTATTTAATTTCTCTTCAAATTCAGCTAAACGATCCTCATTACCAGAACCGTTATACAAAGCTACATTAACTTCGCCCAATGCGGCCTGATTAAAATTAACCGGTCCGACTTTAATTATTTTATTGGCTTGAGCGTCATAAACAATCGCCATAGTCGGATAAATAATCAAACGATGGTTATTTTCAGCGTCAGCAAAAAAATCAGGCTGATTTTCCTTTAACGCTTGAACATCGGTAATCACAGCCATGGTTGGTTTGGGTTCTTCAGGCAAAAGAATAATTTGCTTTAATTCTTTTAAAACTTCCTGGTCTTCAGTTGAAAGTTGTTGTTGTTTTTGGATTTGCCGGGCTATTTTTAAAGTTTCCAAAACACCTGTTTGCCAAAGAATCAAATAACCGGCCACCACAATCACCAAAACAATAATTATAATTTTAATAATCTTCCCCCAAGATTTTTTATTTTTTTTATCTTTACGCTTAAAAATTTTCATAATTTAAACTTTAATTTATTAATATTTATTTAACTAAATTAGCAAATTAAAATTATTTATATTTAAAGATATAATCATATAACCAACATTATATCAAATAATTGCAATCGTTTCAAATCTAATTATTTTAATGAAAATGATACTGTCTCCTTACGCCACCCTCAAAACCATTAACCTTATTACCATCATCAAAAACACCTCTAATTCTATACTTACTTGAATTTGAAGTGCCAATTATGTTTCCTGCGGCATCCTGAACGTTAGCAACGGTAATATCAATACTTGCACCGTTTATCAAAGAACCGGAACTCCAAGTTAATCTGTAAATATTACCAGATACAAGAGCAATATTATTTGGATTATCAGCTAAAGTACCTTGGCCTGACCCAGAAATTGTATAATTAGAAGCTGTAGTAACACCGCTACCCATAGATTCATCAAAAGTTACATCAACAGTAGTAAGTGATTGAATCTCAACCGAACTGACGGCCGGCGCAGTTGTATCAATATTAATATCACTAGTATCAGCTATATTATTAGGCGAAGCCGGTACAGTCGAAGACGACTGAGTTCCCCCTGCCGTACTTGTAACAGTTTCCGAAGAGATAGAAGATACGGTAAGATCAGTAGCATCTTCCCCACTGCCGGTAGAGCCCACTGAATAAGTACCTGAAACGGTTTCCCCGGATACTGTACTTAAAGTGACTGATTCACCATTACTCAGAACAACTGTCAAAGTACTTGTACCACCCAAATTTAAATCATAAGTAGCTGTAATATTTATATTTGATCCTGGCCCATAAGTACCGTCAGAAGTTGTTGAAGTAAAACTTTGTAAAATTGGCGGAAGAATAATTACTACCAACCCATCTCCCCCGGACGCACCAGCCGTTCCGGTAGCCCCTCCGGTACCACCGACACCGACACCGGCACCTGAAATATAATCACTATCAGTATTATTACCGGGTGTTGTGCCGCTTCCACTTGTCGTAGTATCACCATAACCAGAACCGCCACCGCCACCGGCTCCAGAAGTATTACCGGCATTACCAGCTCCGCCGCCACCACCGCCGTAATAACCAGCTCCAGCACCACCGCCGCCAGAACGGTAGATGCTACTATCGCCACCGCCGCCGCGGCCACCTCCATTAGTTCCGCCTGGAATTCTACTGCCGGCTAAATGACCGCCGTCACCTCCTGCCAAAGAAGAACCTGCTGTCGGCGAACCGGCTCCGCCAC